>JAHEHE010000102.1 GCA_024644725.1 Flavobacteriaceae bacterium | reverse complement strand
CGGTCGCAGTAAACAGGCTATTTTCTTCAAGCACCGGTTTCATATCCTCAAGAGAAGCCCCCATTTTTAAAAAAACGGGCACCTTATTTGAGGACTTTTCCCTTTTGAGGGCCTTCGAGCCTTGTTCCAAAAGCGGATTGTTCCAGGTGAACAGGTTTATATGCATGGCATCTTCGGTCATAATCCATACAGCGTCTTCAGCTGGGTCATAAAACATTTTGTCCGCCGGATAGACTTCTAAATTAAGATAAGTTCTAGCTGTGTCGTTCGCTTGCTTGACAAGAGTCTTCTCGACATTCCCTCTGACTTCGATATACTTGAGCGTATCATCTGCAAAGCTGAAAACAGCCCTCTGTATCATACCTTTTTGCGTTCGCAAATTTGTGCAAACCAGGTGGTTCTCTTTTGTCTTTGCCATTGGTAATACAGGGGTGTCAAGAGTCACCAGCTCCATCATTTCGGATATTTCTTCCAATTTGTCAGACACGGTTTCCAAATTTTGCTCAAGGCGAATACCATTGAAGACCATTTCCGCCTGTGCGAAGGCTAAAAACGGGATAATAAGGATAGCAAAATTAAAGAGGTATTTGTTAAGTTTCATAAAGTCAGGATTAATAGCACTATTGAAGCTTTTTCTTTGATCTCTTGTTTTGATCTGATCTTTCGGATCTTTCTGTTAGACTATAAATCGGAAAATAAGTTACAGTTTCAAGTCTTCATCAGCAAAAACAACATGCGATTGATACAGAGGATTGCGCAGTTATCGACAATTTGGACGGGACCATCCCTCTTCTGAATACTTCGAACTAAAGATCAGATTTACAAACAGTTTGCAATGACTTGTGTCAATCGAGTCATTGATTATAATCAATTTCATATCTTCAAACTTTCAATACTTTATTCATGAAAAACCCAAAATATTTTCTTTCCGTCTTTTTGTTTGCCGGATTTCTGTCGGTGGCTCAGGGGCCAAGTGCTCCTTCTGAAACCATGGATTCCAATAAGAAGAACGATCCCAACATACACACTGATCTGGTCGAGTTGTTTCGCGAATGGCGTGACTTCGAAAGGCCTCCGATTCGAGAAGGAGCTCCCGACTATACGGCGGAAACCTTTGACATGCGCCAGCCTGAATTCAAGGCGCTTCAAAACAGGTTACTGGCCATTGACACAGTAGGCTGGTCAATACCCGACAAGGTTGACTGGACTGTTATATGGGCCGAAATGAACGGCTATGATTTCAACCATCGCGTCTTGAAACCCTGGGTGCGCGACCCGGCCTTCTACAAATCTGTCTATACGTACAAGAGTGACGTGCCGGCCCATGAGGGACCTACTCATCATATGACCACTGAGATCTGGACCTATGATTTTCCGTTGAGTGTCGCTGAGAAAAAGCGATTGCTCGCTGATCTTTCCGTGATCTCGCCCTTAAACGAACAGGCGCGCATCAACCTGACCGGAAATGCCCGTGATCTCTGGATTGCCGGAATACGGGACGTCAAAACTCAGGTGAATGATTTAAAGGAGATCCAGGCGCAACCAGGAGTAGCCAAAGACAAGCAATTGATGAAAGTCCTTGACATAGCCATCGTTTCAACTGAAGAATTTGCCAATTGGCTCGAAACGGAGGCTAAAAACAAGTCAGGGCCGTCAGGCATCGGAAAAGAGAATTACACTTGGTACCTGCAGAATGTGCACCTGGTGCCTCTGACCTGGGAGGATGAAGTTATGATCCTGAAAAGAGAGCTGGCCCGGGCCTGGTCGGCACTGAAGCTCGAGGAGCATCGCAACCGGGATTTACCTCCTTTGGTGGACGCTGGAACACCCGAAGAATTCACCGCCATGGCTGACCGGGCCGTAAAAGGTCTGATCCGATTTTTGGACGAGCAGGAGATCGTAACCGTCAAGGATTATTTCGAACCGGCTCTTGAAGCTCAAAAAGGATCCTTCATACCCAAAGAGAAGCGAAACTTCTTCTATATCGGGATGCACTATGATCCGCGACCGCTGTACTCGCATTTCTATCACTGGTTCGAGCTCGCCCGGATGGAGCAGGAGCCGAACCCCAGAGAGATTCGACGCGACCCTTTGCTTTACAATATTTTTGACTCTCGAAATGAAGGAACGGCCACCGCGGTGGAAGAGATGTTCATGCAGGCTGGCCTGTACGATGACGATCCGAGGGTGCGTGAGATCGTCTACATCATGATTGCCCAGCGGGCCGCAAGGGGCCTGGGTTCACTCTATGCCCACGCCAATGAGATGACCATGGAGGAGGCTGGGGGCATTCATTCGGAGTACACGCCACGCGGTTGGATGAAAACGGAAAAAGAACTCCTGATCTTTGAACAACATCTCTACCTGAGACAACCCGGATATGGCACGAGTTATATCACGGGAAAATATTTGTTGGAAAATACCATGGCCGAGTACGCGCGTTTGCAGCAGAATGAACAGCCGGGATTTCAACTCCAGGACTTTTTTGATCAGATCAATGCCATAGGAAATATTCCGATTGCATTGGGTCAGTGGCAGATGACCGGAGTTAATCCTTTTTTTTAGTATTTTTAAGAACAGTTAATCGAATATCAACCAACTAAAAACCCCCGAATGAAAAAGTTCTTTCTTTTCAGTTGCATGATCATCTTCTTACATTCCTATAGTCAGGAGAAAAATCAGGAGGGTCAGGTCGACCCTGTTGCCGTGCTTATTCTTGACAAAATGAGCGATCTCATCGGCGATTTGGAGTCTTGCACCTTCACCTTGTCGACCCGTCAGGATATAAATGACCCGGATCACGGATGGGTCACACAGCACTCGACGTCAACCATGATTTTCGACGGTCCGGATAAAATGCACGTGCATCGCAGGGGAGAGAAAGGCCAGGACGGATTCTGGTACAATGGCGAAGAGGTTTCCTATTATTCGTATGACCAAAACAATTTCGTGCGCGTTGCAGCTCCTGAAACCACTCTTGCCACAATAGACACATTAAACGTTGTTTACGGAACAGAGATACCGGCAGCTGATTTTTTCTATCCCGCCTTTACGGATGATTTGCTCGAGGCCTTTCCGACCATTCTTTACCTGGGCAAGAAACCCGTAGGAGAAGACAATTGTTACCACATCAAAGCCAGCAATGATGAGATGGAAGTTCAGTTCTGGATTTCAGATCAGGCGTACAAGCTTCCGATCCGTTATAGCATTGTATACAAAAACAACTCAAACATGCAGTATGAGACCCATTTCTCGAATTGGGATCTGAACCCTGTCATTCCGCCTTCTGTATTTGAATTCATGCCACCGAAGAATGCCAAATCGATCAAGATTCTAGCTCAAACCAATCCCCCAAAATAGTCAAGACCATGAGAACCATACCCTATAAGAAACTGATAACGGCATTTGCCTTTCTTTTTACCCTGGCTCTTGTGATGCCGGAAGATTGTATCGCGCAGAGAATGCGTCACAGCGCATCACGGGGAGGCGCATCAGCGAGCCGGGCCAAGACTCCGTCAAGAAGTGCCAGTTCTTCCAATAGAGGCGCATCCAATAGAAGTGCTTCCAACAGGAAATCAACAACCTCCAGACAATCTTCTTCCCGACAGTCTTCGAACAGACAGGCCTCCAACCGTCAAAGCAGTTCAAACAGACAATCGATCAACGGTGGACACCAGAAATCGACAAACAGAAAAGTGTCTGCACCATCGAACACCAATAGAAACACCACAAGCCGGGAGACGAATCGCAGTACGAATAAAGCGACGGATCGAAGTACAAACCGAAGTACGGATCGCAGCACGAACCGTGATGGAAATCGCGATGTGAAAAGAGACGGAAACCGTGATGGAAATCGAGGCTCAGGCGACAGGGGTTCAGGCAACCGGGTCAATGTCGACAAGAGTAGAGGAGATGTGAACATCAATATAGACAACAGCCGGAATACGATGGTAAATTCGAGTCGTCGTGCCTATGTGCGTCCGCCTTATCGTTACGGGGGCTGGGGTTATTATTGTCACAGACCCTATTTCTACCATCCGTATCGTCCGTTCTATTGGGGTCCGGCCTGGCACCCCTGGGGCTGGTTTGTCGCAACGCTTGCAACAACGGCTATTATTGTTTCGATCAGCGACAATGACCAGGGAGATGACAACCAGGTTTACTACGATAATGGGGTCTATTACACGAAAACCAACGGAGGATACGAAGTGATTCAGGCTCCGGTGGGTGCGACGGTAGAGAGCCTTCCCAAGGAAACCGAGCAGGTCAAGGTCGATGGGACTACCAACAACTATTATTACGGTGGAGCCTATTATGAGAAAAGCGAGATGGGTTATACGGTAGTTCCCGCTACTGCCGGAACGATCGTGCCGCATCTGCCTGAAGGAGGCGAAGAGGTGAAGATCGGTGATGTGACCTATGTTCAGTTTGGAGAGACCTACTACCAACCGATACAGGTAGACGGTCAGGACATGTATGAAATCGTAGAGGTCAGAAAGGAGGAGTAAATTGATATCACAATCGGCAAGAACCGTTTTGTTTGCCCTTTGCCTGATGAGTCAATTGGGTTGTATTTTATGGGCTCAGACGGAGAGAGACAGCACATCCGTTGTCGATCAAATGACTCAGGAGGTCGACACCTCCCGCGCCTATTCAGGGAATGCTGATGAGGCTGAGAAATTTCAAAAGGACACCATCAAGGAAACACCCAATGATTTCAGCCCGCTGGATATTGGCAGCAATCGGGGTATTTTCATCCTCTCGGCAAACAAGCTCCTGCAACTTAGAATACTCGGATCGGTTCGTGCCAATTTTCACTACACGGATCATGAGCTTGAAAGCAAGCAAACTTTAAACCCCTTCGACATCCCTACGGCCTCTTCGTTCAATACACCAATTTATTATGCCGGTTTCAGTCAGACGCGATTGGGCTTTGAGGTCACGCGAAGAACAAAGACACGGGGCGATATTTTTGTGCGACTGGAAGGGGATTTCAACAGTTCTTCGGGAGGATTCAGGGTGCGGCATGCTTATGGCGAGATAGGGAGGTTCCTCGTGGGAATGACCTGGTCATTGACCAACAATGTTGGGTACCAGCCCGCAATGGTCAGTTTGGACGGAGCCGTTGGGAGCATCGGATTGCGAACTCCTCAGATCCGATATTCGCAAAAATTGAATGACAGGGTTGGTTACGCCCTTGCCCTGGAGTATTCCGAACCTCAAATCAATATTCCGGATGCAATCAATGCTTCAGCCATACAAGTCATTCCCGATTTGACAGCGCGTCTGACTTACAATACTGACCGGCTATCTCTTCGATTTTCTGGGGCATTTACCACGATATCGGGCCGTGTTGTAGACAACACCATAGAATATGCTCCCGGTTACCTCGGGTCAGTGGCGGGTATTTTAAGCTCGGTCAAGGGAGGGAATCTTTATTTTTCAGTGTCAGGGGGGCATGCGACTTCACATTTTTTGGATACTTTCAATGGTAAGAACCAGGATATGATTTTTAATCCAGATGAATCCTCCTTTGTGTCTTTGGATTATTGGGCCGGATATATTTCGTATAGTCATGACTTGCCTCAGAATTTATCTGCCAGTCTTGCTTTGAGCTATTCAGATATCAAAAACAAGGATTTTCAGGATGAGAATAGATTTAGCAACAGTTATGCCACTTATTTGAATTTATTCTGGGATCCGGTTGAAGGGGCACGACTCGGCTTAGAATATGCCCATGGCAAAAGAGTTGATAAAGGAGATGACTCGGGTTATTCCAATCGGATTTCCTTGTTGATGTACTACGACTTCTGATTAACCGTTGAATTTTCTGAGTCGTTCGAGCCTCATGGCAAAGGGTACGTTTTTGTGGTCGAAAGAGTATTCTATTGACTTTCCGAACTTGATGGTCTGGTCCAGTTTCAGATCGAGCTGTTTTATCGCAGCGTCCAATTCATTTTTGGAATCGCTTTTCAGTATAAGCTGTATGCTGCCGTAGTAGAGTTCTGTGATCATGTGCACTCGCCTGATCTTTCCGTCATAGGCTTTCCATTCGTTTTGTTTGATAACTTCGAGATAGTTGTCAATCCGTATTCGATTGAGATTTGACATGGTGCGAACCTGCAGGTTTCCAAAGTGAAACGAAAGCACCTTTTTGATCTCGAAGCTGTTCTCCAGCTGTTTGATCAAAGGATGCTCGAGGGTATTGACCACGTTCGACTCCATGTGAATGACCCGGTCGGCCAGGTGAGCAAAGGCAATCTTCTCGCGTTTGAGATCCCTAATCCCATTTTTCCAGTTTTCGTTGGATATGATTTCTGCATCCAGGAAAGCATTGAATATGTGTTCGGGCATGCCCGGATGATTGAATTTTGGCTTTCCAATCAGCGGATCCCAGACCAGCGTGCCCAACACGATGTTCTCGTGGGAAGCCGGGATCAGCTCCAGGTTGTATTTGTTTCTGAATTTTTTAAGTTCCACGCTATACTGATTCTTTCTGGTGTGAGATTCCTTGCAGACAATCAGGGGTCACACCACAAAGATAGTTTCAGTAACCTCAATTCAGGTAAGGAAAAACCTTACTTCAAGTAAGGATATACGGCCCAAATTTGTTACGGATTCCCCTAATTTTAGAGCCGAATCGGGCCTTACAAAAAGTAAGGCTTTCCCCGAGGTCAATTAAAAAAAGTAGCCCTTATTTTGTATTCAAAAGAATTTCTATTTTGGCCTAAACAGTTAACAGTTAGGTGTTTCGCCTTTCTTTTTGTATCTTTTCCTGAACCAAAACAGGAAATTATGAAGAAGCTAACCTTATCTCTAATCTGTCTTTTTTTCGTCTTGTTCGTTTCTTGCACAGATGATGAAACCATTGAAGAACAAGTCTACAAACAAGAAATTCCCAACCTCGATATCTGGGCTTCAGGGGAGGAGGG
>JAHEHE010000047.1 GCA_024644725.1 Flavobacteriaceae bacterium | reverse complement strand
AAAAGCTCTTCGGGTTGAGCGCGAAAAAGAAATTTCCAACGGCCTCTACCATGATGAAGCAATTCGGCGCCCTCGAGTCTGGAACGTTAACCATCTGCATCCCGTCATTAGGTACGTTGGTTGCGAGAAGCACAGGGAAGGTCTTTCCACCGTCTGTTGACAATCGGATGTTGACCGAGCTTGCATTGATTCCATTTCCAGTTGTGCCGGCGACATCCCATTGAACCATCTCCTGGCTGTTTGGGGTCAATACCAGCCCTTCCGTACCCTGCGAGGTCACGGCAAAAGGACCAGCTGCATCCGTGACCGTGACCAGAAGATCATCAGAATCCGACTGTCCGGCCTCCGCATTGTTGTCTCTTACGGTCAGGGTAAAATTAATCTCTCTTGCCACGAGCGGTGTCACCTCCCAGGTCGATGACAAAGAGCCCGAAGCCAAAGTACTCAATTTCGGCAGGTAGCGATTGGGATCCTTGACCGGAGAGAAGGAACGATAGAGCGCTCCACCCGCGGAAGTACCTGAAGGTGGAACAGCCGTAATTTCATTGTCTACCTGTTCCCAACAGTAGCTGATGGGGTCATCGTCAGCATCACTACCCGACCCCTTCAAAACATAGGGCGTTCCAATCGGGATGATAAAATCCGGACCGGCATCGGCAATGGGCACATTGCGGTTCGTGACCAAATCTGTCATGGTTGCACAGTCTCTGCTTTGAGACAAGTTGTTTCGAATTTCCTCAATGCTTATGACATGAAAATAGAGATCGCTCTGCGACTGTATGTTCTGTGGGGCGCAAAGTCCGGCATAAGCCATCAGGGTAGAGCCGCTTCCAGGCTCCACTGCGGTGAGATCATTCCTGTTGCTTCCCGCACAGCCTCCTTCGTCTCCATTGAACGTATGATTCGCTCCCAGCTGATGGCCAAATTCATGCGCCACAAGATCAAAATAGAAGCTCTCGCCTATGGGGTTACTTGAGCCGGTGACGCCACGAGCCTTTTGACTGGCGACGCAAGCGCTGCCCAGTGTAGCTACTCCGCCCCCACCGGTACTGAAAACATGACCGATATCGTAATTGGCCGATCCGATCACATTATCTAGATTCTCCTGGTTCTCCCCCAGCATGGCCGAACCGCTATTATTCGAATAGGGATCGGTTGCCGGATTCAAATAAACGATATCATCATTGTTGGCAATGAGCTCCATACTAATGGCCAGATCATTCTCCAGGACCGCATTGACTCGGGTAATTGCTGTGGTGACAGCCGACATGACAACGGCTATTTGCTCTTCCTCAGGCGCCAAACCGGCTCCTTCGAGGCCAATGTGAAAGGAAGAGTATTCTCCTGTAGTGGCTACAGCCAGACGATAGGTTCTGAGCTGAAGATCACCCAGAAGCTTCTCTTGAGATCCTTCTTTTCGCACCTCCGACATTTCGTCCACAATACAGGCAAATGGATCGGCTATACCGAGCTCTGACCGATCATAAACCCTGTATATCTCTTTATCGCGTGTAAGTGGTTCGATGAACTGAACCCCATAACCGGGACCCGTGATCACAGCGTTCAGACCGACTTCATTCAGACTGAAACGGATTTTTCTTTGAGAGCCATCGGTTGCATATCCGACATAGCTTTTGTCATTTGGGAATTTACGGGCCAATTCCGGACTCATCACGGGTGCTTCCTGGACTCTGAAAGCAATCAATCGTCCTTCTTTGTCTGGAAACTTCATCAATTTTCCCGTCCGTGTCGAGGTTCGCCTTCTCGACGGCACATCCACCAGGTCGCGCTCTATCGAATTTCGATCCAGGGCAAATCCGCTGTAGCGTTCCACCCTGACTTTGGTCTGGATTCTCGATCTTGATACACCGGAAACATCAACTCTCGACCATGGATTCGACTCCTGACCACTCACTGACAGGGACAGAATTACGAACAAAAAAGCAAGAAGAATCGGGTATTTTTTTATCATTTCGGGGTCTTGTTCTTGGAACGCATAAAACTAAGAATTTTTTAAATTTAAATTCAGTTTAAGCTTTAACTTTGTCAAAAATTTACAACCGTGCTGCTTCGATTCATTTTGTTCTTTGCGATAATTGCGGGCTGCTCCTCTTCTAAAGAGCAGGCAGGCAAAGATCAGATTCCTCCACCTAGGGTCAATTGCCCGGAAGGAGGAGACTGCACTTTTGAGGTGCTTCAAAAATCGACCCTGGCGCTTAAGAACGACCAAACGGGTGCATCCTATCTTGAAATTGAGCCGGGTGAGAACGTGGTCATTCGCTATCACTTTAAAAAAGACCCCGAGCCTGATGTCATGGACAGCAGTCACTCCGAATACCTTTATTTTGAGATCAATCCGGGAAGGGTTGAGATTTCTCTCAAGGATGCCGATCTTCAAAAGGTGAAGATGATTTACGGCAGGGTTTGCTTCTGTAAAGGCGAAACAGGATATTTTCCTGTGCGCAAGGGAAACCTGTTTGTCTATCAGAAGGACGGGGATTTGCTGGTCAGAGGTGCTTTCAGCGTCAAAAAAGTGCCTCAGACCATAAAAGAAATAGACGAGAGAATAACCTATTATCCGCGCCAGTGAAGGTATTTCAATCCATAGATAGTTATCGGAGCTCCGAACGCAAGGCGGTGATCACCATTGGAACCTTTGACGGGGTGCACATTGGTCACCAGAAGATCATTGAGCAGCTCAACGCCTTAAAAGCAGATAAAAGCGAGGTATCGATGATACTCACTTTTTTTCCGCATCCGAGAAGAGTCCTCGATCAGAGCAACGACATAAAAATGCTGACGACTATGGAAGAGAAGGTCGAGCTCCTGGAGAATTTCGGCCTGGACCAACTGATCGTAGAGCCCTTCACCCAGGAATTTTCGAGACTCACGGCGCTCGAATTTGTCCGGGACATCCTGGTCAATCGACTCAGTCTCAAAAAGCTGGTGATCGGCTACGATCACCATTTCGGAAGAAACAGGGAAGGCAACTTTGAGCAGCTCACTGAATTTGGAGAGCTCTATGGCTTTGAAGTCATTGAAATTCCGGCTCAAACCATAGAAAGTGTTTCGGTGAGTTCGACCAAGATCAGAAAAGCCATTGAGGCAGGCGACATGGACTCTGCCAACACCTACCTGGGCTATCCGTATCGACTTACAGGAGAGATTGTCAAAGGGCAGGGACTCGGACGAAAACTCAATTTTCCCACGGTTAATTTGCGTGTTGAAGAAGATTATAAACTCGTTCCGATGAAGGGAGTTTATGCTGTAAAAACGCGGGTAAAAGACAAGGAGATCCTGGGCATGATGAATATCGGGTACCGTCCAACCGTGGGAGGCAACGGAAGGACCATTGAGATCCACCTTCTCGATTTTAAAGGTGACCTTTACGGCCAGAGGCTTCGAGTCGATGTTTTGGCTCGATTGAGGGATGAACAAAAATTTGAGTCGATCGAGGCGCTGAAGGCCCAACTGAGTCAAGATGAGGTTCAAACCCGCACGGTCCTGTCAAAGTTGAAATCCTGAATCTGACTTAATCCGGCAATGATTATCTTTGCCGTCCAAATAAGAAAAAATGCTATCTACCACCTACATCAGAGACAATAAGGAACAGGTCCTGAAGGGCCTTGCCAAACGCAATTTCAAGGATGCTGAAAAGACCATCGATTCCGTGATCGAAACAGATGAGCGCAAAAGAGCGGCCCAGACAGCTTTGGACCAGGTTCTTGCTGAAAGCAACAAGCTCTCCAAGGAAATTGGGATCCTTTTCAAGTCAGGTGAGGTTCAAAAAGCGAACATCATAAAAGAAAAGACCGGCCAGCTGAAAGAGAAGTCCAAGGAGTTGGCAGAGTTAAAGGCGCAGATGGAGTCTGAATTGAATGAGCTGCTTTACCAAATTCCGAATATCCCGAATTCACTGGTGCCTGCGGGAAGTTCTGAAGAAGACAATGAAGTGGTATTCGAACACGGTGAAATTCCAACCCTGGAGGAGAATGCCATGCCGCATTGGGAACTGGGCAAGAAATATGACATCATCGATTTTGACCTGGGAAATAAAATCACCGGGGCGGGTTTCCCGGTTTACAAAGGAAAGGGTGCGAAGCTCCAAAGAGCTCTGATCGCCTATTTTCTGGATAAGAATACAGAGGCGGGCTACACCGAAGTGCAACCACCATTGGTCATCAATGAGGCCTCAGGCTACGGAACCGGCCAACTGCCGGACAAGGAAGGTCAAATGTATCATATCGGAGCAGACGACCTTTACCTGATTCCGACTGCGGAGGTCCCTGTGACAAATTTCTATAGGGACACCCTCCTCAAAGAAGATGATTTTCCGATTTGCAATACAGCATATACCCCTTGCTTTAGACGAGAAGCAGGATCCTACGGGTCCCATGTGAGAGGATTGAACCGTTTGCACCAGTTTGACAAAGTGGAAATCGTCAGGATCGAGCACCCCGACAGATCATATGCGGCCCTGGATTCCATGGTAGAGCACGTCAAGGGAATTTTGAATGAGTTGGGTTTGCCTTATCGGATACTCAGGCTTTGTGGAGGCGATTTAGGATTCACCTCTGCCCTGACCTATGATTTTGAGGTGTACTCAACCGCACAATCGAGATGGCTGGAAATAAGTTCCGTTTCAAATTTCGAAACCTTCCAGGCGAACAGACTGAAGTTGAGATTCAAGAATAAGACGGGTAAAAGTCAGTTGGCACACACCTTGAACGGAAGTTCATTGGCTTTGCCAAGGGTCCTGGCCGGACTCCTTGAGAATTGTCAAACTGAAAATGGGATTGTGATACCTGAGGTTCTTCGACCGTATACAGGTTTTGATATAATAAAGTGATGGAGCAGCCCATCACGGTCAAACCGTGATCAGGATGCTTCCAATATCTTTTTGTAGTGATTCATGATCATCAGATCGTTCAAATAAGCATTGATCTGACCATTCTTCATGTGATTCTTCGCGCTGTGCTTAGCTCTTTCGTAGAATTTTTTAACTTCGTTCATGACTTAAGATTTTTGTTATTGTTGATCTTTTTTTGATGCGAATCGTCTTTCTTTTAAGACTTTCGTCTCAGTAAAACGTTACATTTGAAAAAATATTTTATTAAAAGTTTAACAATTTTCTGAAATCGATACGAAACGAATGTGTCCGTTGGGAAATTGACAATGGAATGCGCTTAATCTGAGAATCCGATAATGTCCTTGCTTCGAATTTTATTCCTGATCCTGCTGAGCGGCCCTCTGTTCGCACAAAACGCCGAGCTGGCCAATTCCTTTTTCAGGAAAGGGGAATACGAAAAAGCCATTATGCTTTACGAGCCATTGCTCGAAAGCAACCCGATTCGCCAGGATTATTTCAAGTCGCTGCTCACCTGCTATCAACAACTCGAGAAATACGAGGAAGCCGACAGGCTTTTAAATCAGCAGCTGGAGAATTTTCCGAACCAGATCTATCTCTATGTGGAATTGGGATACAACAGACAGCTGCAGGGGAAGCCCACGGAAGCGGAGGCCTATTACGAGAGATCCATGCAATTCATCGAGCAGAATCCAAGCTATGCCTTTGTCATCGGCAGGACCTTTCGACAGAATCATCTCCTGGACTACGCCTTGCGCACCTATCAAAGAGGCAAAGAGCTGAATCCCAATCTCAATACCGAAATCAGTGAGGCTCAGATCTACGGGGAAAGAGGTGACATCGACAAAATGTTTACGCTCTACCTCGATCTGGTTGACAAAAATGAAAACTACTACAGCACGGCCCAGAGATTCATGGGCTCCTTTGTGTCAAATGACAAATCTGACCCGAATAACATCATGCTGAGAAGACAACTCCTCAAAAGAGCTCAAGCGGAACCCAAAAACTCATGGAACATCCTGCTCAGTTGGTTGTTCATGCAACAGGGAGACTTTGACAAAGCCCTTGTCCAGGAGAAATCTCTTTACCGAAGAAACCCCGGAACTGCTGAGCGCATCGAAGAGATAGGGAGATTGGCCTACGATTATGACGACCTGGAAACCTCAAAACAGGCCTTCGAATTCATACGGAGTTTGGAACAGGAAAACGGGTTGAACGGGGATACGCGCCTGCGTGCTGATATCTACCTGTTGAAGATCGAAAATGAATGGATCGAGACCGATGATGACCGGGAACGGCTCAATGCAAAATACTTGGAATTACTGGCACAATACGGTAGGAATTTGCAAAGCCTGGTACTCCAGGTGGCCTATGCGGAATTCCTCACTTATTCTTATGACGCACCGGATCAGGCCATTGAGATATTGCGCAGTGCGCTGGAGCTCAACCCGCCCAAGCCAGAACGAGGCATGCTTGAAATAACCATCGGAGATATCCAGGTCTTCTCGGGGGAATTCAATCAGGCTCTTGTGATGTACTCCAAGATACAATACGATTTCAAAAACAGCCCACTGGCTCAGGAGGCGCGTTTCAAAGTGGCGAGAACTTCTTATTTCAAAGGTGATTTCACCTGGGCCCAGAATCAGTTGAAAGTTCTGAAGTCATCCACCTCACAGCTGATCGCCAATGACGCCATGAAGCTAAGTTTGAAGATCAGCAACAATTTTGACAAAGACAGCCTGAACGAAGGTTTGAGACTCTTCGCCAAGACGGAGCTCCTTGAATTTCAAAGGAAATATGAGACTGCCCTTGACACCTTGAGCCTGGTACTCGATCAGCACAAGGGACGAGCCATCGAAGACGATGCTCTCCTGAAACAGGGCGTATTGTTGACGCGGTTGGGCAATTACAGGGGTGCAGAGAATAGCTGGCTCAATCTCCTTTCAACCTACCCGGAGAGTTTGCTGATCGATGAATGCCTTTTTTCCCTGGGAGAACTATACGAAGATCACCTGGGTGAGATTGACAAGGCAAAAGAAATGTATGAGCGGATCATTTTTGAATACCCTTCCAGCATCTACCTGGTGGAAGCGAGGAAGGCTTTCCGCAGACTCAGAGGAGACGATCTCTGACCTTCTCCCTGCATATTGAGGTTTTAGCACTACCTTTACATCTCAATAAGCCAACACATCTCAATTATCCAATACACTTCAATACTTTTTGCATGATCATTTACAACGTAACGATAAACGTAGACGAATCCATTCACGACCGTTGGATGCAATGGATGACTGAAAAACATATACCCGAAATGCTCAACACCGGGAAATTCACAAAGGCTCTGATGAGCCAGGTCCTGGTAGAGGAAGATCTCGGAGGAATCACTTATTCGGTGCAATTCAGCTGCGAATCACGTGCAATTTTGGAGGCGTACTATCAAAATGACGCCGAAGAGATGAGACGTGAGGGATTTGAGCTGTTTGGGAACAAATTCGGTGCCTTCCGAACAGAATTGAAGGTAGTCCGGGAATTTGCCACCTCTAACTAAAACCTGTCAGACATGTCGGTTCGGGCCAAAAAACATCTGGGACAACATTTTCTGAAAGATGAGACCATTGCTCAGAAAATTGCAGATTCACTCAGCTTGCAGGACTATGACGAGATTTTGGAAATAGGCCCGGGAATGGGAGTTCTGACCAAATACCTGATCGCAAAAAACAAACACCTCAGCGTCATTGAGCTCGATCGGGAATCCGTGGCCTATCTATTGGAGAATTTTCCGGAACTCAAGGGCAACATTTTGCAGGGTGACTTTCTCAAGCTCAACCTGGACGAGGTATTCAGGGGCAAACAACTTGCCATCATCGGAAACTTCCCCTACAACATCTCTTCTCAAATCTTGTTTAAAGCCATTGAATTCAGACATGTGGTTCCGGAGTTCGCCGGGATGTTTCAAAAGGAAGTCGCTCAGCGCATTACCCAGGGCCCGGGAAGCAAAGCCTACGGTATTCTTTCGGTAATTTCCCAGGCTTTTTACCATACGGAATACCTTTTTACGGTTCCGCCTGGGGTCTTCATCCCACCTCCCAAAGTGGACTCGGGCGTCATCCGCCTGGTGAGAAAGGAAAACTTTGAGCTTCCGGTGGACGCAAAATTTTTCTTCCGTGTCGTCAAGACCGCGTTCAACCAGAGAAGAAAAACCTTGAGAAACAGCCTAAAGTCGTTTGGTTTGTCGGATAAATTACGTGAAGATGCTATATTTGCCCGGCGCCCCGAACAATTGTCAGTTGATGAATTCATTGAATTAACCCAGAAGTTGGCGCAAGACAGCAGCGAAAATGGATAGCACTTTCATCGAAAATATTGAAGGCCTGATCGAAAAAAAGCAGGACAGCACCCTTCTGACCCTTTTGTCGGAGGAGCATCCAGCGGACATCGCCGAGATCATTTCGGAACTCGACCTGGAAGAGGCCACCTATCTTTTCAAATTGCTGGACAGTGATCGAACCTCAGATGCCCTTTTGGAAATCGATGAAGACGATCGTGAGAAAATACTGAAAAACCTGTCGGCCCAGGAAATCGCTGAAGAGATCGGTGAAATGGACACGGATGACGCCGCAGATATCCTGTCGGAGCTGTCAGAAGTGCGCGCGAGCGAGGTTATTTCAGAGATAGAAGATGACGACCATGCCAAAGACATTGTAGACCTGCTCCGTTATGAAGAAGGTACTGCGGGTGCACTTATGGCCAAGGAACTTGTCAAGGTAAAGGAAACCTGGTTGGTGCCCACCACGGTTAGAAAAATGAGATCCCAGGCCCAGGAGGTGACCCGGGTGCACTCCATCTACGTGGTTGACAAAGACGACCGCCTTATAGGCAGGCTGTCATTGAAAGACCTTTTGGTGGCTCCCGCGGATGCAAGAATTGCAGATATCTACATTCCAAAAGTCGATTACGTAAATGTCCACGACAAAGACGAGGATGTCGCCTTGCTGATGCAGAAATACGACCTGGAGGCCATACCGGTCGTCGACGATGATCACATATTGCTGGGTAGAATTACCATTGACGACATTGTCGACCTGATCCGGGAGGAAGCCGAAAAAGACTACCAGATGGCGGCGGGTATCACCGAGGATATCGATGCCGATGACAGCATACTCGACAAGACCAAAGCCAGGCTCCCCTGGCTGGTGCTTGGCCTGGTGGGTGGCTTTGCCGCTGCTTCCATCATGGGTGGATTCGAGGACGCCCTGACACAATATCCTGAACTTTTTTATTTCACGCCGCTGATCGCGGCGATGGCCGGTAATGTGGGGGTGCAGTCATCGGCGATCGTCGTTCAGGGTCTTGCCACCAACAATATCAAAGGAAGCATGTGGAGTCGCATGCTGAAAGAAATTGCTCTCAGCGTGGTCAACGGCGTCGTACTGGCTATCTTGATCTTTCTTTTGGGATCTATCTTTCAATATCACAGTGACATCAGCATGACCATCTCCATCTCGCTGATCATTGTCATCATCATCGCTTCCCTGATCGGAACTTTCGTGCCCTTGATCCTCGACAAGAATGGTATAGATCCTGCCGTTGCGACGGGGCCCTTCATTACGACCAGCAACGATATATTTGGGATTTTCATCTTCTTTTTTGTTGCCAAACTCATTCTTGGATTCTGATTCGGATTCTTTGCGGATCGAGTCATTTACTGGGCATTTTTATTTAATTTTGCCATCTATTTGAAAATCCTATGACCGAAAAGAAAAGAGCACTCAACTTTCTGGAACAGATTATTGAAGAGGACCTCGCAAAAGGCCTCTCTCCTGACAAACTGAGGTTCCGTTTTCCGCCGGAGCCCAATGGCTACCTGCACATCGGGCACGCAGCCTCGATTTGCCTGAACTTCGGACTGGGCCTGACCTATGAGGCACCCGTAAACCTGCGTTTTGACGACACAAATCCCGTCAAGGAAGAGCAAGAATATGTAGATGCCATAAAAGAAGACATTAAATGGTTGGGCTTTCAGTGGGACAAAGAGCTCTATTCCTCGGATTATTTTCAGCAGCTCTACGACTGGGCCGTACTTTTGATCCGAAAAGGAAAAGCCTATGTGGATGACCAGTCCTCGGAAGAGATGGCACGTCAAAAAGGAACCCCCACCCGACCCGGGGAGAACAGCCCCTATCGAGACAGGAGCGTGGAAGAGAACCTCGAACTTTTCGAGAGGATGAAGAACGGGGAGTTTGATGAAGGCACCCATGTTTTACGCGCAAAAATAGACATGGCTTCGCCCAACATGCTCATGCGTGATCCTTTGATGTACAGGATCCTCAAAAAATCACACCACCGTACAGGTGAGACCTGGAAGATATACCCGATGTACGACTGGACTCATGGTGAGTCCGACTATATTGAGCAGATATCCCACTCCTTGTGTACCCTTGAATTCAAAAACCACAGGGAACTTTACGACTGGTTCCTCGATCAGGTGTACTCTGGAGAGAACCTCCGACCCAAGCAGCGGGAATTTGCCCGAAGAAACCTCAGCTATACCGTCATGAGCAAGCGCAAACTGCTCCAACTGGTCGAGGAAGGGCTCGTAGCGGGTTGGGACGATCCCCGGATGCCCACGATCTCAGGTTTGAGAAGACGGGGATACACCCCGGCTTCCATCCGAAATTTCAGTGAGGCCGCAGGAATTGCCAAACGCGACAATGTGACCGACCTGGCCCTGTTGGAATTCCATATAAGAAATGAACTCAACAAAACGGCTCCGCGTGTTATGGCGGTCCTGGACCCGGTTAAGGTGGTCATCACCAATTATCCCGAAGGCAAGGAAGAGCAGCTAAAGGCCGAGAACAATCCCGAGGATCCAGGAGCGGGAAGCAGAAGCATTCCTTTCTCGAGAGAAATCTATATCGAGCGCAACGATTTCAGGGAAGTGGCCAACAAGAAGTTCTTCCGGCTCAAGCTCGGTCATGAGGTGCGACTGAAGAACGCCTATATCATCAAGGCCAATGATGTGGTCAAAGACGGTTCAGGCAAGATATTGGAGATTCATTGCACGTACGACGAAGACTCAAAAAGCGGCAGCGGTACCGAAGCCAGCATGCGAAAGGTCAAAGGAACCATTCACTGGGTCTCGATCGAACACGCCCTCCAGGCTGAAGTCAGGCTTTACGACAGGCTCTTCACCCATGAGGCTCCTGATTCCGACAAGGACAAAGACTTCAAGGACTACATCAACCCGGAATCCCTGCAGGTGATCCCGACGGCCTATCTGGAACCGAGCCTCGAAAACGTTGATCCGGGAGATCATTTCCAGTTCCAGCGACTCGGTTATTTCAATGTTGACGATGACTCCGAGCCCGGATCATTGGTGTTCAACAGGACCGTTGCCTTGCGCGATTCCTGGGCCAGGATGCAGCAAAAGAAATGACAGAATTGTCGTAAATTGCTCGCAATTTGAAAACCGTTGAGCAAATAAAGCTGCCCATCCTGAAGGAAATGGAGTTCTTTGAGACCAAGTTCAAAGCCTCCATGATTTCCAACGTGGCCCTGCTCAATCGGATCACCCACTATATTGTAAGGCGAAAGGGCAAGCAAATGCGCCCGATGTTCGTCTTTCTCGTGGCCAAGATGGTCTCGAATGGTCAATTCAAGGAAAGAACCTATCGCGGCGCCTCCATTATTGAGCTCATACATACCGCTTCCCTGGTCCATGACGACGTTGTTGACGACAGCAACAGAAGAAGGGGCTTCTTTTCATTAAACGCACTATGGAAGAACAAGATTGCGGTTCTGGTCGGTGACTTTCTCTTCGCCAAGGGCCTTTTGCTCTCAATTGACAATGACGATTTCGATCTTTTGAAGCATATCTCGATCGCCGTCCGGGAAATGAGCGAAGGGGAATTGCTTCAGATCGAGAAAGCCCGGGAACTCAATATCACCGAAGAGGTTTATTTCGACATCATCCGAAAGAAAACGGCAGCTCTTATCGCCTCCTGCACGGCTATTGGAGCCGCCTCCATGGACGTAGAGAAAGAGGAGATTGAACGGATGCGAAAATTTGGTGAACTGATCGGAATTGCTTTTCAGATCAAAGATGACCTGTTCGATTACACGGAAGAGAAAATCGGAAAACCAACAGGAATCGACATCAAGGAGCAGAAAATGACCCTGCCCCTGATCTATTCGATCAACCATAGCTCCAAGAAGGAGCGCCGCTGGCTGATCAACTCGGTGAAGAATCACAACAAGAACAAAACACGCGTAAAAGAGGTCATCGAGTTCGTCAAGGAAAGCGGAGGCATCGAGTATACGATCGAGAAAATGAAAGAGTACCAGGCCAAAGCCACCGACATCCTCAATGCCTATCCGGATTCACCTTACAAGGACTCTCTCCTGACCATGGTGAACTATGTGATCGACCGGGAAAAATAAATGGCACAGCTTTTGTGCCTCAAAGGCTTATGGCAAAGCACTTGACAAGACTATCTTACTTTTTGATCCTGTTTGTGGCCTTTTCCTCTTGCGAGAGCAGTTTCAACTTTGATGAATTGGCAGGTGAGAGAGATACCATCGATGATGAAGGAGATCCGGTCATTGAGAACCCCGTTGACGACGGAACGAGAGAATTTGGGCTGGACAATTCGTATTGCTACGGATTCTCCACGCCGGATGAAGAGATCGCCAAAATTGACATTGAGATCGACTACCCCGAATCCTATGATCTTTCCCGGTTCTTGCCACCCGTAGACACCCAGGGAAACCAGGGGTCCTGCGTTGCCTGGGCCACGGGCTACTATCTAAAGAGCTTCCAGGAAAACTACCAGAATTCCCAGGACGACCTGGCGGCTTCAACGGTCATTCTCAGCCCGTCCTTTATATTCAACCAGATCAAGATCGCCCCGTGCAGCGGCTCCCAAATTGCAGATGCACTCGACTTGCTGCAAGTGTCAGGAACCCCGGAATGGACGATCATGCCTTACAGTGAAAACGACTGCGAGACACAACCCACGGATCTGCAGCGCTCCCTGGCGGAACCCAATCGCATCGATTCGTACTTCTACCTCAATGGAGAAATTCTTCTGGAACAAACCAAAGCCTTCCTGCTCAACGATCAACCGGTGGTCATCGCCATTTCGATTGACCGCAACTATTTTGGAGCCAAAGAAAACGGAGTTTCCGTCTATCGGAAATTCAAAAAAGTGGACGGAGCGCATGCGATGCTGGTCGTGGGATACGATGACGCCATGAATGCGTTTAAAGTAGTGAACTCATGGGGCCGGGAATGGGGGGATCAGGGTTTTGTCTGGATCGATTACAAGGCTTTTGAGGAAGCCAACAACCCCGAATCAGACTTTAAGATTCTCTGCGAGGCGTGGATCTCCAACGACCTGGCCGAGCTGCCAGAACCCGCGTTATAATCAATTCGCCTTTAAAAGTCAGGGCTCCAGAGCCATCAGCTCTTCCAGGTGATTCCTGTCATTGCTGAGTCTCGGCACCTTGTGCTGACCCCCGAGCTTGTTCTTGGATTTCAACCAATCGTAGAAGAGTCCTTCACGAGCCTTGTGAACCATTGGCAGTCTCAGGGTCATGTCGAGATACCTTTTGGCTTCATAATCTGAATTTACCTGTTTGAGACTTTCGTCGAGTACGCGGGTGAACTCTTGCATGTCCTCAGGACTTTTTCGGAACTCTATCAGCCACTCGTGTCCGCCGCTGCTTTGCCCGTTCATAAAAACAGGGGCCACCGTATAATCGATGATCTGTGAATCTGTAAGCTTGCACGCCTTGTCAATCGCGTTGTCGGCATTCTCAACCATCAGCTCCTCCCCGAAAACATTCAGGTAATGCTTGGTCCTTCCCGTGATCTTGATCCGGTAGGGTTTCAAACTGGTGAATTTGATCGTATCCCCAATCATATATCTCCAGAGTCCCGAGTTGGTGCTTATCAGGAGGGCGTAGTTTTTGTCCAGTTCCACCTGTTCGAGCGGTATGGCGATTGAATCCTCACCTTTATAAGCATCCATGGGGATGAACTCATAGAAGATTCCATAGTCGAGCATGAGTAACAACTCATCCGAGTTGTTCTGATCCTGTATCGCGAAGAAACCCTCGGAGGCATTGTAGGTCTCATAGTATCTGAAATTCTTTTTGGGAATCAGCTTTTCGTATTGCTCCCGGTACGGTTTGAAATTCACCCCACCGTGAAAATAGACCTCCAGGTTGGGCCAAACTTCGAGCAAATTGTCCTTGCCTGTGACCTCGAGAACGCGATTGAGCAGAACGAGCATCCAGGAGGGAACCCCCGCCAGACTCGTAATGTCCTCCTTGATCGTTTCATGAACGATGGCATCCAGTTTGGTCTCCCATTCGCTCATGAGCGCCGTTTTCTGCCTCGGAGCGCTGGAGATGTCGGCCCAGAAGGGCATGTTTTCAATGATGATGGCCGAAAGATCCCCAAAATAGGTTTCGTTGTCCTCGTAAACCGCAGAACTTCCTCCAAGCCGGAGTCCTTTGCCCTTGAAAATCTCGGTGTCTTCGTTGTTGTTGATGTAGAGGCAGAGCATGTCCTTCCCGGCCTTGAAGTGGCAATCGTCCAGGGCTTCGTCACTGACGGGAATAAACTTGCTTTTTGCATTGGTTGTACCCGAGGATTTGGCAAACCATTGGATCTTGCTCGGCCACAAGACATTCTGCTCACCCTGGCGGTTCCGTTCGATCATGGGTTCGATCGACTCGTACTTTCGAATAGGCACACGTTTGGCAAAGGCCTTATAGCTCTTTATGTTTTTGAAGCCGTATTTCTTGCCCACATAGGTGTTTCTCGCCTCAGAGAGAAGGTCGTAAAGAACCTCTTCCTGCACCTCGATGGGATGCTTGAGAAACAAGTCGATCTGGTACTTTCTCTTCTTTAAAATCCAGGAAACGACCGTATGAAATAATGAGATGGGCATTGGACAAAAACACTTTTTTGTGTTACCTTTAGCGTCTAAAATTACAATAATTATTCATCGTAATCAATACGATTTTAAGACAAAACAGATGGCAAAGGTTGGAGTTATCATGGGCAGCGATTCGGATCTGCCGGTTATGCAGGATGCGATAGACATGCTGAAGGAATTTGGCGTGGAAACCGAAGTGGATATCGTGTCGGCGCACCGGACGCCTGAAAAACTTTTCGCCTATGCCACCGGAGCCCACAAAAAAGGCATCCGGGTGATCATCGCAGGAGCCGGAGGCGCCGCTCATTTACCGGGCATGGTGGCTTCGATGAGTCCTCTTCCTGTGATCGGTGTACCTGTCAAGTCGAGAAATTCCATAGACGGATGGGATTCGGTCCTTTCCATTCTGCAGATGCCCGGAGGCGTTCCCGTTGCCACCGTCGCGCTGGATGGCGCAAAAAATGCCGGTATCCTGGCCGCCCAGATTATTGCTTCGAGTGACCCTGTTTTATTGCAGAAAATCATCGATTTCAAAGAAGGCCTCAAAGACAAAGTGATGGCTGCTTCGAAAAAAATGAAAAGCTGACCACCCAAACAAATTCATTTTTCCATCATGAAAAATCCCTTGTTGAGCGATTTCAATACCCCTTTTGACACCGTACCTTTCTCTGAGGTCGAAAATGAGCATTTTCAACCCGCCATCGAAACTGCGATAAAGGAGGCCAAAAATGAGATTGACCAAATAACGGCTAATCCGGAGGCGCCAACCTATGAAAACACTCTTGAATCGCTGGAATTCAGTGGAGAGCGTCTCAGTCGAATCACGAGCCTCTTTTTCAATTTGAATGCAGCCGAGACCAACGAAGAAATTCAGGGCATCGCTCAGGCAGTATCTCCCATGCTCTCCGAATTCTCAAATGATGTTCGTCTTGATGAGGAACTTTTCAAGAGAATTGAAGCCGTGCATGCGAACAAGAACAAGCTGGGACTCAACCCGGAACAGTCGATGCTGCTTGACAAGAACTACAAGGCGTTTGTGCGCAACGGGGCGAAACTCAATGCCGAAGACAAGAAGAAATTGAGAGAGATTGACAAGGAGCTTTCCACCCTGAGCCTTAAGTTTGGGGAGCACGTACTGGCGGAAACCAATGCCTTCGAAATGATCCTGACCGAGGAATCCGATTTGGTCGGCCTTCCGGAAGGTGTCCGGGAAGCGGCCAAACTACTCGCAAGGGAGAAAGGGGCCGAAGGATGGGCATTCAGCCTGGACTATCCCAGTTATATCCCTTTTGTGACCTATTCCCAGCGAAGGGACCTGCGCGAGAAAATGACCCGGGCCTTCGGTGCGAGGGCGAACCAGGACAATGAATACAATAACCGAGAGATCTTGCTTCGCATTGCCAATCTGAGGCATCAAAGGGCACAGCTCCTTGGCTATGATTCCCACGCGGATTTTGTATTGGAAGAACGCATGGCCGAAAAACCTGAAAAAGTGGAAGCCTTCCTTCAAGATCTTTTGATTAAAGCAAAACCGGCTGCTCTGAAAGACTTTAAAAAATTACAGGACCTCGCTCAAAAAGATCGCATCTCCGAACTTCAAAAATGGGACAGTTCCTTTTATTCTGAAAAGTTGAAGCAGGAGCTGTTTGATCTCGATGATGAGAAGCTCAAACCCTATTTTCAGCTGGAGAATGTCCTGCAGGGAGCTTTTGAGGTAGCAAGCCGCCTTTACGGAGTCCATTTCAAGCCCGTTGACAACATCCAAACCTACCACCAGGAGGTCAGAACTTACGAAGTTCGGGATGAACATGATCGATTCATTGCGGTGTTTTATGCCGACTTCTTCCCGAGAAAGGGAAAGCGCAATGGCGCCTGGATGACTTCCTTCAAGAGTCAATGGAAAAAACAGGGTGTCGATTCGAGACCCCATATCGCGATAGTCTGCAACTTTACTCGCCCGACCGAATCCAGGCCCTCATTGCTGACGTTCAATGAGGTGACAACGCTTTTCCATGAATTCGGGCATGCCCTTCACGGGATGCTGGCAGACACCACCTACCCCAACCTATCGGGGACAAGCGTCTATTGGGATTTTGTGGAGCTTCCCAGCCAGATCATGGAGAACTGGTGTTATGAGGAAGAGGCCCTGTCCCTTTTCGCCAAACACTATAAAACAGGAGAGCAAATTCCTATGGACCTGGTCAGAAAGATCAAAGATTCCTCCAATTTCCTGGAAGGCATGGCAACCCTGCGGCAATTGAGCTTCGGTATGCTGGACATGGCCTACCACGGGCATGATCCTTCGAAAATCAAAGATGTGAAGGAGTTTGAAAAAAAGGTCTTTTCCGAGACCCAGCTGTATCCTGATGTGCCGGAATCTTGTATGAGCACTGCTTTTTCTCACATTTTTCAAGGCGGGTATTCGTCGGGTTACTACAGCTACAAATGGGCCGAGGTCCTGGACGCTGATGCCTTCGAAGCCTTCAAGGAGAATGGGATTTTCGACAAAGAGACCGGTGAAAAATTCAAATCTTTCGTATTGAGCCGTGGCGGAACCGAAAAGCCCATGGAGCTCTATGTGAAATTTCGCGGACGGGAACCCGATGCGAATGCTTTGCTGAGGCGCGCCGGTTTGCTTGTCGAGAAGATCAACTGAGGAGACGGTCAACCGAGATCCGAATAGAAAAAAGATAGACATCCAAAGCTTTATCTTTCTCTTTAAAAGACTTATTTTTGCATTCATCAATTGCAGAAAATCATCCTATGAAATCATATGACGTTACCGTAATCGGATCCGGCCCCGGAGGCTATGTGGCGGCCATCCGATGCGCACAGTTGGGCATGAAAACCGCCCTTATAGAGAAGTACAATACCCTGGGCGGAACCTGCCTGAACGTGGGTTGCATTCCGAGCAAGGCCCTGCTCGACTCTTCCCATCATTATGAATCTGCTGTCAAGCACTTTGCCGAGCACGGGATTGAGGTGCCTGGAGAGGTGAAAGTCAACCTGGAGCAGATGATTGCCCGGAAGCAGGCGGTTGTCGACCAAACGACAGGTGGTATTGATTTTCTGATGAAGAAAAATAAAATTGAGGTTTTCAACGGTCTTGGAAGCTTTGTGGACGCCAACCGGATCAAAATTGAAACGGAGGGTGACAGCGAGGAAATAGAATCGAAGAATGTCATCATAGCGACGGGCAGCAAACCCGCCTCTCTTCCGTTTATCACCCTTGACAAAGAGCGGATCATCACCTCCACGGAAGCCTTGAAACTCAAGGAAATCCCGAAGCATATGATCGTGATCGGAGGTGGCGTGATCGGTCTGGAACTCGGTCAGGTATACAAAAGACTGGGAGCGGATGTTACGGTTGTTGAATACATGGATCGTATCATCCCAACCATGGACGCTTCTCTGTCCAAAGAACTGGCTAAGGTCCTTAAAAAGCAAAAATTCAAGATTCTTACCTCCCACCAGGTTGAGGCCGTTGAGCGAAAAGGAGACACCATCCACGTGAAGGCCAAGAACAAGAAAGGAGAACCTGTTGAAATCGAAGGTGACTATTGTCTGGTCTCAGTAGGAAGAAAAGCCTACACAGAAGGCCTGAACCTCGAAGCAGCCGGAGTCAAGGCGAATGATAGAGGACAAATCGAGGTCAATGATCACCTGCAAACGAACGTCTCGAATATCTATGCTATTGGAGATGTGGTTCGAGGAGCCATGCTGGCGCACAAGGCCGAAGAAGAAGGAACCATGGCGGCTGAGATCATTGCAGGTCAGAAGCCCCACATCGATTACAATCTCATACCCGGTGTAGTATACACCTGGCCGGAGGTTGCTTCCGTGGGCAAGACGGAAGAAGAACTCAAAGAAGCGGGTGCTGACTACAAGACAGGAAGCTTCCCGATGCGTGCGCTGGGTCGTTCCAGGGCTAGTATGGACATCGATGGCCTGATCAAGGTCCTTGCAGATTCCAAGACTGATGAGATTCTGGGCGTGCACATGATTGGTGCCCGTGCAGCGGATATGATTGCAGAGGCGGTTGTAGCCATGGAATTCAGAGCCTCGAGTGAGGATGTGTCCCGCATGAGTCATGCCCATCCAACCTTTACGGAAGCCATCAAAGAAGCCTGCCTTGCGGTAGATGACAGAGCGTTGCACGTGTAATTCTCAGAAAACTTATGAAATTTTGGAATCCCCCCTTCCAAAAAATGTCAACGAGGTCCTTCCTTTCACGGATGCTGACCCTCGTACTTCTTGTAACGGCCCAACTGGGTTTTGGGCAGGAGTATCGTATCAGTGGAAACATTCGTGAAGGTGCCACAGGAGAATCCTTGTTCGGGGCATCCGTCTACCTGGAGGGAACCAGTATCGGCACCACAACCAACGACTATGGCTTTTATTCGATTTCAGTTGAAGAAGGAAACTACAGGCTTGTGATTTCCTATCTGGGTTTTGAAGATGTCCGAGAAGAAATCGAGGTAAACGACAATCTCAATCTCGACTATGAACTGCAAGAAGCCTCAAATCAACTGAACGAGGTCATCCTGGAATCAGAGAACATTGAGGACATCAATATCGCAAAGCCGGAAATGGGTGTGAATCAACTCAAGGTGGCGACGATCAAACAAATACCTGCTGTTTTGGGCGAGGTTGACGTGATCAAATCCATTCAGCTTTTGCCGGGAGTCACCAATAACGGCGAGGGTTCCAGCGGCTTCAATGTACGCGGAGGCTCGGTGGATCAAAACCTGGTATTGCTCGACGAGGCCATTATTTACAACACCTCTCACCTGCTCGGGTTCTTCTCGATTTTCAACGCCGACGCAATCAAAGACATCAAGCTTTATAAAGGAAATATCCCGGCCAAATACGGAGGAAGAGCCTCCTCGGTTCTCGATGTTCGTCAAAAAGACGGAAACAACAAGCGTTTTGCCATGACAGGTGGTATTGGCACCGTTTCCAGCCGTTTGGCGCTGGAAGGGCCTTTGGTGAAGGACAAGAGCTCGTATCTGCTTGCGGGCCGTGGTTCATACGCCCACCTTTTTCTCAAGCTTGACGAGGAACTCCGAGACAACAGTGCCTATTTCTACGACTTGAATTTGAAAACGAATTTTGCCATCAGCGAAAAGGATCAACTGTTTCTTTCGGCGTATTTTGGACGCGACGTGTTTACCCTGGCAGAGAATTTCAGCAGCTCGTATGGAAATGCCCTCGGTAACTTGAGGTGGAACCACATTTTCAATGACCGCATCTTTTCCAATCTTTCGCTCAATTACAGCAAGTACGACTATCAACTGGAGATCAACGCCTTTGAATTTGACTGGATCTCGGAGATCGACAATTACAACCTGAAATACGACCTGAGCTACTTCCTGAACAACCAGATCACATTGGACTTTGGGATCAACGGCATCAACTATGTCTTCAATCCGGGGGAGATCAGCCCGACAACCCCTACTTCAGGCATCAACTTTTTACAACTGGATCAGAAACGAGCCGTGGAAGGAGGAATCTACATCGGTGCCGATCATAAAATCAGTGAGAAACTCTCCTTGCAATACGGATTGCGCTATACACATTTTGCGAGGCTCGGCGGGCAACCCATCACGGAATACCTGAATGATCAGCCCGTGGTCTACAATGAGCTCCTTGAAATCTATCAACGAGGAACCCCGGTCGGCCAAACGGAATACACACGAAGCGAGGTGATCGATGACTTCGGGACCCTCGAACCCCGATTGGCCCTTTCCTATCGTCTCAATGATTTTACCTCGATCAAAGCCGGTTATTCACGTGTGGCGCAATACATCCACCTATTGTCGAATACGACCTCGGTAACCCCACTGGACGTCTGGACCCCAAGCGGCCCTTATGTGGAACCCCAGCTCTCCGACCAGTTCGCGGTTGGCTTTTTCAAAAAGTTCAACAACGAATACTCCTTGGAAGTGGAAGGTTACTACAAAAACATCTACAATCGAATCGATTATATCGACGGTTCCGACCTCATCGGAAACAACACCATTGAAACCGAGATTCTAACCGGGGACGCCAGAGCCTACGGAATCGAGTTTCTGGCTCGAAAATCGGCAGGTCGCTTTACAGGTTGGTTGGCTTATACCCTTTCGCGCTCAGAACAACAGACCCCGGGGGGAACTGCCGGAGGCCCCGGAATCAACGAAGGAAAAACCTACCTGACCCCGTTTGACCGTACCCACGATCTTTCTTTTACCGGGGTGTTTCGACTGAACAAGAAATGGAATCTCAGCACCAACGTTATCTATCAAACCGGGCGCCCTGTGACCTACCCGAACGGACAATATGTCTATGAAGGCCTGTCGATTGCCAGTTATTCCGAACGAAACTCGGACCGATTGCCAGCCTATCACCGGATTGATATTTCGGCCATCTATACCCCTGGCAAACCGGGCCGAAGGTGGCGGGGTGAATGGGTATTCGGTATTTACAATATTTACAACCGAAGGAACGCCGCCGCGATCTCATTTTCACAGAATCGGGAGACCGGGCTGAATGAAGCTACGCGAATTGCCATTTTTGGAATCGTGCCGTCAGTCACTTATAACTTTAAATTTTAACCTCATGAACAGATTCATATTGCTATTTGTTTTGCTCATCGCTCTGGGATTCAGCTCCTGTACAGATGTCATCGAGGTAGAAGTTCCGACCGCACCACCTCGCCTGGTGATTGAAGCATCCGTCGATTGGCAAAAAGGTACCTCGGGAAACTTCCAGCGAATCAAACTCAGTACGTCTACTCCATTTTTTGAGAATCTTCAGGAGAGTCCAGTTACAGGCGCCCAGGTCAAAATAACAAATGACAACGACGGAACCGAATTTATGTTCCAGGATGAAAACAACGGGAGCTACTTCACGGCATCCTTTGTGCCCGTTATCGGACAGTCCTATACCCTGCAGGTGGATCACGATGGGGAAACCTACATCGCTCGCGAGACAATGACTCCGGTCGTGAAGATAGATTCGGTTTTCCAATCGACCGAAAATGGTTTCGACCAGGATGCTTTGGAAGTCAATGTGTTGTTCACCGACCCGGCCAATGTGCCAAACTTCTACCTGGCCAAGTTCCTGCGCAGAGGTGACCTCTTGCCTACCCTTTTCGACATCAAGGATGAATTCACCGACGGAAATCAGTTGAAAATAATCTATGAGCGGCTTGACAATGAAGACACGGGCGAAAAGGAATTCGAGCCGGGAGACGTCGTTGAAATCGATCTCAACGGAGTATCTTCTCCATACTATGACTTCATGCGACTCCTGATTGAACAGTCAGGCAATTCCGGCAACCTTTTCAGCACCATTCCCGCCGAAATAAAGGGGAACTGCATCAATGTCACCGACCCGGATCACTACCCCTATGGTTATTTCAGGCTAACGGAGGTAGATAAAAGGGTTTATACCTTTCAATAGAAAGAGGCTGATCTGTTTTGTTGGAATCAGAACATCGGTTTAGTCCTGAATAGCTTGATTCATCTTGGCCTGAATCTTATTCAATGCCAGGTTTCCGATGCTTCCGACGTGTTTGTGATTTACTTCTTTTTGAGGTTCAAACTCTCCATTTTCAATTTTTTCACCGACCATTTTATAGGC
>JAHEHE010000046.1 GCA_024644725.1 Flavobacteriaceae bacterium | reverse complement strand
AGGCGTCAGACAGTTGTTAAAAAAAGTCTATTTTAGAGCAAATTTTGATTTTGAAGAAACTAGAGCGAAGTTTGAATTTGACCTCGGTGATCGCGATCAGCATCGGAGGCATGCTGGGAAGCGGAATTTTTGTGCTTCCGGGAATCGCCGCCGCTAAAACCGGGTCATCCATTTGGCTGGCTTACCTGCTTGCCGCTGTCTGCATACTTCCGGCGGCTCTGTCCAAATCAGAACTTGCTACGGCAATGCCTTCTTCGGGAGGAACATATCTGTACATTGAACGTTCCTTTGGCCCAATATTCGGAACGATTGCGGGTCTGGGCCTCTGGCTTTCGTTGCTCTTGAAAAGTGCTTTTGCCCTGGTCGGATTCGGGGCCTATCTCGCGGTGCTGGTCAATGCTTCCAACGGATTCACCCAGTACGTGGCTCTCTTTTTTCTCGCTGTCATTCTCATGCTGAATATTTTTGGCGTAAAAAAAGTTGGAAAGGTGCAGATCGTAATAGTTGCCATTAGTTTGATCACGCTTGCCATGGTTCTGATTTTTGGTCTCCCTGCCGTTGATAAAGAGTTACTCGATCCCTTCTATACGGATGGAACGATGGGTCTTTTTTCCACTGTGGCCTTTGTCTATATCTCCTATGCGGGTGTTACCAAGGTGGCGGCCATCGCTGGAGAAATAAAGAACCCGAGCAAGAACCTACCCAGGGCCATGATCCTTTCGTTGTTCATAATGACGTTGATTTATGTTTTCATCGCTTTCATCCTGGTGGGCAATCTTCCCATGAGTGAACTCTCCACGGATCTCAGGCCGATCTATTCGGTAGCCAACAAGTTAGGAGGCCCGGTGATCGGAACAATTACTGCTCTTGTAGGGGTGATCACTTTGATTTCCATGGCGAATTCAGGGGTTCTTGCGGCATCGCGATTTCCTTTTGCCATGGCCATGGACAAGCTTCTGCCGGATTTCATGGGCAAGATTCATTCGAAATTTCTAACACCGGTTTCTTCGATTGTCCTGACCTGTTTCACAATGGCCATGGTGATCCTTTTTCTGGACGTTGAAAAAATAGCCAAACTGGCGAGCGCCTTTATGGTGACCATGTTCATCTCGGTCAACATTTGCGTGGTGATCTTGCGGGAGACTTCGGCCCAATGGTACAATCCGACCTATCGTTCTCCCCTTTATCCGGTGGTGCAGATCTTTGGGATCATATCCGGGTTTCTTCTGCTGATTTTTCTGGGTATGATACCCCTGGTTGCTGTTGTCACGATCTTCCTGCTGGGGTTCATAATTTACTTCTTCTACGGAAAGAAAACGGCACGTACCGGAATCCTTCGTAAATACGGACATCGTCCTGCACTTTACATGCTCTATAACAAAAAGAGAAGGAAAGGAGTTAAAATTCAAGAGCCACCTCGGGTCAACAATACGATACTCGATGGCAAGATCGCTTCGGACGCGGGTGTAGTCATACCCTTGCTCGGGAATGAGAAATCGCCTGAAATGCTCGTAGAGATTGGAGCGGCGTTGAACAAGAAGGAAATTACTCAAGCTGTGAATATCACAGAGGTTCCGAATCAGACTTTCCTGGACGCCTTCATGGAGGACAACCCGGTCATTCGCTCATTGGGGCGGAGGTTCTCAGGTTTGGCCCGGGCGCGTAAAGTGAATATCGATTTTGAAGCGGTCGTAACCCACGATCTGACAACTACGATTCAGGAGCTCAGCGAGCAGACGCACAGTGACTGGATGGTCATGGGCTGGGATGCCCGTGCCCACAAGGGCTGGCTGGTGCGAAACCCGATTGGTTGGTTTGTCACCCATGTCAATTCGGATTTTGCCCTTTTCAGGGACAATGGCGTTCGGCACATCTCCAAAGTCGTTATGGCACTCAGACCCGGGAGAAAGGACAAGAACTTTGTTGCTATAGCTGACCGGGTGTGCCAGTTTTACAAAGCTTCTCTGACTTTGCTTCACGTTGTTCCTGAGCACATGACCGATCCGCAAATTGCAGCGATGGAACAGGCCTCCGTGCGGTTGCTTTTAAAGGCTGAATCCGAATCCAAGGTTCTGATCCAAAGGGCGAAGGACCCTATAGAAACAATTGGTTTGATTTCAGCGGAATACGATTTGTTGATCATCGGTACTCCTGAAAAAGACAATTGGCAGAATGTATTATTCGGTAAAAACAAAGACAAATTTGCTGACAGCTCGGCCTGTTCAGTGCTTCGATTGACGGTGAAGGATTAATTTTCTCTCTGAAGCAGGATTTCAGAGCTCCAGGTTGAAGGTTTTTCTCAAAAGAGATATATCTCCGTTTTTTTCTTTCAGCAGCTCATATTTCTCCTGTGGAGTATAGGCGAAACGCTTCTGATTTTCTTCCTTTACCTCAATTTCAAAGTCCACTGCGTGGTTGTTCAAGGCACTTCGAATGTGTCTGAGCACTTTTGGTCGAACCCGAAGAAGCTCTTTCTTCATGAGTTGGTTGGGGTAGGTGACATGGATCATATTCTCTTTGAGTACCGGTTTGTCCGCCATGAGTACAGAAGCCAGGATCTTTTCACCTCCCTGGATCAAACCGTCGATGTATTCCTGCCATACCTCGTTGAAAGTCTCTTGCGTGAAGGGATCCTGTGGAAGATTTTCTGTTTTGCTTTCACGCGCCTTCTTTTGCCTCAGTTTTTCAGCTTCCTGTTTATTTCGCTTTAGGCTTGAAAGCGACAGGGCCGATTTTCTCCTTCCATTCCCTCCATTGCCTGATTGGGTGAGAGCAACCGGCTTTGTGACTTCCTTCTGTTCAGCTTCCGGTTTCTTTGCTTCAGCCTTCTCTTTTTTCGGTGTCTTCAACTCAGGCGACGGCACAGGTGGGGTTGAGCCAACCGCTGAAGCAGCCCGGTGCATGGTGATAAAGTTTATCGAGGGGACGATGAATCCTTTAGATTTTTTTTTTGCCATCAAAAGTGATGGATGCGATTTTCATAAGGTTGAGCTCTACAAGAAGCCGTTGGTTCTTGCTGGTTTTGTAGTTCAAATCACATTGATTGGCCAGGTCGATTGCCTGCATGAGAAATCGCAGGTCGGATTTTTTGGCCTGCTCCAGGTATTGTTTTTTGGTTCGATCACCGACTTCAAGGAGCTGAAGCGTTGCAGGGTCTTTGGCCACAAGAAGGTCTCTGAAATGTGAGGCCAGGCCATTGATGAAATGGTGTCCTTCAAAGCCTTTGGACAAGATGTCGTTGAAGGCAATGAGCACCTCGGGAATTTTATTCTCCAAAAGAAGATTTGTAATCTCAAAGTAAACCTCGTGATCCAGCACATTGAGATTGCTGGAAACCGCTTCTCGAGTCAATTCGTTTCCGGAGAAGCTCACGACACGGTCAAATATGGAGAGGGCATCTCTCAAAGCACCGTCTGCCTTTTGGGCAATTATATGAAGGGCATCATCTTCAGCCCTGACGTTTTCTCCTTCAGCTATCTTGTGCAAATACTGCTTGATGTCCTGCACGCCGATGCGTCGGAAGTCAAAGATCTGACATCGCGAAAGGATCGTTGGAATGATCTTGTGTTTTTCCGTGGTTGCCAAAATAAAAATGGCGTGAGCCGGAGGTTCTTCAAGGGTCTTCAAAAATGCGTTGAAGGCCGACTGTGATAGCATGTGCACCTCGTCAATGATATATACCTTGAAGTTTCCCGTTTGCGGTGGGATTCTGACTTGCTCGGTAAGGTTGCGAATGTCATCTACTGAATTGTTCGATGCCGCGTCGAGCTCAAAAATGTTGAAAGCAAAATCTTCATCCCCACTTGTGTGCTCCATGCCCTCCTCGTTGATCCTTTTGGCAAGGATTCGCGCACAGGTTGTTTTGCCTACACCACGAGGGCCCGTGAATAACAGAGCCTGTGCGAGATGATTGCTCTTGATCGCGTTTTCCAGGGTGTTGGTGATCGCCTTTTGCCCCACCACGTCGTCGAAGACCTGCGGTCGATATTTTCGCGCTGAGACAATGAATTGTTCCATGATTTGAGGCTAAAGCGTAAAAGTAAGAAATGAGGTCGCTAATTACAACAAAAATAATCGATTCCACGGCATCTGTCGAGAGTTTTTTTCAACAATTCCGAGTCTTTTGTTATTTGTGGGCAAGAAGATAATTCCGTAGATTTAATGGGTTCCAAAATTTGGAAATTATGAAAAATATTAAATCGGTATTGCTACTTCTTTTAATGGCTACTTTCTTTCAGGCCAAAGCTCAGGAAGAATATCGGGTTATGCTGCGTGCAGATGATTTCGGAATGTCCCACGCCGTCAATTTGGCCCTGAAGGACATGGTACGTTCAGGCATCCCGTTCAATGCCTCAGTGATGATGGTCACCCCCTGGGTACAGGAAGCGGCTGAAATTCTTCGGGAGGCTCCGCATGTTTCGATCGGTCTGCATCTGACACTGACTTCTGAATTTGAGCAACTGAAATGGGGACCGATCTCAGGAAAATCAGCAGTTCCCAGTCTTGTGGATGAGCGGGGTTTCTTCAGGACTTCCGTCAAGGACTTTTTGCTGAGTGATTATGACCTGAAGGAGGTGGAAACTGAGCTCCGGGCCCAAATAGATCGGGCTGTTTCCATGGGCATGAAAGTCGACTATCTCGACCATCACATGGGAATCGCTCGCTCCACGCCGGAGATCGCTGCTGTAGTCGAAAAGTTGGCGAATGAGTATGGCCTGGTCATCTGCAGGTATTTTGATGAGCACATGGCAGCCGATATTTGGGGTCGCCCCGTGGAAAATAAAAAGACGGCCGTGCTGGATGCCATGGGCAAACTCGAAAAAGACAGGTACAACCTCTTTGTATTTCATACGGCCCATGACAATACTGAACTCACTCAGCTTGATGATCTGAACACGGATTTGATGTCAGATCCCGCCACGGGAAATTCCATACTCGGCAAACACCGGCAGGCGGAGCTTGACGTTTTTTTGTCGGAAGAGCTCAGAAATGCCCTTAAAGGTAAAAAGGTCATGACCTACAGCGATTTGAAAGAGGATCATGCCGATGAGATGCAAAGGGGAGGAATAATTCATGCGTCCATCGAGGAAGCCAGATCTGCTTATCAGAGCCGTTAAGGAGGCATTATCCGTAGATCCTGTCGTAAAGATGCTTGTAGCGTTTCAGGATCACTTCTCTTTTGGGCTTAAAGGTTGGAGTGAGCAAATCGTTGTCAACCGACCAGACCTCGGGTGCAATTTCAATTCTCTTGATGGTCTCCCACTTTCCAAAATGGCTGTTTCCTTCTTCGATTTCCTCCATGATGCGATCGTGAACCTCCTTGTTCTCGGCAATTTCTTCGATCGTCTCACCGAGTGTCACATCGTGCCTGCGGGCCCACTCCCGGACAAAGTCAAAATTGGGCTGTACAATGGCGGCAGGCATTTTCTGCCCTTCCCCGATCACCAGGATCTGTTCGATGAACCGGGACTGTTTCATCTGGTTTTCTAATAGGGTCGGGGCAATGTACTTGCCCCCGGAGGTCTTGAATATCTCCTTTTTTCTACCGGTGATCCTCAAAAAGCCCTCCTTGTCGAGCTCGCCCTTGTCCCCGGTGTGGAAGTAATCCCCTGTCATCACCTGGGCTGTTTTCTCCGGGTCTTTGTAGTAGCCCTGCATCACATTGGGTCCTTTGATCAGGATTTCGCCATCCTCTGCGATCTTGATCTCGACATTGTCGATGGCCTTGCCCACGGTTCCTACTTTGAAGAGGTTGTTCTCATACATATTCACCGAAACCACCGGGGAAGTCTCGGTAAGCCCATAGCCTTCCATGACCTGCATGCCAGCCGCAGCAAAGATTCGAGTCAGTCGGGGCTGCAAAGCGGCCGATCCCGACACCATGGTTGTCAGGTTCCCGCCAAGGGCCTCTCTCCATTTGCTGAAGATCAATTTGTTTGCCAGCGCCAATTGTTTCTCATACCACCATCCGTTACGGCCATAGGGCTCGTATTTCAAGCCTACTTCAACGGCCCAGAAGAAAAGCCTTCTCTTGATGCCTGTGAGCTGGGCTCCTTTGGCAATGATGCTGTCGTAGATCTTTTCCAGAAGCCTGGGCACAACACTCATAAAGTTGGGTTTCACCTCTTTCACATTGTCTGCGATCTTCTCTATGGACTCTGCATAATGAATGGTAATGCCACTGTATATGTAGAGATAGTGAAGCATGCGCTCAAAGACGTGACAGACCGGTAAAAAGCTAAGAACCGTGCTCTGACCCTTTATGATGGGTAATCTAGGAATGCTGTCTAACACATTGGAGACAATATTGCTGTGAGAGAGCATGACTCCCTTCGGAACGCCTGTGGTTCCTGAGGTATAGATTATCGTTGCCAGATCAGAAGGTTTGACTTTTTCTTTCAGTTTATCCACCTTCTCCTGGAGCTCAGGATCTGATCCCAAGGTAAACACATCCTCCCACAAGTCACATCCCGTCACTGCTTCAAACGAATAGATCCCCTTGAGGCTCTTTACCTCAGGCTTTACCGCGTTGGCCTTGGTAAAAAGCTCTTCATCCGACAGGAAACAATACTTGACCTCGGCATGATTGAAAATGTATTTGTAATCCTCTTGGCTGATCGTCGGATAGATCGGAACATTGATCGCACCGATCTGGAGAATGGCCATATCCATGATGTTCCATTCCGTTCGGTTGGTCGTGGAGATCAAAGCGATTCGATCCCCGGCTTTTACGCCCAATTTCAACAAACCCCGGCTTGCCATGTTTGCCCTTTCCACGAATTCCCGGGATGAGGTGGCTTCCCATTGCCCGGTAGTCTTGGAAACGAGGGACTTGCTCAGGTTGTATGTTTCAAGTTGATAATAGGCGAAATCAAAGATCCGCGTGATAGGATATGACATTGTCCGGTGATTTGAGTGAATTGTAATTTGCGTATCGCAAAATAATTAAATTCTGTCAAATCGTAAAAAGGGCCTTTACGGTTCAAAAAAAAGACCTTGACTCTTGTCTTATCATCTATCAATTATATCTTTGCAGCTTATGACAGCAGGGGTGATCTGCCTTCTGCAAAATGGATCCTTAGATGAAAATATCGTACAACTGGCTGAAAGACTTCCTCAACATTAACCTCGATGCGGAGCGCGTTGGAGAGATACTTACCGATCTTGGATTGGAAGTCGAAGGAATTGAAAAATACGAGTCGATCAAAGGTGGGCTTGAAGGTGTAGTGGTAGGCAAGGTGCTTACTTGTGAAAAGCACACCAATGCGGACCGCTTGAAAGTGACTACTGTTGATCTGGGCCACGGTGAGCCGGTTCAGATTGTCTGCGGCGCACCCAATGTGGAAGCGGGTCAGATGGTTCCGGTTGCGACCGTTGGGACAACTTTGCAACCGACCGGCGGGGACCCCTTCAAAATCAATAAAGGGAAGATTCGGGGAGAAGTCAGCATGGGGATGATCTGTGCCGAGGACGAGCTCGGTCTTGGAGAGGGGCATGACGGGATCATGGTCCTCGACAAGGGAATTGATCCGGGAACTCCGGCCAGAGAGGTTTTTGAGCTCTACAGCGATCATGTGTTCGAAATCGGGCTGACACCCAACCGTGCCGATGCCATGAGTCACCTGGGTGTTGCCAGGGACCTTTATGCGGGACTTTTGCAGCTGGAGGAGACCAAAAAGAAACTGAACACGCCATCGGTCAGTGATTTTCACGTCGATGAGCGCACCTACAGCATCAAGGTGGAGGTGCAGGATTCCAAACTTGTGCCCCGATACTGCGGAATTACCATTACCGACCTGAAAGTTCAGGATTCTCCTTCCTGGATTCAAAACAGACTTCGCGCCATCGGTTTGAGCCCAATAAACAACGTGGTTGACATTACCAATTACGTGTTGCATGAATTGGGTCAACCCCTTCACGCCTTTGATGCCGACAGGATCAAAAAAGACAAGGTGCTGGTTCGCACACTGCCCACAGGGACGAAATTCACAACCCTGGATGGCGTCGAGCGCGAGCTGCACGAAGAAGATATCATGATCTGTGATGGTGACAGCAACCCCATGTGCATCGGAGGAGTTTTCGGAGGGATCAAATCGGGAGTCACGGAAGAGACGACCTCCATTTTCCTGGAGAGCGCCTATTTCAATCCGGTTTCTATACGGAAAACAGCTAAGCGCCACGGTTTGAATACCGATGCTTCTTTTCGTTTCGAAAGAGGCATCGACCCGAATACGGTTGAATACGCCTTGCAGCGGGCGGCCATTTTGATCGCCGACGTCGCAGAGGGCAAGATCGTTTCGGATATCAGTGATTTTTATCCCAATAAAGTTGAGGATCATCAAATTCGACTCTCCTACGAAAGGGCTTTTCGCTTGATTGGGGAGGAGATTCCTACAGATACGATGAAAAATATCCTGGCATCACTCGATATTCGCATCGACAGTCAAACCGAATCCGGCTTGGGTCTGACCGTTCCGGCCTATCGCGTGGATGTGACCCGTGAAGCGGATGTGGTGGAAGAGATTCTGCGTGTTTACGGATACAACAATGTGGAGATTCCTGAGAAAATCAAGACCTCGGTGGAAACCTCGCCCGGTTTGAGCCCGGAAAAAGTGGATATGGTCACCTCGGAGTTTTTGATCTCCAACGGGATATATGAATCGATGAGCAACTCGCTGAGTCGACCGGATTACACCTCTCTTTCAGAGGGAATTTCCGAGGAGCGAAACGTCACCATCTTGAATGCCCTCAGCAACGATCTTTCTGTGATGCGGCAGTCTATGCTCTTTGGTTTGCTGGAATCAACAGCTTACAATCTCAACAGGAAGTCGTCGAACTTCAGGTTGTTTGAATTTGGAAACACCTATCATAAATACGATTCCGGATACGCGGAGAACAAGCATCTGGCTGTTGTCTTTACGGGCAATAGAACAGGGGATCATTGGGGGTTGCAGGTCCAGGAATCCGATTTCTTCTACATGAAGGGGGTTGTCGCCGGGCTGCTACAGAGGTTGGGTGTCAAGGGAACCCGATATGGAAAAATGAAGAATGACATGATCTCGGAAGGGCTGGCGCTGTATTCAGGGAAAAAGAAACTGGTTGAATTCGGCGTGGTCAGTTCGAATGTACTGAAGTCTTTTGGCATCAAGCAAGAAGTCCTATTCGCTGATTTTGACTGGGCAAATGTGATACAGAGCATGGAGGGAACCCAGATCAAGGTGGAGGAACTTCCGAAACATCCGGAGGTCAAGAGGGACCTGGCACTGTTGCTCGACGAGGAGGTCAATTTTGTCGATCTCCATGATTTCGCAAAGCAGGCTGAGAAAAAACTGCTGAAACAGGTTGACCTTTTCGATGTTTACCTGGGAGACAAGTTGCCTGAAGGAAAGAAGTCCTATGCGCTGAGCTTCATCCTGCAGGATAAAAACAAGACCCTGACAGACAAGCAGATTGATAAAATAATGAAAAAGCTGCAGCAGGGCTTTGAACATCAGTTCAAGGCACAGTTGCGCTAGAACAATCCTATTACACTCCGTCTATGAGTTTTTACAAATCTGTGGTTCGCAAGGTTTTGTTTCAGTTTGATCCTGAGGATGTGCATCATTTCACTTTTGGCATGATCAAGAATCTTTTGAGGTTGCCCCTGACCGGACGAATTGTCAAATCCAGGTTTGGTTTTGAGCATCCTTCTTTAGAGCGAGAACTTTTCGGGTTGAAATTCAAAAACCCGGTGGGTCTCGCTGCAGGGTTTGACAAGAATGCTGTGCTTTTTGATGAATTTGCCCAGTACGGATTCGGTTTTGTGGAAATCGGTACCGTGACGCCCAAACCTCAGCCCGGTAACCCCAAAAAAAGATTGTTCCGATTAAAAGAAGACGAGGCGATCATCAATCGCATGGGATTCAACAATGACGGTGTGGATGAGGTCGTGGCCCGGCTCAAGAAAAGAAAGAGTGACATCGTCATCGGAGGCAACATAGGAAAGAACAAGGTTACGCCCAATGAAAAGGCTACCGATGATTACCTGATCTGTTTCGAGAAACTCTTCGAGGTGGTCGACTATTTTGTGGTCAATGTGAGCTCACCCAATACGCCGAATTTGAGAGAGCTTCAGGACAAGGAGCCCCTGACAGCTTTGCTGAGTGCTCTGGAGAAAAAAAATCAGACTAAAAGTCACCCCAAACCGATTCTTTTAAAGATCGCTCCCGACCTGACCGATTCCCAGTTGATGGATATCATAGATATCGTCAAGGAGACAGGCATAGCAGGGGTAATTGCTACAAACACCACGATTTCACGTGAGGGACTGCATTCAGAAAACAAGATTGAAAAGGGTGGCTTGAGTGGCAAACCGGTCAGAGAGCGCTCCACTGAGGTTATTCGATTTCTCGCTGAGAAATCCGGAAAAGCCTTCCCCATAATTGGCGTCGGAGGCATTCACAGCGCCCATGATGCCATCGAAAAGCTTGAGGCTGGCGCGGATCTCGTGCAGTTGTATACCGGATTTATCTACGAAGGACCTGCCCTGGTCAGGGAAATAAATAAAAAGCTGGCTCGCCGTTGACGCTACAAACTATCCGTTGACGACTTCTGAGAAGTTGTGGTTGGCGATGGGAGAGTTACTGAGGTAGTGTTCCTCTGGGAAATAGATGAAAAGAAGGGTTCCTTCTTTAATGCTTTCCACGATTTGGTCATACCCTTCTTTTGGGAGTGACGGACATCCCAGGCTTCTGCCCAGTCTGCCGAATTTCTCGATAAAATTATGAGAGACATAATCCGCCGCATGGATCACTATGGCTCTTTCGCGTGCGTTGTTGTTTGACTTTTCAAGGCCGTCCAATCTCAGCGACAGACCGTGTTTTCCGTGATAGGTTTCAGCGGTCCTGTAAAAGCCCAGGCTCGTCTTGAAAGAGCCTTCTTTGTTCGAGAAATGTCGAGCGAACTCCCCTCCGGAATTTCTTCCGTGTGCCACTACGCTTTTGTGCTCAACTCTCTTCTCCGACAGATTGATCACAAAGAAACGAGGCTCATTGGCCGAACGGCTCATATCGATGACTGTCAAATACTCGGTGTTTAGGATTTTATCTTCCAGCTGAAGTTTCACAAAACCTTTCAAGGCTGTTTCAAAAGCTTTGAAATCCAGTGCAGGCTCATTCAGGGTCGTGTAAAGATCTTTGGAATAGGCAGAGAAATCATCAAGAACGACTTTTGGCGGATTCCATTCACCGGACTCAGGCAGAACCGCGGCGTGACTGAATCCGATTGAGCTCAGAAACAGGCTCATCGTCAGAACTATGAAAAACGGTCTTTTAAGCATTGATTCCCCGGTTTAAGGTAAGATTTTGTTACGCCTGCAAAATTAGCATAAAATCTTGAAATTGAAGGAGTTTGTTAACAATATTTAACGGTTCTGTCACCAAAGTTACCCGTTTCAGGCATACAGGCTTTTGTATTTTACCGGATCACTTTCGTGCATGACTTTGTAGACTCCTTCGAAAATATCGTTGACTGAAGGTTTGGAGAAATAATCGCCATCCGTACCATAGGCGGGTCTGTGCGCCTTGGCTGTGATCGTGGTTGGCTTGCTGTCCAGGTAGTAGTAGGCTCCTTGCTTGTTGATGATCTCTTCGAGCAGATAGGCAGAGGCTCCTCCCGGAATGTCTTCGTCGATCACGACGAGTCGATTGGTCTTCTGAACGCTGAGCAATACTTCCTGGTCCAGGTCAAAAGGCAGGAGGCTCTGGGCGTCAATGATCTCGGCGTCAATCCCAACCTGGGACAGATCGGCAGAGGCTTCCTCCACCAGTCTGAGTGTTGAACCGTAGGACACCAGGGTGATATCACTTCCTTCTTTGATTACCTCAACCTGACCTATGGGCGTTGTGAACTCTCCCAGGTTTTCCGGAACCTGTTCCTTGAGACGGTATCCATTCAGATTTTCCACAATGATACCTGGCTCATCGGAGCGGATCAGCGTATTGTAAAAGCCCGCAGCTTTCGTCATGTTGCGAGGCACCAGGACATAAACTCCGCGGAGCAGGTTCAGCAGGCTGCCCATTTGTGATCCGGAATGCCAGATGCCTTCCAGGCGATGACCTCTTGTGCGTATGATCATAGGCGCCACCTGTCTTCCAAAGGTTCTGTATCGTAGGGTTGCCAAATCGTCGGTAAGTACATGCGAGGCATAAAACAAATAGTCCAGGTATTGAATCTCTGCAATGGGCCTCAGACCGCGCATCGCCATGCCTATGCCCTGACCGATGATCGTCGCTTCCCGAATTCCGGTGTCGTAAACGCGTTCTTCCCCGTGTTTTTTCTGCAACCCTTCGAGTCCCTGGTTCACGTCACCGATTTTACCCGAATCCTCGCCAAAGATTAGGATCTCCTTGTGCTTGCTCAGCAAGGCATCAAAATTGTCTCTCAAAACGATGCGTGCATCGACCTCTTCCTTCTCATCGTCGTATTCGGGCTCGATTTCCTCAATGTTAGTCGCTTTGCTTTCGAGTTCACTGTAGAGATGCTCGTTGTAACGTGCGTTCTGCACGGCCATATATTCTTTGATCCAGTTTTGAAGAATCTCCTTCTCTTCGAAATCCTCGTCCTTGAGGTAGATCAGGGAGCGCCGCGCTGCGGTCAAAATGTTTTTTCGTATCGGCTCGTCAATTTCTGCAAGCTCTCTCTTGAGTTTGTCAATGAAGATGGAGTTCTGACTTTTGCGAGCGGCTCGATCCATAAGTTGCATGAGGATGGCTCGCTCCTCAACCATGGGTTTTACAAAATCATTCCAGGCCTCTCGCTTTGCCTGCGAAACAGTTCGTTTGGCCTCTTTTTCAAGTTTCTCCAGCTCCTCCTCACCATCGACAAATTTCAAAAGCTCTCCGTTGGCATCTTCCAACTCAAACTGAAGGATCCATTCCCGCATTTTTCGTATTCCGTCGTGCTCCTGCTCCCACTGGAGTCGCTCCGGGCTTTTATAACGCTCATGAGAGCCGGAGGTAGAGTGTCCCTGGGGCTGGGTGAGACCCTTGACATGAATCATGACCGGCACGTGTTGCTCACGTGCTATTTTACCGGCTTTGCTGTATACGTCGACCAAACCGGTGTAATCCCAGCCGTCGACAACGAAGATTTCATACCCCTGGCCTCCCTCTTCCCGCTGGAAGCCTTTAAGGATCTCGGAGATATCTTCTTTTGTAGTTTGATATTTGGCGTGCACCGAAATGCCGTAATCGTCGTCCCAAATGCTGATCACCATGGGAATCTCCAACACGCCGGCGGCATTTATGGCTTCAAAGAATGGTCCTTCCGAGGTGCTCGCGTTGCCTATGGTTCCCCACGCAACCTCATTTCCGTTATTGGACAAATAATGATCTTTGTCGAGGCCTTCAATGGTCCTGAATTTTTTGGAGGCCTCCGCCAACCCTACCAACCTTGGCATTTGACCTGCGGTGGGGGAGATGTCTGAGCTTACATTGTATTGCTCGCTCAGCTTGTTCCAGCTTCCGTCTTCATCGATAGAATGGGTTGCGAAATGCCCGTTCATCTGTCGCCCTGCAGAGTAGGGGTCAACCTCAATGTCAGGATGAGCATACAGACTTGAAAAGAAGTGTTTCGGATCGTATTTTCCTATGGCCATCATAAAGGTCTGGTCCCGGTAGTATCCCGAGCGCCAGTCACCCGGCTTAAAGGCCTTGGCCATGGCGAGCTGAGGTATCTCCTTGCCACCCCCGAAGATTCCGAATTTGGCTTTTCCCGTCAAAACTTCGCGCCTTCCAAGAAGACTGCATTCACGACTTATGAGGGCAGTTTTGTAATCAGTAAGGACTTCGTTTTTAAACTCTTGAAAAGATAATTTTTTCTGGTTTTCGGTAACCTTATCGATCATAATTTACAAGCCTTTGGGAATGCTGCGAAGATAGTAAAAAAAAGGCAATTTTTCTGTTCTAGTAGAACCCGCGCTTGACCAGATTGTAGACCCTCTCGAAATCGATGGTCACGACAAACCGGATGCGGGAAGCGTAGTCAGAGAATCCCGGTTCGAAACCTAGAGAGGACTGAATTGGAAAGTAAAGTTCAAGGAAATTGGGTACAAAATTGAGACGGATTCCGCTGTCATAGCGAAACTCAGCTGTTTCATTGCGATTTTTGATGAACCCCGCATCGGCATAGACCTCCACCCATCGCCAAATGCTCGCGCTGGCATTGGTTGTGAGCATCCATTGGTTGGCAAACTGATCCGGGAAAATAGTTTTGAATCCTCCCTCGGCGATTATCGTCTGTTGACTCAAAAAACCGGAATCTTCCGATCGGCCGAGGTATGCCAGGTCGAACATGTAATCGCTGGGTCGGTCAAGCGCAAAACTGAAGAAATCCGTTTCGGTCTCGTTGTGAAAAAATGTGCCGAAAAAGAGCCTCAGGTCGTAATGGCGGTTGAACCGCGTCAGCTTGCGATACCTGACATCCACCGAGAACTTGCTGAAGTTTTTTTCGAATTGCAAATCTGCAAAGTACCTGAGGTCATTGATGATATCCGGCCTGCTGTATCCATACCTGAAGTTAAGGACATTGTAATTAAAAGTCTCGTCGGCTTCGACATCGGGAGGAAGCTCCTTGTCTACGTAGACAACCCGGGTAACCAGGGATTTGCCTCCGACATCTCTCAAGCTGTTTCGTTTGAAGTCGATCCGGAAAAACGGAGTGAACTTGTTAACAGCCAGGTCATTATCATAATGAAAACGACTGAAGAAAAGGCCTGCGCGATACCGGTAGACCGGTGTCGTTTCAGGCAGAAACTCATAGGCCAGTGAAAAGGTTCCCAAAAGGCTATTGCTCTTAAAGCCGTAGACCGGGGTTGCCGAAAAAAGCCAGGTCTTTTTGAAAAGGGCCTGGTTGTAGATCGTTGGCCCGAGAAGCACCCCGTCATAAAAATTGTAGTTGAAATAGGGTTTGTAAAACACCTGGTTGTAATAGGGGTCTTCAATGTCCCGGTAGAATCGAAATCTCAGGGGTCGGTTGAATAACGAAGGATTGAGCTTTTTCCAATTGTTTCTCAGGTTGTTCTCCGGATACAAAAACTCATAATTCAAACTGAGCCTGTCAATGCCCTGCCTCGAAAGCGTCAGGGTATCCTGATCGGGTATGGCCTCCAGCCATTTTTTGAACTTCACTTCCTTTTTGTCAATTCCGTATATCGTCAGTGGGGCGGCATAACCCGTTTTGTTCTTGAGGACCACCTCAACCGAATCTCCCTTGATCTCGGTTTTTTTAATGACGTAATCGATCTTTTTGGTCGTATTGACATAATCCTCAAAGAACCAGCTCAGATCCTTGTCCGTCTTTTGCTTTACCAGGTCCTCAAAGTCTTGGGCATGACTGAATTTCGTACTGTGATCGCGATAGTACTCCTTCAGGGAATTCTTTATTATGCTGTCCTGCAGATAGGTCTCGAGATAGCGAAGCCCCAGCCCGGATTTGTAGCGATTGACAAGTTTTTGGTTCAGGTTCGACAACGAATCCGAACGTGTGCTCAGCGACTGATCAAGGACCTTGCGGGTGGTGAATTGCAGCACAAAAGGATATTTGCCGTTGAAATCAAGCTGTGCGATGCTGTATCTTCGAATTCCCCATCTCTTGGAGATGCTTCCGATGGCTTTGACCTCCGGATAATAGCGACTCACATACTCCATCATCAGATAGATCTGAATCCCATCCGGGAGCCAGTACTCGGTGCGGTCATTGACCAGGATCGTATTGTCGATAAAGCGCTCCGACATGGCCTTGAACATCTTGATGTCCCACTCGAAAATGTCTGAAAACGGATTCATTGATTTGGGCAGCTGGTTGAAACCGTATACCGGGTTTTTCAGGTAGGTCGTTCGATTGACCAGGATCTTTTCGTAAGGGAAGTCTCCCAGGTAGCTTTCTATAAAATCAATTTGCCTTTGAAGGACGTCTCCCTTGAGATTTTCGGTCAGGTTTTTGCTTTTCAGGTTGGTCTGAACCTCGAGCTCCCGAAGCTGATATGTGGAAAAATCATTTTGGTATTGAATGTTGACTTCTACCTCAAGCTGATTCTGCTCTTTCATGGTGTATCTCACTTGATTGTCGAGGATTTCAGCCTGGGCGCGGAGATTCGAATGCAAAGTGAATCCCATGGGAACATCAAATTGAATGTCATAGTCGGTGGGTTCCATGAAATAGTCATCCATGTTCAGGTTGCTGTACAGATTCCATTGACCATTGAACACAGCGGGTGTGATGTACCAGTACCTCAGATTGTAGTTCACACCGTCATGACCGTATTGAGTGAAGCGATCACTGGGAATCTTCACCTCATAATTCATTTCAAGGTTCACCGAAGCTCCCGGTTCCAGCGGCTCTTTCAACCGAATCCAAATCAGGTCCTGCTTGTTTTCCACCTCTCCAAAATAGACCCTCTGCCCATCGCACAAGAGACTGTTCACCTTCGAATATCCTCGGTCTCTCTTCTTGGAGAAGTAAAATTTTCTATTGTAGTCTTCAATCAGGCGTTCGGCAAGAGGCGTTTTTCGATCCTTGTAGGCATTGGCCCAGTTCAGAAGATAAATGGAATCAAGCGGAACTTCCGAACGATTGTAAAAAGTGATTTCCTGCTGGATGGATAGACGATGGCCATCGACGACTTGTACGTCCATTGAAATCCTGTTGCTCTGCGCGTGAAGCCAGGCTTGTGCAAAAAGCAAGAGGATTGCTATGATCTTTGTCTTACCCAATCAAACGGCGTTAGGCAGTTAAACTGAAGAATCAGAAATTCGGACTCAGCAGGTGTTTGTTGTAGAAAGTATTAATGATTTCAACCACTTCTTCAGCAGTATCCACAATGTGAAACAGGTCGAGATCAGACTCGGATATGTTTCCGTGCTGTTCGAGCAGTACCTTTTTGATCCAATCGAGCATTCCGTTCCAGAATTCCGTACCCACAAGCAAAATCGGAAATTTTCCGATTTTATGGGTCTGAATGAGGGTCATCGCCTCAAACAATTCATCCAGTGTTCCGAATCCGCCGGGCATGGCGACAAATCCTTGAGCGTATTTGACGAACATCACCTTGCGCACGAAAAAATAATCGAACTCCAGGTTCTTGTCCCGGTCAATGTAGGGATTGTCCTTTTGTTCAAAAGGGAGTTCAATGTTCAGACCTACGGATATCCCTTTGCCTCTATGTGCTCCCTTGTTCCCTGCCTCCATGATACCGGGTCCTCCACCGGTAATGATGCCATAGCCCTGTTGGGTGAGCTGGTAGGAAATTTCTTCGGCCAACTCGTAATACTTGTCTCCGACTTTGGTGCGTGCAGATCCAAAAATACTCACGCAAGGACCGATCCGGCTCATTTTCTCAAAACCGTCAACGAATTCGCTCATGACTTTGAAAATAGCCCAGGAGTCGTTGGTCTTGATCTCGTTCCAGGTCTTCTGTTTTAATTTCTCCCGAATTTTCTTTTCCTCGTTAGGGGTCATAGCTGTTGCTTTACTGTTAATGAGCTGCTGTCTCAGTTCGGAGCAGCGTCTAAATTAGCTCTTTTTTTAAGAACTGTCCGGTGTAACTTTTATTGTCTTGAGCGACCTTTTCCGGGGTTCCTATACTGACGATTCTGCCACCCTTCATTCCGCCTTCATAACCGATGTCGATAAGGTAATCGCACAGTTTGATCACATCGAGATTATGCTCTATGATCAATACAGTGTTTCCTTTGTCGACTAGTCTGTTCAGCACTTTCATCAGGATGTTGATATCCTCAAAATGCAAGCCCGTCGTGGGTTCATCGAGTATGTAAAAGGTATTGCCGGTGTCCTTTTTCGAGAGTTCGGCCGCCAGCTTTATCCGTTGGGCCTCTCCACCCGAAAGAGTGGTTGATTGCTGGCCAAGGGTGATATAACCCAGGCCAACGTCCTGAATGGTTTTGAGCTTGCGGTTTATTTTGGGAATATGCTCAAAGAAAGCCACGGCCTCCTCGATAGTCATGTTCAAAACGTCCGAAATCGACTTTCCCTTGTAGCGGATTTCCAGGGTCTCCCTTGTAAAGCGCTTGCCCTGGCAGGTTTCGCATTCTACCTCTACATCCGGCAGGAAATTCATCTCTATGACGCGAACCCCTCCTCCTTTGCAGGTTTCACAGCGCCCCTCTTTTACATTGAAGGAGAAACGCCCGGGCTTGTAGCCTCGAATTTGGGCTTCGGGGGTTCGGGCAAACAGACTTCGAATCTCGCTGAATACCCCGGTATACGTAGCTGGATTGGAGCGCGGGGTCCTTCCAATGGCGGATTGGTTTACATCGATGACCTTGTCAATATGTTCCAGTCCTTTGATTCCTTTGAAGGGCAGGGGCTCCTTCACTGCCTTGTAGATATGGCGATTGAGAATGGGGTAGAGGGTCTCATTGATCAGGCTGGATTTCCCACTGCCTGAAACACCCGTAACCCCGATGAGCCTACCCAGTGGGACCTTAAGCGTCACATTCTTGAGATTGTTCCCGCTTGCTCCGGTCAGCACAATTTCTTTTCCGGTTCCCTCGCGCCGGGTCTCCGGTATTTCAAAGAAGCGGGTGCCGTTGAGATAGTCTGCAGTAAGCGTATTCCCGCTGAGAAGCTCCTGTGGAGTTCCTATGCTGATGATCTCACCTCCGTGTTTACCCGCTTCGGGCCCGATGTCGATGACGTAGTCCGAAGAGATCATCATGTCTTTGTCGTGCTCCACCACAAGCACCGAATTGCCAAGATTTCGCAATCGGATCAAGGACTCAATCAATTTTACGTTGTCCCGTTGATGTAACCCAATGCTGGGCTCATCCAAAATGTAGAGCACCCCTACCAGTTGAGACCCGATCTGCGTCGCCAGTCGAATCCGTTGGGCCTCCCCGCCGGAAAGGGTTTTTGAGCCACGGCTGAGAGCCAGGTAATTCAAACCTACATCCAACAGGAACTGGATGCGCGTTCTGAGCTCTTTTACGATTTCAGAGCCTATGATTTTCTGCTTGTCGCTGAGTTTGTCATCGAGCTCGTCGAACCACTCCGCCAGGTGATCCATGTCAAGATCTGCCAAATCGGAGATCGATTGTCCGTCAATCAAAAAATGAAGGGATTCCTTCTTCAATCGCTTGCCGTTGCAAACCCCGCAGTTGATCTCGTCCATGTAGCCTTTTGCCCATCTCCTGATCGAGCCGGAATCGCTTTCTTTGTATTGGTTTTCGATGAAATTGTAGACTCCTTCGAAATCGATCTGATAATTTCTTGAAACCCCGAGGTCTTTGGAGTTGATCTCCAGCTTTTCTTTGCCACCGTAGAGTATCAGATTCATGGCCTCTTTCGGAATCTTGTCGATGGGGTCATTCAAAGAGAACCCAAATTTCTCAGCAATATGGCCGAGTTGTCGGAAGATCCAGGATTTCTTCTGTTCTCCAAGAGGTGCCAGGCCTCCGTTTTTTATGGAAACCTTCGGGTCGGGAATAATCTTGTCCAGATTCACTACATGAACCTTGCCCAACCCGTTGCATTCCGGGCAGGCGCCTTTTGGGGAATTAAAGGAAAAGGTGTTAGGCTCCGGTTTCGGATAAGAAATTCCCGTAGACGGGCACATCAGGTTTCTACTGAAATATCGTGGAGCATCTCCTTCAGCATCTGCATCGATCACAAGCAAAGAGTCTTCCCCGTGATGCATGGCGGTATTGATGCTCTCCCCAAGTCTTTTCAATGAGGAATTGTTGACCTGAAGGCGATCGATCACGATCTCGATATCGTGCGTTTTGTATCGATCCAGTTTCATTCCCTTCTCTACCTCGCGAATTTCCCCATCCACCCTTACGCGCACAAAGCCCTGTTTCGAAATTTGCTGAAACAGTTCCCTGTAATGTCCTTTGCGAGATTTGATGATCGGAGCCAAAAGCATGATCCTTCGATCTTTGAAATCCTGCAGGATCAGCTCGAGTATCTGATCGTCACTGTAGCTCACCATCTTCTCGCCCGTGTTGTAGGAATGAGCCTCTCCGATACGAGCGTACAAGAGTCGGAGGAAATCGTAAACCTCGGTAATCGTACCCACTGTGGATCTCGGACTCTTGCTCGTTGTCTTCTGTTCGATGGCAATCACTGGCGAAAGGCCATCGATCTTGTCCACATCCGGCCGCTCAAGGCCGCCCAGGAACTGACGCGCATAGGCCGAAAACGTCTCGATGTACCTTCTTTGGCCCTCGGCGTAAATTGTGTCAAAAGCCAATGAAGACTTGCCACTGCCGCTCAGACCTGTGATCACGACGAGCTTGTCGCGTGGAATGGTGACATCTATGTTCTTCAGGTTGTGAACCCTTGCGCCTAAAACCTCTATGGAGTCCTGTTGCATGCTTGTCCGGGGATGAAAAATGCAAATTTAATTAATTGAAAGCAGAAAAGATTTACGGGCTGATTCTTAATTTTATTTTTATAAATTGCATTGAAAAGCAGATTGTGAAAATCATTGACTCCATTCGGCATTTTTTTGAATTAAGAGGATTCGATGTTTCGTCCCGTCTTGCGGATGCATTGGGTATGCGGGCGACCAACGTGCGACTGTTTTTCATCTACATCTCCTTTGTCACGGTCGGTTTGTCCTTTGGGATTTACCTCACCCTGGCTTTTCTGCTGCGGTTGAAAGACATGATTTACACAAAAAGGTCTTCCGTATTTGACCTGTAAGCGAAAATAAGGGGAATTTGGCTCATATACGAAGTTTTATCAAATCCAAAATCTATACAGCACTTCTGCTGTTGTTGGCCCTGATTTCTGTCGGCACAGCCGGCTTTATACTCCTGGCAGACTACGGCTTCATAGATGCCCTGTATATGACTGTCATCACCGTGTCGACGGTAGGTTTCATGGAAGTCCAGCCTTTGGATCTCGACGCCAAGATTTTCACGATTTTTTTGATCATCACCAGTGTAACGATCTTTGGTTATATCATTTCTGCAGTTACCGATTACATTTCAAACAACAAACTCATGGAGGACATCAAGCACAAGAAGGTACAGAAGTCAATCAGCAAGCTTAAGGGTCATACCATTGTATGTGGTTACGGTCGAAACGGGAAACAGGCCCTTTCCAGGCTCCGCAGCCACAAGAAGAATTGCGTCCTGATCGAGAATGATCCCGAGCTTATCGACGAAATCGAGATGGAAGGAGACATTCTCTATATCAAAGGTGATGCGACAGATGATGAGGCCCTCCTGGCTGCAGGAGTCGAGAAAGCTGCCAATTTGATCACAACCCTCCCTTCAGACGCAGATAACCTTTATGTAGTACTTTCTACGAGACAGCTGAACAAGGACTGTTGCATTGTCAGTCGCGCTTCAATCGACTCGTCGTACAAGAAGCTCAAAGTGGCCGGCGCAGACAATGTGATCATGCCTGACAAAATCGGAGGAGCGCACATGGCGTCCCTGGTTATCACTCCTGATATCATCGAGTTCATTGACAGGCTCTCCATAGAGGGGGAGAGCTCCTCGAACATTGAAGAGCTGGTCATCGAAGATCTTCCGGAGGAGTATACCAATAAGTCCATATTTGACCTGGACTTGCGCAAACGAACAGGTTGTACCGTCATAGGTTTCAAGACCCCCAACAAAGATTATATCATCAACCCGGATGCCAGCACAATACTGGTTCCCAAGTCCAAGCTGATTGTCATTGGACGGCCGGAGGAGATCCGAAAACTCAATGAGCTTTTCTAAAAAGTTTCTCAAAGAGCCATGAAAAGAAAAAAAGTAGTTGTGACGGGCAGCAATGGTCTGCTGGGGCAGAAGCTGATCAAATTGCTTGTCGACAAAAAAGACTACGAAGTATTCGGGCTTTCCCGAGGGGAGAATCGGCTGCATTCGAAAAGTGGGTATACCTATTATAATATAGACCTCGCCAAAGAGGTAGAATTGGAGAGGTTGCTTAGGGCGATCGAACCGGATTTCCTGGTCCACACGGCAGCCATGACCAACGTGGACGCCTGTGAGCTCAACCCCGGGGAATGCGATAGAATGAATGTCGAGGTCGTGGAACACCTGGTTCGGATTCTCAAGCCGATGAATACCCACCTGATCCATTTGAGCACGGATTTTGTTTTCAGCGGACTGAAAGGATCTTTCTACACTGAGCAGGACGAGCCCGATCCCGTGAATTATTACGGGCGCTCGAAACTCCGCTCTGAAGAGGTTTTGCAGGAATCCCGGATTTCATGTGCCATTCTGAGAACGGTATTGGTATATGGTCTCGTCGATGGCAACGATAGGAGCAACGTGGTGCTTTGGGTAAAGAATTCCCTGGAGCAGAAAAAAGACATCAGGGTGGTCACGGATCAATTGAGAATGCCCACTTATGCGGAAGATCTTGCAGAAGCTTGCTGGTTGGCAATTCGAAACCGGGCAACGGGTGTTTTCAATGTGTCATCATCAGAATTGATGAGTATCTATGATCTGGCTATGGAGGTGGCGCGGGCTTTTGACCTGAACACAAGTTTGATTCATCCTGTGAAAACTGAACAATTGAGTCTGCCTGCACGAAGGCCGGCCAATACAGGTTTGGACCTTAGTCGTTCGGCAAAGGTTTTGCAATTGCCTATGCACAGTTTCAAAGAAAGGTTGCAGGTCTTTAAGAACCAGCTCCTTAGTGAGAGTGATTCGTCAGACTGATTCAGGAATTCACTTTGTTAATAAGTTTCTTCTGTTTTTTTAGATTTATCTAGAACTTTTGTATTAAATTTGCCTTCCCATTTTGTGGGATCGTTCCTTACATTGTATGATGACTTCAGTGCCTGAATCGACTAGATTGAGGTATTTTGGAAAAGGGTTGTAAATTTGCATTCCCTTTTTTTATGGTTAACATATTGATTATGTTGGCCTCCCATGAGGTTCAAAATTGAAATTATCAATTCACCCAAAACTTTTTAATTTTTTGTTTGGTGGATTGTTGAAGTTGTTTTAATTTTGCAGCCGCTTTCCGGGTTAAGCTGGGGGGTATTGGAGTGGGAAGATTGAAGGAGAGGAAAAACGTTCAT
>JAHEHE010000101.1 GCA_024644725.1 Flavobacteriaceae bacterium | reverse complement strand
TTAGAGACCTCTTTCTTTCTGAATGTGCTCATAGGCCTGCTGAACCTGACGAAACTTGTCCTCTGCCCCTTTGATGTGTTCCTCACCGAGACCTCTCAATTTGTCGGGGTGGTACTTCTTGACCATTTTGCGGTAAGCCGCTTTGACTTCAGCGTCACTTGCTGACTTCTCAATTTCCAGGATCTTATAGGAGCTGTCAACATCGTTGTAAAACATCGCCTTTATCGAGTTGAAGTCGCGAATGTTGATGTTGAGATAGCCGGCTATCGTCGCGATCTTGTGAAGCTCCTTTTCGGAGACCACCCCATCCGACTTCGCCACTCCAAAGAGGAAATGGAGCAACTGCAGCCGCGCCGGGTGATTCATATGCTGGTTGATCTGAAGACACACCTGCCGGGTTGAGATTTGCTTGTTGGCCATAAACCCCTTGAAGAGTCTGAAGGCCCTGTTCGATCGCTCTTCTCCGTACATGCTTCTGAATGAAGACCGCACAAAATCGAGTTCCGTCTTATTCACCTGTCCGTCTGCCTTGATTACCACCGCCGCCAGTACGAGCAGGCTGATCTCGAAATCACCAGATTGGGTTTTTGATCCTGAATAAATGTCTTTTTGGAAGTCTTTTAGCTCGGTTGCAGAGAACTCATCTACAAAACTGCCGAGAACAAATCCAAGTATGCCCCCTATGGGTCCGGCAAATGTCCAACCCAAGCCAGCTCCAAGCCATTTCGAAAAATTCGCCATGGAAAATTCTTTGAACAGCAAATATACGTTCCTTTCCTTATCTTTGCATCTGATTTGATAACTAAAAAAATTAAGAAATATGTACCCACCTGAATTAGTAAAACCAATGCGCCAGGAACTCGTGGACGCCGGATTTGAAGAATTGTACTCGGCTCAGGACGTAGAAGAGGCACTGGCCAAAAAGGGAACAACTCTCGTGATGGTGAACTCGGTTTGTGGCTGTGCGGCCGGAACCGCCCGACCTGGAACGATTGCTTCCCTGCAGTTGGACAAGAAGCCGGATCACCTGGCAACGGTGTTTGCCGGCGTGGACCAGGAATCCACTTCAAAGGCGCGTGAAATGATGGTTCCGTTTCCACCATCATCGCCATCCATTGCCCTTTTCAAAGACGGTCAGCTCGTCCATATGTTGGAGAGACACCACATTGAAGGCCGATCGGCCCAGATGATCGCCGAAAATCTGCTCGGTGCTTACGCGGAATATTGCTAAAAGTTCAAAGCCTCCTTATGGAGGCTTTTTTGTTTTATGAACAGGCAGGAAATCATCAGGAAGACCGAAAGCTTCGTACAAGACACCCTTCGAGGATCAGAGGCAGGACACGACTGGTCACACATAGAGCGTGTTGTGCGAAATGCCCGAACCATTGCCGCAGGTGAAAAAGCAGATCCCTTTGTCATTGAACTGGCCGCTTTGCTTCATGACATAGCCGACTCAAAATTCCACAACGGAAACGAGGAACTCGGTCCGGAGCGGTCAGAGCGTTTTTTGAAAGGTCTTGAACTTCCGGCTGGACTCGTAGATCACGTGGTGAATATTGTAAGGAACGTCTCCTTCAAAAATGAACTCGACCCTTCCAAGGAGGATAGCTTCGACTCGATTGAATTACAGGTTCTGAAGGATGCGGATCGGCTCGATGCCATGGGAGCCATAGGAGTCGCTCGTGCCTTTCATTACGGGGGGTATAAAAACCGGGCACTGTACGATCCTTCGATCAAACCTGCGAAAAAGCAAAGCAAGGAGCAGTATAAGACAAGTCAAGCGCCCACCATCAATCACTTCTACGAAAAGCTCCTGATGCTGAAAGAAAAAATGAATACCCAAACCGGACGTAAGATGGCCGAAGAACGGCATGCGTTCATGGAAAGCTTCCTGGATCACTTCTACCGGGAATGGGAAGGGCACTAAAAGTTTGGCTTGCGTTTTTCCAGAAAAGCTGTCGTTCCTTCTTCAAAGTCTTCGGTTCCGAAACAGGAGCCAAACAGTTCGATCTCTTTCTTGAAGCCGTCTGTTCCATCTTTAAATCCTGCATTTACCGCGCCAATCGCCGCCTTGATCGCCTGGGATGAATTGGCCAGGATCTTCTCAGCGAGTTGGTAACTGAACTCAATCAGATCGTCCGGTTCGGTAAGGTGATTGACGAGTCCGGATTTTAGAGCATCCTCGGAACGGATCATCCCGGCGGTCATGATCATCTCAAAGGCTTTCCCTTTTCCGACGAGCTGAGGAAGACGTTGTGTTCCGCCATAGCCAGGTATCAGGCCCAGGGAAACTTCCGGAAGCCCCATGCGCGCGGAATTGCTTGCCACACGAATATGGCAAGCCATCGCCAATTCCAGGCCTCCTCCCAGGGCGAAACCGTTAATGGCAGCGATCACAGGTGTGCCCAGGTTCTCAACAAAGTCAAAGAGTTTCTGCTGTCCCTGAAGGGAAAGCTCTCTCCCTTTATCGGGCCCAAAATCAGCAAACTCCGAAATATCAGCACCGGCGACGAAGGCTTTTTCACCACTTCCAGTGATGATAATGGCCCGTGTCTCCGAATCCTTGTCAAGTAGATCGAATGCCTGGTGGAGCTCTGTGATCGTATCCTGATTCAGGGCATTGAGTTTCTTGGGGCGGTTGATCTCAATGATCCCGATGCGATTTTCTGTTTCGACGATGATGTTTTGATATGCCATAATAGTAATCTGTTATTTTATTCGTTTTGACAGTAGTGTCCTTTGCCAATAATTGTCTTATCAAACAATTGGCTCAAATCCTCTTCTCTTTGGGCAAAACCACGGAAAATATGGTTTTCCCAGGCTCTGATACAAAGGATATCTTGCCGTTGTAGGCCTCCAGGATATTTCGAACCATGGGTAATCCCAGACCCATGCCACTGGATTTGGTCGTGAACTTGGGCTCGAAAACCATGGCAGCATCCTCGTTGCGAATTCCGTCCCCATTGTCTTCAACTTCGATCAAAACATGGTCTTCAAACTCCTTCAATCGCACTTCAATAGAGGGCTTCTCGGTGTTCTTGAGGGCATGAATCGCGTTGGTGATCAAATTGGTTACGATTCGTGTGAGATGAATCTTGTCCAGCTTGATCATAATTGACTCCTTCTCCGGTTCGTAATTGATATATGGTTCGTGAAAGATATCGAGTGCCTTCTTAACCTCCTCCACAAGGTTAAGGTCCTCCCATACCGCCTGGGGCATCTGGGCAAAGTTGGAAAAAGCGGAGGCGATCGAGCTCATCGTATCGATCTGTTGAATCATGGATTCGCTGAACTCCGATAACTTTTCTTTGATCGCTGGGTCCATGGGATCAAAGCTATGCGCGAAACTTTGTACGCTCAATCGCATTGGGGTGAGCGGATTCTTTATCTCATGGGCGACTTGTTTTGCCATCTCCCGCCAGGCCTGTTTCCTTTCACTTCTTGCCAATTTTATGGCTGATTCCTCGATCTGGTCAATCATGCCGTTGTACGATTCGACCAGGTTGTTGATCTCCTGGCTCGCATCATCCATGACGAGTTTTTCATTGGTGCGCTCCACGGTCGTCTGACGTATTCTACGGCTCACATACTCAAGGGACTTTGTTATGTACTTGGAAAGAAAATAGGCCATCAGAATGGCAATAATCAGAATCAGCAGATAAACCAGGGACAGTCTTATGAGAAATTCTTTGAGTTCTTCGTCCTGAAAAGTGTTATCCTGCAAATAGGGAACCCCAAGAATTCCTATGGGTTGATCCCTCGATCCGATGAGAAAGGAATAGGAGGACTTGAATTTATTCCCATCGGGCCCACGTTTGGTGAGAACCACCCTGTGCTCCTCGCTCCCGATGATCTGCTCCATGATGTCAGGAGAGAGGCTCGCGTCAATGGTGTCTGTTTCTGCCTCGTAAAAAGAGCTCCTCAACAAGGACCCTGTGAGGTTATAAATATTGATATCCAAATTGTGGATGTCTGAAATCTCGTTCAGCTTCTTATCGAGAAGGCTCGGAAGCATGAGCGTTTCGAGATAGTTTACAGTGTCCCGGTTCAGCGCATAAGTTATGGCAGATTTGATGGCCTCCTCTTTTCGCTCCAAACGTTCGTTATGGTAATCGTCTGCCTGCTCGTTGTATTGATAAATGGTAATTGCTGCAATTAATACCGAAGCCAGCACCACAAGAAATATCATCGCGATGAAGATCCGCGTACGCAACGAAAACTTGTTGATGCCCATGTCTTGTTTTTGGGTAAAGATAAGAAAATCGGCAACAGCCTGCTGGTCGATTTAAAGGGATTTGGACAGGGTGAACAAGAACTCGACGCCCCCATTTTGATGATTTCCGGCGGTTATTTCTCCCCCGTGCAACTGGATGGCATTCTTAACGATGGCCAGACCCAAACCAGTTCCTCCTTTTTCCCGGGATCGATCATTGTCTACCCGATAGAATCGCTCAAATATTCTCAGGAAATGCTTCTTTTCTATCGTTGCCCCGGTATTGGAGAAGGAAAAATAGTAATAATTGGAATCTTCCAGGTAATTGTTCACCGAGATCTCAATGTTTTCTCCTCCGTACTTGATGGCATTGTCGAAGAGGTTGTAAAAGACCGAGAACAGCAGCGATCGATTGGCATTCAGGATAATGGGCTTGGATAATCTGATTTTGACGTCACAATTCTTTGCCTGAAGACTCAGTGCCAGAGAGTCTTTGACTTCATAGATCAAATCATTGAGATTGACCGTCTCAAAGGAGAACCTCTCCCTGGCCTCTGACATCTTCTGAAGAAGAGAGATGTCCTCGATCAGATCCGAAAGTCTTTCCGACTGGGCGTAGGCATTGCCTATGTATTTCTTGGCGTCTTCCTTGCTGATATCATTGTTATTGAGCAATTCCAGGTAGCCAAGAATGATCGTTATAGGGGTTTTCAACTCATGGGCAATGTTGCTGGTGATCTGTTCCTTTATGATCTTTTGTTTTTCAATCTTTGTGATGTCTCGGATGACAACTTCGAAGGATCGATCTGAAAATACGATGGCATGCAGGTTGAAGGTTTTCTTGTCCCGGTAAACGACATCCTCAAAATGAGGCAAATCCTTCTTATCAATCTCCTTGTCTTCATCCAAATAGCTGTCGACAAATGCATTGAGCTTTCGAAACTCCTTGACCTTGAATATCTGCTCTTCGGAAATATTGGATTCTTTGGAAATGCTATTAATAAACTGAATGAAGTGATTGTTTCTAAGTATCTTCTTCTTTTGGGGTGTAAAAAAAGCAATACCTTCGTTCAAAGCGATCAGATGTGAGAACATCTTGTTCTTTTCGATCTCAACACTGCTCTTCGCAGCAGTCAGCTTGTCATAGATTTCAATGATCTGATTGCTGATCTCGCCGAATTCGCCTTCCGGAAAAACGATCTTATCCTCAATTTTCTCTCCATTGCTCAGTCGTGTGGCGAAGTCCTTCAACTTGAGAAGAACACCGGAGATGTTTCTCAAAACCAGACTGAGTATCCCCCAGGTAACCAGAAAAAGAACCAAAAGGTAAAAGAGAAAAGTCTTTTCGATATTCAAAAAGTTCTTAACCTCAACATCGTAATGGGCAGCGACCCTCACAAATAAATCCGAATAGTTCTTGGCGTAGTAATAGTATTCATATCCTGTTGTCGATGACTCCCGGATATGCGACCCGTTTCCTGACGTCTGTGCCAATCGAATCTCCGGACGATACAGGTGATTCTCCATTTTTGTGGGGTCGGAAACTTCGGAATCATAAAGCACCTTCCCAAACATGTTTATGATGGTTATGCGAATGTTGTCAGTTGGAATGTAGTAATACAGGGAATCGAGCTGTGAAAGGGAGGTCTTTGGGTCGAGATTCTTCTTTTCAATGTAATTGTAGGTCAACTCGGCGATGTTATCCAAGTTCATTTCCATCTGCTCCCTCTTGAACGCCTTTTCCCGATTGTACTGCAGAAACAGCACCAGCATGGTAAAGAGGAGAAAGATCCCTGAGAGATAAACAAAAAGCTTTTGCCTGTACTTGAGCTTCAACATTTGGTTTCCTAATCGAATAATCCGCAAAATTACGCCCAAATTACGGTGTATAAAAACCTTGTCAATTAAGCAACGATTATCAATACATTACCCCAATGTTAAGTCCAACCGCAAAGAATTTTCTCATGAACCTCGAATTCCTTCTATGAACTCGGGTATCGCATCAATCCCTTTCTTTTCGATATATTTCACAAAGGCAGACCCGATGATGGCTCCGGAGGTGCTGCGTGTTGCCTGGTCGAAGGTGTCGTGATTTGAGATTCCAAAGCCAACGATTTGCGGAGCGCTTAAATTCATCTCTGAAATCCTTTTAAAATAATCCTCCTGCTCAGAACCGAAACTGTTTTTCGCCCCTGTGGTACTGGCCGAACTCACCATATAGATAAAACCGTTGGATATCCTGTCAATGAATCGGATCCGTTCTTCGCTTGTCTGTGGGGTAATCAGAAAAACGTTGATCAAACCGTATTTCTCAAAGGTTTCCCTGTATTGAGCATGGTAGACATCTACCGGCAGGTCAGGAATGATAAGACCGTCGATTCCAGTTTCCCGGCATTTTCGACAAAAGTCCTCGATTCCGTACTGCATCATCGGATTGAAATATCCCATGATCAGCAGCGGTATTTCAACATGATCCCGGATGTTCTTCAACTGTTTGAAAAGGACATCCGTGGTCATCCCGTTGTCCAGGGCTTTTGTGCTGGATTCCTGTATGGTCGGACCATCCGCCAGGGGATCCGAAAAAGGAAGGCCGATCTCCACCATGTCAACTCCTGACTCCTGCAGTTTTTCCAGGATGGGCACTGTATCCTCCAGATTTGGAAAGCCCGCCGAAAAATAGATGGAGAGCAATTTGTTTTCACCTTCGGCACCGTCCGCTTTCGATAACGCTTTATTTATTCTGTTCATTCTTTTGAAATTATCCTCAAATTCGTCTTTAGATTTGGCTTCTGTCTACTTTCCTGAACTGTTAAGAAGAGTCGGCTACAATCCAAAATAGGAGATATAGGTATCCAAATCCTTGTCTCCCCTTCCTGAGAGATTGATTACCACAACATCATTCTCTTTGAAATCGATTTTCCCCAGAACAGCCAGGGCATGAGAGGTCTCAATAGCTGGAATGATGCCTTCAAGCTCAGACAGTTCCAGGCCAGCCTTCATGGCTTCATCATCGGTCGCGCTCAAAAATTCGGCCCTTCCCGACTTGAAAAGATAGGCATGTTGGGG
>JAHEHE010000100.1 GCA_024644725.1 Flavobacteriaceae bacterium | reverse complement strand
ATGCCTTCCAGGATGTCTTCATCATCCTCAATCCCACCTTGTGGAAATTTATAGCTCTTGTCGCGCGGGGAATATCCAATAAGGACTTTCGTCTCGTGATTCACGATAACCGCCATGGCTGCCTGCCTGTAGATTTTTGACATAGATTAGACCTGGTTTGCGACGGGGTATTCATCCATTGAATGTCGCCATTAATTCCATATCCGAAAGTATCAAAAAAAAATGACCGGTAAAAAACCGGTCATTTTAATATTTAAACTTTTTCTTTTTTTTTTATATCACGAACAGGAAAGAGAATAATGAGGCAAATTTGCCAAACTTCAGCAAATCCGCAACAAACAACTTTCTACTGCTAGCCATTTTGACCTCAACGCTAGATGTTTTGTCGGCAATCAATTCAGATACCTCAGCGATCAACTGGTAACACGCATTGATGAGCATTTCTTCTCGAGGCAGGTAATCGTTCTGTGGATAAAGAATCATCAAAAAATCATCATTTGCATCCTCAGAAGTAAAACTGTCCTCCAAAGAGCTGGCGTCGAAATTCAATTGAAACTCTGTGTAAATTTCTCTGAAAACAGATATTTTGCTCTTATCGATAATGCTGAACGCGGTAGAATCGAGAAGTGCATCGATTTTTTGATCGAATGTCAAACCTTTCTTGTTGTTACCTAAGAATTCAGAACTGATCGGATCAGAAATATCGAGTTTCCTGGACAGGTAATCATTGATCGCACTTTCTATAAAAAGCGCCGATACCAGGAACTCATTTTTCACTTTAACCTCGGTTGTCTCCATAAAACTACTTCCTCTGCTGGAACCAAAGCGGTCCAACGATTATACTTAATAACGTAATATGAGGGGAGTTATTATGGGGGAATGTTCAAAGATACTGCCAAAGTACACGAACATATCTTAAAACAAAGTTAAAACTTAAAAGGTTGTGTGCAACTATTTCGGCAAAAAATACTTGGAATCGAGGATGAAAATCATGGATTACCATGAGGAAGAGCACAAAAAAACCCTCCTGAAACTTTCAGGAGGGTCTAAATTGTTGGAAACCTTCAGGTCTCTTATTTCTTGAATTTGGCGTATTTTGACTTGAACTTGTCGATACGACCCGCCGAATCTACCAATTTCAGTTTTCCTGTGTAATAAGGGTGTGAGGTTCTCGAGATCTCCAGTTTGATCAAAGGATACTCAACGCCTTCTACATCAATCGTCTCCTTGGATTTGGCAGTTGATTTGGTAAGAAAGACATCTCCGTTCGACATGTCTTTGAAAGCTACCATTCTGTAATTATCCGGATGTATACCTTTTCTCATCACTAACTCGTTTAAATTTTATACTTTCGCTTCTCTAACAAAAGATTCAGCACCCGCCGAATTTGAGAGTGCAAATTTAATGATTATTTTTAATTCTCAAACAATAATTCGTTTATTTTAAGAAAAAAAGCTATGTACAGATATGCCTTCCTCGCCCTGACGGCGCTGCTGGTTTTGTCGGCTTCTTGCAGCGACAAGTACAAGTTGCAACTCAATACGCCCAAGACGATTCAAATTGACGAGCCCCTGAGCATTTCGGTCAGGGAAAAGAACGGGAACCCGATTGATTCGGTACAGTATTTTATCAATGGTCAAGCTGTTGAATCGAACGAGGATCTGAATATCAGCGACTATCGCCTGGGCAAACAAGCCATTTCTGCTACGATTTACTTTGAGGGAGAGAAGAGGCAGCTGAACAATACCGTCTATTTTTTGGCAGCAGAGGCTCCAAAGGTTTACGGCTACGAGATCGTGAATGAATTTCCTCATGATGACAAAGCATTTACCCAGGGCTTCGTCTACCACGATGGCTATTTCTATGAAAGCACCGGCCAATTTGGAGAATCGACCTTGAGAAAAACTGAGATTGAGACGGGCAAGGTAATCCGCAAAGTGGATCTGGATAAGAAGTATTTTGGAGAAGGCATGACCATCTACAACGGTAAGATTTATCAATTGACCTGGCGAAAAAAGGTGGGCTTCATTTACGACATCGACTCCTTTGAGCTGGAGCGGACCTTCGATTATGGCAAAAGCAAGGAAGGCTGGGGACTCACCCATGACAAGGAGCATCTCATCAAGACCGACGGCACAGAGAGAATTTGGTTCCTCGACCCGGAGACGCTGGTGGAGAGCAGGTACATTGAGACCTACACGAACAAAAGAAAAGCGGAAAAGCTCAACGAGCTCGAATTTGTAAAAGGAAAAATCTACGCCAACATATGGCAGCAAAACTCGATTCTTATCGTTAACCCGCGAAATGGAACCATAGAGGCCATAGTCAATCTCAAAGGGCTTCAATCGAAAGCGGGGCAGGAAGGGGAAGACTATGTGCTCAATGGAATTGCCTATGATGAGAGCACAGATCGCCTTTTTGTGACCGGTAAAAACTGGAACAAGGTCTTTGAGATCAAATTGACAGAAAAATAGATTCATGTTGAGAGCCACTGTTTTGATGCTTTTCATTTGTTCGCTGCTCACTGTCGCATGCGAGGATGAGATAATCGAGACCCGGCCGAGCAACGGGCAACTTGAATTTTCCAAAGACACTGTATTTCTCGATACGGTTTTCACCAACATCAGCTCCAGTACCCGATCGTTTAAGGTTTACAATCGCAGCAGTGAGAACATCAACCTGCAGACCATTGAACTGGCCACGGGAGAGTCTTCCTTCTATCGTTTGAATGTTAATGGGATACCCGGAAAATCGTTTGAAAACGTCCCTGTTTTGGCTCGCGACAGTATTTTTATTTTTGTCGAGGCGACTGTTGATTACAACGAAGTTTCGGATCCGCTTTACGTCGATCAGATCGTATTTGACAGAGGTCCGAATCAGCAGGAGGTGGAACTGGTCACCTTGGTACAAGATGCTTATTTTCTCTTTCCGGAGCGGGATGCAAATGGGATCAAGGAGACCATTGTCATCGGGGTGGGCCCCGATGGAGAAGAAATTAAGGTTGAAGGCTTTTACCTGGAAGGCAGCCCTGAATGGACGGATGAAAAACCTTATGTCGTCTACGGGTTTGCAGGAGTTGGCTCCGGTAATACCCTGACCATTGAAAAGGGAGCACGCATTTATTTTCACGATAATTCGGGCCTTGTAGTCGAACAGGGAGCGCGACTCAAAGTGGAAGGGACCCAGGAGTCCAGGGTGACTTTTCAAGGGGACCGCCTGGAGTCTTTTTTTGACGACATACCCGGACAGTGGAGTGGCATATTGCTCCGGGAAGGGAGTCGGGATCATATTGTTAGTCATGCCGTAATCAAAAACAGCAACGTGGGGCTTTTCGTCGATGCGGCTGAGAGCAGCTCGAGTCAACCCGCACTGCGGATCAGCAATACCGAAATCTACAATACATCGAGTTTTGGCTTATTCGCAAGGCAAACCGAAATCCTGGGTTCGAATTTGGTCATTGGGAACAACGGGTCGGCTTCACTGGCCTGCACCGAAGCAGGATCCTATCGTTTGGCTCATTCGACCTTTGCGAACTTCTGGTCAGGTGGGGTTCGGGTATTGCCGGCCGTATTGGTGAGCAATGTTTTGGAGTCGGGGCAGGGAGAAGCAGGATTGCAGGCAACTTTCGAGAATTGCATCATCGAGGGGAACCAGGGGATTGAGTTCCTTTTGGATCAGGAGGCCGGATCCCAGATCGAATTCAGTTTTGCGAACAGCCTGTTGCGGTTTGAAGATCCGGGTGGATTGTTTCAGGGTGATCCCTTGTATGATTTTGCCAATGACGAACTCTATCGCAACAATATCTACAATGGGAACCCGGACTTCATCGACCCGGTGTCGAATGACTTGCGAATCGGTGAGGAATCTCAGGCCCGGGGCATTGGAAACATCCTGGTGGCCGATGAGTTTCCTTTTGACCTTCTTGGCATCGACCGGAGAGACTCTCCCGATGCAGGTGCCTACCAGCATATCATAGTTGAAGAATAAATCGAGCCCGACATGGGGCAAAATAACCTGGCGATCGCGCAGGTGAATAAATGGGCCAGGGTGCTCAAAATTTTCATATTTTTGAGGGTTTAGTTTGCATAAATAGGCAGAATTTCAAAAGATTTCAACAGGGTGGCAAAGACTATAGCAATTACGGGATGCAGTCGAGGTATCGGAAGAGAAACAGTAAGATGTTTACTCGAGGACGGGCATGAGGTGATTGCCCTTTCAAGGAACTGCGGCAGCCTTGAGGATCTGAAAAAGAGATTTTCGAAGCTGGATGCGTTGGAGCTGGATTTTGCGGATGAGAAAGGAAGAGAAGGTGTGGTTGATTTCCTGGAGCGAAACGACAAGACCCTCGACGGTATCGTACACAATGCCGGTCTTCTTCTCAACAAGCCTTTCGCTGAGACCTCCATCGAGGATATGATCTCGGTCTTTACGGTCAACGTGTTTTCAGTTTCCGAGTTGACCCGGAAACTGTTGCCTTTATTCAATCCAGGTGCCCACGTGGTGGCCATAAGCAGCATGGGCGGTATCCAGGGAAGCATGAAATTCCCGGGTTTGGCTGCCTACAGCTCTTCAAAAGGAGCGCTGATCACTTTGATGGAGCTGCTCGCTGAAGAATTCAAAGACAAGAACCTTTCATTTAATACCCTGGCGCTTGGAGCCGTTCAGACCGAAATGCTCAATGAAGCCTTTCCCGGCTATCAGGCCTCCGTTTCAGCAGAAAAGATGGGCGCCTATGTTGCCCGATTTGCCCTCACCGGTCAGGAGCTATACAATGGTAAGGTACTGCAGGTATCCAACTCAACTCCCTGATCAATCCGTGAAAAGCAAAAGAGACATTTTGTCGAAGTACATTCCGGAGGCTGCCCTTGAGGAGGCTCACATCCTTCTGGAGAAGTATCCCTGTCATCTGAAAATTACCAGACGAAGGGCCACCAAACACGGGGATTTCAGGCGTTATAAAGACGGGAGGGTGCAGATTTCCATTAACAACGACCCCAATCGGTATCGGTTCCTGATCACCCTGGTTCATGAATTTGCCCATCTGCTGACTTACAAGCAGGGCAAACGGGTAAGGCCTCATGGTCGTGAGTGGAAGAACAATTTTCAGCGCCTGATGCTTCCTTTTTTGAGACCGGATATTTTTCCTGAAGAGATCTTGCGAAGCTTGTCAGCTTATCTGAGGAAACCGAAAGCGAGCACGGATGGAGACATCGAGCTGTCGCTGGCTCTGAGACAGTTTGATCCTGAAAAAACAGGTTCGATGGTTTTTGAGTTGCCGGAGCAGAGTCTTTTTCAATACCGCAACAGGACCTTTGTCAAAGGAGAGAAGCGCCGGACCCGATACGAATGCATAGAAGTGGCAACCCATAAAAAGTACATTTTCCATCCTCATGCAGAGGTGGCCCCCATAAAGAATGAAAATTTGAAAAATGACTAAAAACAAGAAGTATTACGCCGTGATTATGGCGGGAGGCGTCGGATCCCGGTTTTGGCCCGTCAGCACTCCTGATAACCCAAAGCAATTTCACGATATGCTCGGTACGGGCAAGTCCCTGATTCGTCAAACGTTTGATCGATTGGCCCGGCTTATTCCTGAGGAGAACATTCTGGTCGCGACCAATGCCCGATACAAGGAGCTGGTCAAAAGTCACCTGCCCGGCATAGGGGACTCCCAGATTCTGCTGGAACCCGCCATGAGGAACACCGCACCTTGCATTCTCTACAGCTCGTTTAAAATCAGTGACATGGATGAGGATGCGGTCATGATTGTCGCTCCCTCCGATCATTTCATTGAAAACGAGGAAAAGTTCCTGAAGTATGTTCAGGATGCTTTCGAATACTGCCTGGAGTCGGATGTCTTGATGACCCTGGGGATCGAACCATCCGAGCCCAATACGGGTTACGGTTACATTCAATTCGAGGCCGAGGGCGGTGATGTCAAGAAGGTTCTTGACTTTACGGAAAAACCCGACCTGGAGACCGCTCAAAAGTTCCTGGAGCGGGGTGATTATCTCTGGAATGCAGGAATTTTCATTTGGAGTGTGCAAAGCATTTTGAAAGCTTTTGGTTCCAATCTCCCTTCGATGTACGATCTGTTTCGCAAAGGGTCAGGCTCCTGGAATTCTGACAGGGAGCGCAGTTTTATCGAGGAGAACTACGAGGCATCTGAAAATATTTCCATCGACTACGGCATCATGGAAAAGGCGGATAACGTCTATGTGATGGCCACCGAATTCGGCTGGAATGACTTGGGAACCTGGGGTTCGCTCTACAACAAGCTCAACAAGGATGAGCAGGGCAACGCGCTCGTAAACGCTCAGGCAATGTTCAGATCAGCCTCCCGAAACATGGTGTCCGGACCCCGCGGAAAGAAAATTGTCGTCCAGGGCCTGCAGGATTATATCATTGTTGACACGGAGGATACGCTGCTGATATTTCCCAAGGCAGAGGAGCAGAGCATTAAGGAGGTCTCCAAAGAGGCTGAATCGAAGCTGGGTTCCTCATGATGCTGTGAACAAATTTTATTACTTTAGATGTAAATCAGAGGATTATTAATCCAAGAGAGTTATTAATCGAATGGAAGAAAAGAACAAGGAAGAGCAGGAACGCGACAAAGAATTAAAGGAACAGCAGGGCGAGGTTCAAAAGGAATTCAAAGGGTTCTTCGAAAGTCTAAGGGAGTATATACCCAAGTTGCTGACCATCCGGGTTGGAACGGACAAAGAGGCAACCGCCGAACGAATCCGTGAGGGTATTTCGATCAAGGGTCAAACGGCTTGGATCCTGGTTTTCTCCATACTGATTGCATCTATAGGATTGAATGTGAGTTCCACTGCGGTAGTTATCGGGGCGATGCTTATCTCTCCTCTTATGGGGCCGATTCTTGGAATTGGATATTCAATTGCCGTCAACGACGTGGATAGCCTGAAAGGATCCGTGATCAACTTTGGGGCCATGGTGGCACTCAGCATCATTACCTCCTTTATTTTCTTCAGCATTCCCATCTTCAAGGAGGCAACACCGGAGCTTTTGGCGCGAACGAAGCCTGATGTGCGTGACGTGCTTATCGCCATCTCAGGTGGTCTTGCCCTGATCATTGCGATAAGTCGACCCAGGCCGCAATTCAATACTGTGGCGGGTGTTGCGATTGCTACGGCACTGATGCCGCCGCTATGTACGGCAGGATTCGGTTTGGCTACGGGTAATTTCAACTATTTTGGCTCGGCTATGTTCCTTTTCATGATCAACAGCATTTACATTGCTTTGGCGGCCTTTGTGATAGTCAAGTACCTGAAGTTTCCGATGCG
>JAHEHE010000099.1 GCA_024644725.1 Flavobacteriaceae bacterium | reverse complement strand
TCAAAGTCACCTTCTTCGAGGGAAACCGAATGCATGAAAAGGACTTTCTGCTGAAAAAAGGCAGCCTGAACGAGGGAAGCTTGCGGCATATAGAGATCCTGAACAAAAGAGGGATAGTTCTAAAATAGAGAGAACATAAATCAATTTGAGAAAATCGAAAAAAACACCAAAATGGCAAAACAATACGACCACATCAATTCAAGGATCAAAAAATTCATCGGAGCGCAGAAGATGTTCTTCGTGGCAACGGCATCCGAGAACTCCCGGATCAACCTTTCCCCCAAGGGCATGGACACCTTCAGGGTATTGGATGAAAAGCGCGTGATCTGGCTGAACCTTACCGGCAGTGGCAATGAAACCGCCGCGCACCTGGAGGCAGACGGTCGGATCACCATGATGATGTGCGCTTTCGAAGGCGCACCGATGATCCTAAGAATCTACGGGAAGGGTACTGTGATCCATCCCAAACATGAGAAGTGGAACGAGCTTATTGGCATGTTCCCCGACCTGGGAGGCAAAAGACAGATCATCGACATCAAAGTCGAAATGGTCATGACCTCCTGCGGCATGTCCATTCCCTTGTACGACTTTAAGGATGAGCGGCGCGAGCTCGATGATTGGGCCAAAGGCAAGGGCGAAGACGGGATCAAAGACTACTGGAAAGAGAAGAACGAAACCAGCATCGACGGGCTTCCCACACGAATTGAGGAGAGCTATTAAGAGGATCGAATTCAAGATTGCAAATCAAGAAATGACATAGAAACACAAATGATAAACTTCTCGAACAACAACCGAGACAAGATGATCAAAAAGTTCCGGAAAAAGGAGCTTGACCTTTTGATCATCGGAGGTGGAATCACAGGGGCGGGCATCGCCCTGGATGCGGTCAGCCGCGGTATGAAAGTAGGGCTCCTCGAAAAGAACGACTTCGCTTCGGGCACAAGCTCCAAATCCACAAAGCTGATCCATGGCGGTCTGCGCTACCTCAAGCAGTTCGACTTCTGGCTGGTCCGGGAAGTCGGCATGGAGCGGGCCATCATTCACGGGCTCGCACCTCACCTGGTGGTACCCGACAAGATGCTGCTTCCCATCATCAAAGAAGGTACCTACGGCTCCTGGCTGACCTCGATCGGGCTCAAGATCTATGACGTTTTGGCCAGCGTTGAAGGGGACGACAAACGGAAAATGCTCAACAAACAGGAGGCCCTGGAAAAAGAGCCTCTTCTGCCTACCGAGATTCTGGAGGGAGCGGGTTACTATGCCGAATACCGAACCGATGACGCTCGTTTGACCACCGAAGTTTTGAAGACGGCCTATGAAAAAGGCGCGCGAATTCTAAATTATTGCGAGGTAACCGAATTTCTGTATGAGGATGGAACCGTCAAGGGTGCCAGGGCGCACGATCACCTGAAGCATTCCGACTTCGAAATTCAGGCAAAATACATAATCAACGCGGCGGGTCCCTGGGTCGATCAGGTGCGTCACAACCTCAATAATGACGATCTGCTCGGCAAGCGCCTGCTTCCGACCAAAGGGGTTCACCTGGTATTCCCTTATGAGAAGTTTCCGCTGAAGCAATCGGTCTATTTCGACGTGCCCGACGGACGGATGATCTTCGGCATCCCCAGGGGCAGGATCACCTATGTCGGGACCACCGACACCAAATACAACGATGACCTCGACAAGGTCGAGACGGACATCGCCGACGCTGCCTACCTGATCAACGCGGTCAACCTGATGTTTCCCGACATTGAGTTGAAACTGGAGGACGTTGAGTCGAGTTGGGCCGGGCTTCGCCCGCTGATCTATGAAGAAGGCAAAACAGCCGGCGAACTCTCGAGAAAAGATGAGGTGTTCGAATCTGAAAACGGTTTGATTTCAATAGCCGGGGGCAAATTGACCGGATACCGAAAAATGGCTGAGCGCGTGGTTGACCTGGTGGCCAAACGCTTTGAGGTCGAAGAGAACCTTGAATTCAGAAAGGTGCAAACCGAGAACATTACCCTGACCCGGGAGCCTTTTGCCAATTACAAAGCGGTACAAAGGTATATTGATCAGATTCACGGCATCATGAAGCCTCAGGGCTTCGATCGGGAAGACGCGACGACCCTGGTTCACAACTTCGGGCACGATGCCGAGCTTATTCTCGACCGATTTGCCGAACTAACTGACAAAGACAAAGACATCAGGCTGGCCAAAGCAGAGCTCTGGTATTGCATCAACTATGAGATGGCAGGGATGGCGCTCGACTTTTTTGAGCGAAGAACCGGAAAGATGTACTTTGAGGTTCCTGCGATCGAAAAACTCAAGATTCCCCTGCTTGATGAAATGGCCGAGATGCTCGACTGGAGCGAAGAATTCAAGGCGAAGCAACTCAAACTGGTGGATCAAAAACTACACGACGTAAGACACTTCGAGTGAATCAATTCAGGATATCGGTAAGCTTTAAAAATTCCTGCTTCGGGTCCTTGTGCTCGTACAGAATTCGATAGATGGTATCGATAATTGGGGTTTTGGCTCCGTTCTTTTCTTTGATCTTGAAAGCGCTTTTCGTTGCATAATAGCCTTCAGCCACCATGCTCATCTCGATCATAGCCGATTTTACGGTATAGCCCTTCCCAATCATGTTTCCGAACATGCGGTTTCGACTGAAAACCGAATAGCCCGTTACCAGGAGGTCTCCCAGGTAAGCCGAATTGTTGATGTTCCTTTTCATCTTGTGAACCTTTTTGATGAAGCGTTTCATCTCTCGTATGGAATTCGACATGAGAACCGCCTGGAAATTGTCACCGTATCCCAATCCATGGGCAATACCGGCTGCAATGGCATAAATGTTCTTGAGCATGGCCGCGTATTCGGTGCCGATGATGTCGTCTGAAATCTTGGTCTTGATGTACCGGCAGCTCAGCTTTTTGGCCAGCACCCTGGCTTTTCCCTCATCCTGGCAGGCCACGGTCAAATAGGATAGCCGCTCCATGGCCACCTCTTCGGCATGGCAGGGGCCGGTGATGACCCCAATATTCTCAAAGGGCACCTTCATGATGTCGTGAAAATGTTCTCCTACAATCAAACCAGATTCGGGAACGATTCCCTTGATGGCCGAAAAGATCACTTTGTCCTGAAGGGACGTGGTTATCTTGTCGAGCTCTCCTTGTAAAAATGCAGATGGAACGGCAAAGATCAGGTAATCGGCATAGTCAATGATCTCGTTGATGTCCTCTGCAAATCTCAACTGCTCAGGGTCAAAGTAGGCCGAACTCAGGTAATTCGGATTGTGTTTGTTTCGTCGGATGTGTTCAATGATATAGCTGCTTCGCATGTACCATCCGACTTCGTCGAGGTTTTCACACAACATTTTGACGATCGCTGTCGCCCAACTGCCACCGCCAATAACGGCGACTTTTTGTTTGGAATTCATAGGGAGCCCGTGTTTGGATCAAAAATAGTAAAATTTGCCAAGTGGGTATCCGGTAGAAATTTTCTAATTTTGTCTGTATCAACCCTCAAACCCCCTCCGGCTATGACTGCAAAAGAAAGTGATTCAAAAGGTGATCCCAAAGACGAAAAAACGAAGGGTTCCCATTCCAAATCGAAGAAGAAAGTTGACGACGTAATCTCCGAAGCCAAAGAGACGGCCAAGGAGGCCGCCAAGAAGATCAAAGAGGAAGCCAAGGACATCGCCAAAGACATCGACGAAGGAACCAAGGATTTCCAGGAAGATGCCAAGTCGGTAGCCTCTGATTTCACCAAAGGGGCCAAGGAGGCTTATGAACAGTTGAGTTCCGAAAGTGAAAACAAGCGCATCCTCGCCGGCGTGCTGGCCATTTTCTTCGGAGCCCTGGGCATCCATAAATTCGTGCTCGGATATTACAAAGAAGGAGTGATCATGCTCGTAGTAAGTCTACTTAGTTTCGGATTCCTGGCCGCACTCATGGCCCTGGTCGGACTGATCGAGGGCATCCTTTACCTGACCAAGTCAGACGCAGAATTTTATTCAACCTACCAGGTCAACCAAAGACCCTGGTTCTGATCGAACTAAATAGAATCTATGGAAATAGTAGACGAACACGGAAACCGGATTCCTCCCAAACAGGAAAACAAACGCGTCCTAGCCGGCGTTCTGGGCATTTTACTCGGAACACTCGGAATACACAAATTCGTTCTGGGCTACCAGAATGAGGGCCTCATCATGTTGCTCGTATCCGTTTTGACTTGTGGAATTGGAGCCGGTGCGATCGGCCTGATCGGTCTGATCGAGGGTATCATCTACCTCACCAAGTCCGACGAGGAGTTTTACGAGATCTACCAGGAGAACAAACGGGGCTGGTTCTGACAAACGGGGCTGGTTTTAGCGCCCACCGACCTTCTTTTCCAATTCGGCCTGAAATTCCTCCATTACGGGTTTCACCGTTGATTCGGGCAAGTCGGCAATGCGAATGTACATCAATCCGTCGACCGCATTGTTGAATTTCGGATCCACGTTAAAGGCCACGAGCCGCGCATTCTGTTTGACGTATTTTTTCATGAGCACTGGAAGCCTCAGCTCCCCCGGCTCGATTTCATCGATGATCTTGTCGAATTTGTTCATGTCTGCCTGGGTCGAGTCGAACACAAAATCTTTGTCAGCCACATTCAGTTTGACCTTGTAGTCTTTTTTGGGAGAAACATACTGGGCGATGAAGGGGTCATAATAATGGGATTTCATAAACTCGATCATCAAAGACTTTGAGAAGTTCGAGAACTTGTCGCTGATGCTCACCCCGCCCATGAGAAATTTGTGTTTGGGATAGCGCAAAGTCACGTGAACGATTCCTTTCCAGAGCAGAAAGAGGGGCATCGGTCGCTGTTGGTACTCTTTGACGATAAAGGCCCTGCCCATTTCAATGGTCTGCGCCATCATGTCGTTAAGCTCCGGCTCAATTCTGAACAGCTCGTTGATATAGAAACCCGAGATTCCTCGTTCCGGGAAGATTTCCCCACCCATTCCCATCCGGTAGGCCCCGACAAGGAGACGGTTTTCGCCGTCCCAAAGGAAAAGATGTTTGTAATACGCGTCGTAGGGGTCGAGGTCCATCGATTTGTTGGTGCCTTCTCCGACCTCCCTGAAGGTGATTTCCCGGAGTCTCCCGATCTCCAGCAGCAAATTGGGTATGTCACCAGACTCCGCCAGAAAAATCTTGTAACTGCGACTTTGGAAAAGCAAGGCGTCCTTTTTCTCCAAGTTGAGAATTTCCCCTTCCAGCAGATCCGCATGGACGGGGTCAATGATGGGCTCGGGGGACTTCGGAAAAGCAAAGCTTTTCGTGTTGAGGTACCTCGTCTTTTTGGCATAGGGGTTGGCCAGCATGTAGGTTTTTCGCCTCAGGAATTGGTGGAAGTCCTCGAGGCTTTCATATTTTTCCTGCTCGGCCACAGGTATGGGCTTGCCAATCCGAACCCGGATGGTTCTCTTCTTTTGACTGAGGAGTTCCGAGGGCAGCTTAGCCGTTCTGAGCGTGTCGCTCAAACCCGAGAGAAAATAAAAAAGTTGACTGTTCTTCGCGTGAAAATAGATCGGGATGACCGGAACCCCGGCCTTCTTGATGATCTTGATCGCTCCTTCTTCCCAGGCCTTGTCGACAACGAGCTTTCCTTCCTCAAAAGTCGACACTTCCCCGGCCGGGAACATCCCCAAGGGATATCCCTGTTTCAAGTGATTCAAGGCATTTTTGATTCCCGTAAGGCTCGATTTGGCCTCCTTGTGATCCTCGAAAGGATTCACAGGCATCACGTATTTTTTCAGGGGCTCGATGCGATGGAGCAGGAAATTCGCAATGATCTTGTAATCGGGCCGGCGCTCCAACAGGAGCTTGAGCAGCAAGATACCGTCAATGCCCCCCAGAGGGTGGTTCGATACGGTGATAAAGGCTCCGTCCTTAGGAATTCGGTCCAGGTCCTCCTGCGGGATGTCAAAATGGATCTGAAAATCATCCAGCAGGGCATCCAGAAAGACCAGGTCCTGCTTGTCTTTGTGCCTTTCGTAAATTCGATTGAGTTTTGAAATGCGAAGGGTCTTGAGCAACAACCAACCGGCAAAGGTCCCCGACCAGCCGAACCGATCGAGATTGATGACTTTTGCGATCTCCTTTGAAGTGACCAGACCCATAGTGTCTTTTTTTTGTCCTGTGCTTCTTTATCTGCCTTGTGCTTCGCGAACGACCAGTTGAGCCGTTTCCCGACTGAGCTGTTTCAGCAGCACGGTTTGCCCCTGCTCGAGTTTATCCAGGTCCTCCTCCCTAAAGTGCCTGACCGTGTAAAGCGTCAGGTCTTTGTTGAACAGCACCTTGTATTTCGGGTTCAATGCCTCGATGAGGCTTTTAAAATTATCAAAATTATCTTCAATGCAGACCGAAAAACTGATCGCCGAGTTTTGGATCATATTGACCTTCATCTTATAAGTGCTCAAAAGGCTGAACAGCTCGCTGATGTCTTCCTCCATGACAAAATGAAATTCCTTATCGGACACCGAGAGCAGGATCTGATTCTTCTTGACAATAAAGCAGGGCACCTCGGGTTCCAAATGCTGCCCTTTTCTCACGTAGGTTCCCGATTCAAGGGGATGCAGAAAGGATCGGACCCGAAGCGGAATCTCTTTTCGCTGAAGAGGCTGTAATGTCTTCGGGTGAATCACCGAGGCCCCGAAGAAGGCCATTTCAATGGCCTCTTTATAAGAAATTCGATTGAGAAGCTGAGTTCGCTCGAACTCCCTGGGGTCGGCATTGAGCACCCCGGGGACATCCTTGAAAATCGAAACTTCCGTCGCTTCCAGGCAGTAGGCAAAGATGCCAGCTGTATAATCGGAACCTTCCCTTCCGAGGGTGGTCGTGTTGCCTTCTACGTCTCCTCCCAAAAAACCCTGTGTCAGGGTTATCGCATTTCGATCAACCCGCTTGTTGATTTCCCGGCAGGTGGCATTCCAATCCACACGGGCCCTTCGATAATCGTTGTTTGTCTTGATGCAATCCCGGACGTCCAGCCAATTGTTCTCCATGTCGTTCGCCTCCAGAAAAGCACTGCAAATCCGGGTAGAGATCAATTCCCCGCTGCTGACCACCTGGTCATATACAAAATCGTACGAGGGTGAATCGTTGTTCGCCAGAAACGCAAGAACTCCGTCAAGAACCCTCTCAATTTCGCCGAAAATGGCATCCGATTCATCGAAACCCAGGTCCTCGATGATCCGAAAATGAAAATCTTTTATCGATTTGAGCTGAGCGTCGACGTCGGGACCATGCGACTCTGATCCTGAATCATTCAGCTTGTCAAAATAGGCATG
>JAHEHE010000098.1 GCA_024644725.1 Flavobacteriaceae bacterium | reverse complement strand
CGAGCTTCTTTCCGTCCATCTGACCGTGACCTATCCCGATTCGGGCATCTGGCAGCAACCGTTGCAGCATCCCTGCCACCTCACGAATATTCTCAATTCGGTTATGGATGAAAAACACCTGCCCTCCACGTTGGATCTCATATCGAATGGCATCACGGATGGTCTCTTCGTTGAACCCGACAACCTGCGTTTCTATCGGATGTCGGTTGGGTGGAGGGGTTTTAATAACGGAAAGGTCTCGGGCCGCCATAAGGGAGAACTGCAAAGTCCTGGGTATCGGTGTAGCAGTGAGGGTGAGTGTGTCAATATTCTCCTTCAGGGTTTTGAGTTTCTCTTTTACCGCCACTCCGAATTTCTGCTCCTCGTCTATCACGAGCAGTCCAAGATCTTTGAATTTGACATTTTTATTGACCAGCTGATGCGTTCCGATCACTATATCGACCTGTCCATCAGCCAGGCCCTCGAGGACTTCTCTTCTCTGCCTGGCGGTTCGGAAACGATTGAGATATTCCACGCGTACAGGAAAATCCCGGAGTCGTTCCCGGAAGGTCTTGGCGTGTTGAAAGGCCAGGATCGTGGTGGGAACCAAAACGGCTACCTGCTTTCCATTGTCTACAGCTTTGAAGGCAGCGCGTATGGCGATCTCGGTCTTGCCAAAGCCCACGTCACCACAGATCAGACGATCCATGGGCTGGTCCTTTTCCATGTCGACTTTTACGGCCTCTGTCGCACTGAGTTGATCCGGGGTGTCTTCGTAGATAAAGCTGGCTTCCAATTCGTGCTGCATGAAGGTGTCAGGACCGTAGGAGAGGCCTTTTTTCAGTTTTCGCTTGGCATACAGCTCGATAAGACTGAAGGCAATGTGCTTGACTCTCGCTTTGGTTTTCTGCTTGAGTTTCTTCCAGGTATTCGAGCCCAACTTGTGAACCTTGGGGGGCTTGCCATCCTTTCCGTTGTATTTACTGATCTTGTGCAGGGCATGGATACTGATGTAGAGCACGTCCCGATCCCCGTAGATGAGCTTAATGGCTTCCTGTTTTTTACCCTCGACCTCGATTTTGTGCAATCCGCCGTAGCGCCCAATGCCATGATCTATGTGTGTGACATAGTCTCCCTGCTCGAGTTGGGTGAGTTCCTTGAGCTTGATGGATTGCTTTTTGGCAAACCCGCTTTTGAGCTTGAATTTGTGGTAGCGTTCAAAAATCTGGTGATCGGTGTAACAGGCGATCTTCAGGTCGCGGTCGATGAATCCGCTGTAAATGGGCAAGGTAATGGTCTTGTAGGGCACTTCTTCCTCCATGTCATCGAATATGTCATGGAAACGCTTGGCCTGACTTTCGTTGTCGCAAAAGATGTAATTGGAATAGCCCTGATCCTCATTTTCCCGCAAGTTGGCAATCAACAGTTCGAATTGCTTGTTGAATGAGGGTTGGGGAAGGGTATCGAATCGAAGGACGGATTCAGGGTTCGTACCGGGCTCGTTGATTTTCGACACCTGGAACTGTGAAATTTTCTCAAGAAAAGCCTTTCCATCGCAAAAGAGCTCAGAAGGCTCCAGCTGACTCAGCTCCCCTTTGAGCTGGGCGAACGCCTCAGTGGCTTTTTCATACAACTTGTCGAGGCGTTGTGCCATCAGGGCTGTGTTGAAGGTGAAAATCACGGATTTGGCCGGGATATAGTCCAGGAAGATCTGCCTTTTTTCTTCGAGTTTCTTGTTCTCCAGGTTGGGCATGATGTCGATCCGGTTTAGCCGATCGACAGACAACTGACTCTCTATGTCAAAGGACCGAATACTGTCTACCTCGTCGCCAAAGAATTCGATCCGATAGGGCTGTTCATTCGAAAAAGAGAATACGTCGATTATGCCCCCCCGAATGGCAAAATCACCGGGTTCAACCACAAAATCCACCCGGTTGAATTTATACTCGTGAAGCACATCGTGAACAAAATCCAGGGACACCTTCTCACCCTGACTTATTTTCAGGGTATTCCGCTTGAGCTCTCTGCGAGTAACGACTTGCTCGAACAGGGCGTCCGGGTAGGTAACAATGACAGCCGGTTTTTTTTGAGAGCTGATACGATTGAGGACCTCTGCACGCAAAAGAATATTTGCATTGTCAGTGTCTTCGATCTGATAGGGGCGCCGGTAGGATCCTGGAAAGAACAAGACGTCCTGACGGTTTGTCTTTCCCTCGGGTGCCAAAAACTGTTCCAGGTCATTCAGATAGTAAGCCGCCTCTTCTTTGTCATTGCATATCAGCACAAAGGGTAGCTCAAGCGATTTGTAAGCCGCAGCCAGAACAAAAGACAAGGACGATCCGGCAAGATTGGACAGGTGGATGGGTCCATCTTTTTTTTCAATGGCTTCGACAAGATACGTAACCTTTTCAAACCGGCGGTATCGATCGATAAATTCGTGCTTGGTCAAGTGAGGCAAATTTTCGACAAAGATAAGGTTTAACACGAAAATCCAAGGTTCAACTTCGCAATCCAAATCAATGGTTTTCTGCCTCGGATTTCTTATATTTACGTAAAGACAAAATTTGTGCCTATGGATATTTCGGACATTTATTTGAGCATAGGGCAGAAACGTAATATCAGCCACTTTGCGAACATCGTCAGAATTGCAAAATCGGACCTGGAGATTTCGACAGAAGAAGTGGAGATGCTTTCGCGAATAGCGAAGAAATACAACATTTCAAACGATAGATTCAAGCAGATCCTTCGAAATCCGGAGAGCATTCCAACTCTGGCTCATCTCGAATTTGAAGAGAGGGTGGAAAGACTCTATGAGCTGCTTGAAATGGTGGAGATAGACCACAAGATCGAGAAAAGAGAGGTGAACATGCTCAGGAAGATCGTAACGGGTCTGGCCTTTCCGCTGCAATCCGTTGACAAGATAGTCGATCACTCGATTGCAACGGATATCGAAGAGACCGACATGGAAGAATTCAAATCAGGGATGTACAAATTGCTGAATTTGAAATTTCATTGAAAGCACCTCTAAAATTTCCTCCCGAAAAATTTCCTCAGGGATAAAATAACGACCTGATAACAAGAATATTTAGGTTAGTCTAAAAAATGTTTTAACTTTGCAAAAATTAACTGCAAAGATCAACTGTTTTGTATTCCCAGGCAGAAGAAAATTACCTCAAATGTATCTATGCCCTTGAAATGGAGCATGGAGAAGAAGTCAGCACAAATCTTATTGCGAGCAAAATAAAAACAAAAGCCTCGTCGGTTACGGACATGCTCAAAAAGCTTTCCACGAAGGACCTCGTTGCGTATAAGAAATACCAGGGAGTCAAGCTGACCGAACGTGGCAGAGAGACCGCGTTGCGTGTGGTTCGCAAGCATCGGCTCTGGGAGTGCTTTTTGGTTCAAAAGCTCGACTTCAAATGGGATGAGGTGCATGAAATTGCCGAACAGCTGGAGCACATCGAGTCGGATCTGCTCATTGACAAACTCGACGCTTTTTTGCGTTTTCCCAAGACCGATCCACACGGGGATCCAATTCCCGACAAACACGGAAGGATGATCATCAGTGAGACCGTGAAGGTGCTTGACATGAAAATCGGCTCCTCCGGAATTCTCACTGGGGTCAGAGACTCCTCCGGACCCTTTCTCAAATATCTCAATAAAAAGAACCTGGCGCTGGGTGACAAGATCAAAGTGATTGACATTGAGCCCTACGATCAGTCTGTCCATATAGAAACACGGACACACCGCCTGGTCATAAGCAATAACGTTGCCGAGAACCTGTATCTCAGAAATGTGAAATGAATTCGTACAATCCCATATACGCCCTGTTGATCTTCGGTTTGATCTGCCTGTTTGCCTACCTGTTGTTCCGGCCGGTTTACGGATGGTACTGGATCCTGAAGAACAATTGGAAATCCAATGAGAAGACCATCATTGAAGACATTCTGAAACAGCTGTACAGAATGGAGAACTCGGGCCTGGTGGCGGATACCAATGCCCTTACCAACGCTTTGAAGATGAAGGACAAATTGATCATCGATGCCATTCACCAGATGGCAGTCTCAGAGCTGGTTCACCTGGACGGGGATCAGGTCATTCTCACCCGGGAAGGAAGGATGTATGCGCTTCGCATCATCCGGGTACATCGACTTTGGGAGAAATACCTGGCAGAAAAAACCGGATTTGACAAACGGGAATGGCACGACAGGGCCGAGGAAATGGAACACAATCTCTCGAAAGAGGAGACGGATCGACTCGCCACTGACCTCGGACATCCGCTGTACGATCCGCATGGGGATCCTATTCCTACAGGACAAGGAGAAATCAAAAAGCTCGAAGGGGTGCCACTGTCGGCATTCGGGTCGGACCAGGTGGGCCGCATCATTCATATCGAAGACGAGCCCGATGCCATTTACAGACAAATTTTAGCCGAGAAGATACATATCGGATCGACGCTAAGGGTAGTCGAGCAGAACCCTGAAAGAATCGTGTTTTACTCTGAGGGGGAAGAGTTTGTTCTAGCTCCCGTTGTCGCCTCGAATATCACCGTGGCCCCTGCTGTACATGAAACCGAGGAAACCGCGGTCAGACTATCAAGTTTGAAATCCAATGAAACTGCCCGAGTCGCAGGAATCTCAAAAGAATGCCGGGGAGAGAACCGAAGGCGACTGCTCGACCTTGGCTTCGTCCGAGGAGCCGAAATTGAAATTGACATGGAGAGTCCGATGAAGAATCCCGTGGCTTATTCCATTAAAGGCACAAGCATTGCACTGAGAAAGGATCAGGCCTCAAAAATTCTGATCACCAAGAATGGTTAAGATGAAGACAGAGAATAAAAATGTTCAGGCGGGTTGCGAGGGATGTGCGCACTACAATGCCGAAGGTCTGAAGAAATTGGGTGTAAACCTGAATGATTCGGATTATGTCATCGCACTGGCCGGAAATCCAAATACAGGCAAGAGCACTGTATTCAATGCTCTGACCGGCTTGAGGCAGCATACCGGGAACTGGCCCGGTAAAACGGTAGTACGTGCAGAGGGCGCCTTCTCCTATGACAATGAGAAGTATAAATTGGTGGACCTCCCAGGAACGTATTCGTTATTGTCGACCTCCCAGGACGAAGAAGTGGCCAGGAACTTCATTCTATTCGGAAAGCCCGACGTTACCGTTATCGTTGCTGATGCGAGTCGCCTGGAGCGGAATCTGAACCTCGTTCTTCAAATTTTGGAGATTACTGACCGGGCCGTGCTGTGCCTGAACCTTATCGACGAGGCCAAACGACATAAAATTGAAATCGATCTTCGGGCCCTGTCAAAAGACCTGGGAATCCCGGTAGTGGCTACCAGCGCAAGATACCAGGAAGGTATACCGGAACTGATCCAGGCCATTCAGGGGGTAGCCTCGGGTCAGATCAAATGCACCCCCCGAAAAATAAACAATGTTCCTAAGAAGATCATGAAAGCGGTGGTCGAACTCAGCCGGGAAATCGAAAAGGAATTCCCGGACATTCCCAACAGCAGGTGGATTGCCTTGCGACTGCTCGAAGGCGACGGCCGAATTGTTGAAGCTTTGAAAAATGGAGAACTCGTTGCAAATGGACAATAACGGTGCCAACAGGATCATCAATCTGACCCGAGAGCTCAGATGGCAGATCGGAGAGGATTTTCACGAGAATCTGGCAGAGGGTATTTATGCCGATGCCTCCGAGATCGCCGGCCATGCGGTACGTCGGGAAAGGGAGAAGAAGAAGTTGAGATTTGATCAGAAGATTGATCGCATCGTGACCAGTGCGACCTGGGGATTTCCGATCATGTTTCTCTTGCTCGGAGTAGTGCTCTGGCTCACGATCACTGGCGCAAATTACCCTTCTGCCATGCTGGCCGAGCTTCTTTTGGAGAAGATACATCCCTTCTTAAAGGGCCTTTCTGCAGGAATTGGCATGCCCTGGTGGCTGGACGGATTGCTCATCGACGGAATTTATTTGGCGGTGGCCTGGGTCGTGGCGGTTATGCTTCCACCCATGGCAATCTTTTTTCCACTATTTACCCTTCTTGAAGATTTCGGATATCTTCCCAGGGTGGCATTCAATATGGACGAGCTTTTCAGGCGCTCCGGAGCGCATGGCAAGCAGGCGCTGACCATGAGCATGGGATTTGGCTGCAATGCCGCAGGGGTTGTGGCGACACGAATCATTGACAGCCCAAGAGAAAGGCTCATCGCAATTATCACGAACAATTTCTCTCTTTGCAACGGGCGTTGGCCAACCCAGATCCTGATTGCGACAATCTTTATCGGGGCTCTCGTTCCGGCCGCCTGGTCGGGTCTGGCGTCTTTGTCTGCGGTCATTGGAATCGCAGTTTTGGGGATCGCCTTTATGTTTTTGGTTTCTCTCGGCCTGTCGAGAACCATTCTCAAAGGAGAAGTCTCTACCTTCAACCTTGAGCTTCCACCTTACCGACCCCCAAGATTCTGGAAGACCATCTATACCTCCATTATCGACCGGACCCTGATCGTTCTTTGGAGGGCAATTGTGTTTGCTGCCCCGGCCGGGGCCGTGATCTGGTTGATTTCCAACATAGCGATCGGAGATCAGTCTGTTGCTGCCTGGATGATTGAGGGCATGGACGGCTTTGGATGGCTGATCGGATTGAACGGGGTCATACTCCTGGCTTACATTGTAGCGATTCCGGCGAATGAAATCGTGATTCCCACGGTCCTGATGCTTACGGTTCTTGTGACCGGCCTGGGAGCGGGCGAAGGTGCAGGAGTCATGTTCGAACTTGATTCAGCCTCGGATACGGCGAGCATACTGAAAGCCGGGGGATGGACCTTGCTGACGGGAGTGAACCTCATGCTTTTCAGCCTGTTGCACAATCCGTGCAGCACGACGATTTATACGATTTACAAGGAGACCCGAAGCGCCCGTTGGACATTCGTGGCTTCCGTTCTCCCTCTGATACTTGGATTCATAGTCACTTTTCTCGTGGCCCAGGTGTGGCGGATCATCGCTTAGCTGCTGACCTTTTTTTCTTACATTTAGTCAAAAATTCTCCGTGTCAGAACAGGCTCATTTTACGGTGTACAATGCATCCGCGGGAAGCGGTAAAACCTTCACTTTGGTCAGGGACTACCTGACCCTTCTTCTCGATCCGAAAAAGTCAGTCGGTTTTCAGAGAATCCTGGCCATCACTTTTACCAACAAGGCGGCCGGTGAAATGAAAGACCGCGTTCTGGACTACCTCGTTGAATTCGCCACGGAAGAGGTTGAGAAGGCCAACGACATGAAGGAATACCTGATTGGCGAAACCGGCCTGAGCCCTGTTGAAATTCAGGTCAAATCTCTTGAGGTGCTGCAACAAATACTCAAGGATTACAGCTCTTTCAACATCCGGACCATAGACAGCTTCACGAACAAATTGATCAAAGCGTTTGCCTTCGATCTCGGTCTCTCCATGGATTTTGAAGTGGAGCTCGACACGGATTCTCTTTTTCAGGAGGCCGTGGATGAATTGATCTCACGGATCGGTCAGGATGAAGA
>JAHEHE010000097.1 GCA_024644725.1 Flavobacteriaceae bacterium | reverse complement strand
ACCATTTACAGGAAACCCTGGTCTTACCGTCGATACCGAATGCCAGACTCCGGCATGTACGGATGGAGGTCCGTCTGACCCGGCCTTTTTCTTTGATGGCGACAAACGTGCAATAAATGTGGTTGCCAACAATGAGTCCGTTGAGTATGGTCAGGCGGTTGCATTTTCATACACCGTGGAAGGCCTGGGATCAGGGGAAACCCTCGAATCACTGGGGCTACCTCAGATAGTTTTCACTAGTACCGCCACTTTCCCATATCCGGACGTCAATGATGGATATCGCATTTTCCCAAAGTTTGAAACGGAACTCACTGCAGATCAGCTCGAAGATTTTCAGGTCAATTTCATCAACGGCAAGCTGGAAGTGACCAAAAAAGATCTTATTATCCAAATGTCGGATCAGGACGATTATATATATGGGGATGCCATATTGGGTGAGATTCAATACATCTATGATGATACAGGAATTGATGACAATGATGCTTTTTTGCAGTTGATCGAAACCTCTCATTCAGGGGATTTCTACTCTACAAATAGTTTGATCCTCGTCAATAAATTACGAGCAATTGTCAATGAACAAGAATTACTTGAGATTCTCAATTTATTGAACAACAGCAGTTGGATGACAAGTGAGAATACGATAGCGAATAAACTAAGAGCAATCGTTAATGGACAGGAATTGATTGACTTAGATCCAATTCATTTTGAGAATTACCTGAATCAAACACAGGGATCAGAATTGAATAAGCTAAGAGCAATTGTGAATAAATTAAGAGCGATTGTTAATGGGCAGGATTTGTTGGAGAACAGAATAGAACTGGAGGTAGAAACGAATAAACTGCGTGCTATAGTTAATGAAACAGGACTTGGAGGAGACCTGGATGAGAATGACTACAATTCAATTTTCGCTGTAGTCGACGTCGACGATGCAGAGTCGGCTCCAGAAGCAGGTGATGGAGGAATTTCTAGAGTGTATTCGATGAATCTTATTACAGGCTTGGGTGTCACCAATAGTGATGATGACAGACACTACATTTATCCGGGAGCTTTCCTGTCTGCCCTGGCGGCGAATTTCAATATTACCTTTAGTTATGGACGAATTGCCATTTCTCCGGCTGAATTAACGGTGAGCACATTTGATTATTTGATCAATCAGGGTGACGAGATCGATTTTACCCAAATACCTGTTGAATTTGAAGTCGAAGACTATGTCTACGAAGAGACCATCGACTCAGTGTTCCCAGAAGGGTTGAGTTTTTATTTCGTTAATTCTTACGGGGAGACTTACGAACCTGGAGATACCGGAATCTTCGATATTTTCATCGAAGAGCCTGATAATTACACTTTAAACTTTGCTTCCGTAGGAAAACTGTATGTAACACCATTTGGTGAGGACATGAGAAAGGTGCGGACCTACCTGGACTGCATCGAGGTTTCGCCTTCAGCGGACGGTCTGGACTATACCGCGAATTTCAGGTATTACAATCCCAATAATGATCCTATTTACGTGCTTCGAGGACCTGATAACGAATTGGTAGGCCTAGGAGATTTCATCGGAGAGCCTCCGGTAATCTTCTTCCCGGGCGAAGGAACCTTCAAAGTGCGGTTTGACGGACAGAGACTGGTTTGGAGACTTACTACATTCGAAAGTACCAATAAGAGTTCTATTTCCACCGAAGCAACCTCGGATTCTGGCAAATGTGACGCCAAAGATGTGGGCAGTGTAGATGAATCGGGATATACCATCATAAACCCGTTCTCAAGTCAACTTGTTGTGCAACGGCATGTCATAGAAACAGGCACCTTGGATGTATTCAATATGTATGGAGTCCTGCAGGACAGCGTCGATTTTAGCAAGAACCGCGAAGAAGATCTCATTATCAGTACAGTCGGCTATCCGGTCGGAATGTATATCGTCCGAATAACGACGGCAGATGGTATTTACACGCAAACGGTGATTAAAAACTAAGTATGCGAAATACTCCGGGTTTTCTTTCAAATCGAATTATTTGGGTACTGATTTTCAGTACCCATTTGATTTCATTCTTTGTTGGAGCTCAGACTGCTAAAATAGATAGCTTGCGGGCCGAAATAAAAAAGGAGACTTCCGATTCGACCCGCGTGAACCTGCTGAATGAACTGGGTATGGAGTATCTCATGGAGGAAGCTTTTGACGATGCATTGAAGTATTGCAACCAAGCCCTGGAGACTTCCGAAGCAATTGATTTTCCAAAAGGCAAAGCCTATTCTCTCAAAAACATTGGTCTTATCAAATATTATCAGGGAGAATATTCGTCCGTATTTGATTATTGGACAAGATCTTTGGAGGAATTTGAGGTCATCCAGGACACATTGGGTATCGCGAATATGTCGAGCAATGTAGGAGTGATCTATTATGACCAGGGAAGTCATGCCAGGGCGTTGGATTATTATCTTCAATCCCTTCGGTATTCAGAATTTTTAAAAGATCCGGTTAGGATTTCAACCGCTTTGATAAACATTGGGGGTGTATATGCTCAAATGGAGGAATATGAGAAAGCCTTAGATTATTATAAGCAATTTGAATTGTACAGATCAGAAATTGATGATCCGGAATTTGAGACGACTTTTCTCATGGGAATTGGCGAAGTCTATAGTAAAGATAAGGACCACGAGAAGGCACTGCTCAATTTTGAGGAAGCACTTGAGACCACTGAAATAGCCGCCGATTCAGCACACATATTGACCATGATTGGAAAGGAGGAGCTGGCACTTGGAAATCGCGCAAAAGCTATTTCTTACTTTGATGAGGCATATGAGATCGCGAAAGAGAAAAACCTGGCCTTGGACCTTGTTCAAACCAGATTGGTTCTGGGTGAAATTTATCTTCAGAATGATCCCAAAAAAGCGTTGGAAACTTTTGAAGAAGGAGCCTTTATTGCCAAGGCCATGAGCATCAATGAGGAACTTCGAGATATCTATCACGGTATGTCTGAAGCCTACCTGAATCTGGGCGATTACAAAAATGCCTATGTCTACCAGGAAGAGTTTTTGAAACTCAAGGATTCGATCTTCAATATCGAGACTGACGACAAGATCAGGGGTTTGCAATTCGATTTTGACCTGCAGAAGAAGGAGGATGAGATCGGTCTGCTTGAGAAGGAGGCTCAGATCCAGGAACTGCAGGAAAAAAGGCAAAAAACAGTTACCTGGGCAGTTTCCATCCTGCTCTTTTTCATAGGCCTGCTGGCTTTGGGTCAATACAGGCGATACAAGTTTACAAAGGAGACAAATAAGATCATAGCGAACGAGAAAGAAAGGTCGGATAACCTCTTGCTCAATATTCTACCTGAAGAGACTGCGCAGGAGCTTAAGGATCACGGAAAGGTCAAGGCCAAGCGCTATGAGCAGGTGACTGTTCTCTTTACGGATTTCGTTGGGTTTACCTCCTATTCTCAGGATTTGGAACCCGAGGAGCTGGTCGCTAGTGTGGACCATTATTTCTCAAAATTTGACCAGATCGTAGAACGACACGGACTGGAGAAGATCAAAACCATCGGGGATGCCTACATGTGTGCAGGTGGGATTCCGGAGCCCGATGAAGACCATATCGTGAAAATCATCGAGGTGGCGTTCGAATTCATTGGTTTTCTAAATGACTCCAAAAGCGGGATGAAAGACAGCATAACGCCGTTCGACGTTCGAATAGGACTGAACACCGGGCCGGTTGTAGCCGGGGTAGTGGGCACCAAAAAGTTTGCCTATGACATTTGGGGTGATACGGTAAATGTGGCTTCCCGAATGGAATCCAATTCGGAACCAGGGCGAATCAATATCTCGGAATATACCTACGAATTGATCAAGGATAAATTTGATTGCGAGTATCGTGGAGAGATCAAAGTGAAGAATCACGGGACGATGAAAATGTATTTTGTCAACGGTCGCATTGATGGCCAGAAAATGCCTTGAAAAGAAATCGGGTATCTCCGGCAAGAAATTAGGTCTGTTCGTCCTAAAACATTTGTTTCCAGCTATTTGATTAGTTAGCTTGAGTAAAGTTATAATCGAAGTTTCAGTGGGGATAAATGTTCTTTTAATATCAGGCTTTGCAAAACTCGAATTCATTAGAGAGCTCAACTTTGAGTTTGAATCTCTTGTTGATATTGTAGTAATAATTCTTCTTGCCATAGGTCTTTTCGTGATTATGATCACACCTGTCTTTCTTCTTTTTTGCTGGGGGATTTATTCTATTGACTATGTCAAGAGTTACAGGTCGAAATTCAGTGTTCAGAAGTGGTTTACCGGCCGGAGTAAGCTTGGGCCACAAAATGTGACGAATATAGAATGGCTTCGCTACAGATCTACCTACTCTCGTATGGTAGGTTTTGGTTTTTCGATTTTTGCCTATGGAACTGCAAGTGTTGTATACCTCATTAAAAATTTCAAACGAATAGAGTATGGGATGGTGGAGTATTTCAGCTTTCCCTTCAAGGTGGTTAAGAATTTGGATCACTTTCAATCCGTCGATGGAATGGAGAACATGGATCAGGTATCATTTCCTTATGAAGAAGCCTGGTCAGAGATGATTTTTATTGTGGTCATTTCAGCGATATTCTTTCTTGTGGGATACATTTTTGCAGCATTCCTGGTTGATTATCGCCTGAAGAAATTGAGAGGAAACATCCGGCAAGTGGCAAAAATCGATCCGAAAAGAGAAATGTTTACCATCAAAAGTGAAGGATCTATTGATTGACCTATTTGTCACTATTGATTATCCTGTTGAATTTCTTGTCATCTTCCAGAACCTGGTAGAACTTTGTTAGATAAAGTTCGGCTTCTGCGTATTCATCTTCATTGTCATAGAATCCTTTGGTTTTTTGAAGTGCGATAAAAATGGCTTCTCTGTTGCTCAGGTATTCCTGCCGAACTTGCTCGACTAAATCCGGATTGCGAGGAAAGTCCCTATAGATTCTATCGGCAGGCTGGTCTCCCATGAATCTTAGATTCTGCACGTCCGATGATTTTCCATAATCAGCGTTGACCAAACCCGCCAGGTCAAAGTCATAGGGAATCACCAGAAATTTTTCTTCGTGATAGATGATCTTGTAATTGTGACCGAGCGTTACCGAATAATCTGCATTGCCGATCATGTACTGAAAAAATGCATTTCGAATGCCATTCAAAGTGTCCAGTCGCATAGGATGCACCTTTCGATCGTAAGCATCACCGCCCATTCTTTCAGCCAGGTGGTCCAGGTCTTCCAGCAAAATGGCCTTCAATTGGTGACCGGATTTCTTCTTGGAAGCTTTTTGGGACCATTCGAGGTTGACAAGTCGTGTCTTGAAATGGTATGGAGTAACGGGTTCATACAATTTATAGGCCAAATACTCCTTGACAACATTGTCGTTTTTAGCCTCCTCATGCCGACAGGGAACGACTAGTTTCAGCTTCCTGTTGCTGTCAAACAGTGTGTTTTCAATGTCTTTCTTAGAAAACTTGATTTTAACAGGAGGAAATATGCATTTTTTGCGCCTGAATTCTCCGCGGGTTCTCAATTCAACCGGCAAGGAATCCCAGGTGTCGGTTCCTTTGAAATAGAGCGTGCTGGGCACGTAGGTGCTGTCGTTGGTTTCTTTTCGAAGCGTCTTGATCGGGATTTCGAGCCTAAGGGTCAAGAGATCCGATGGGTCGGATGAGTTGGCACCAGGCTCGGAAAACAGGACATCTGAAGTCTGCTGTGCAAAAGATACTCCTGTTAGCAAGAAAAATAACAAAAGTCCGGATTTGGTCATTGGGTTCAGCATAACTCTCAAGTTACGAAATCTTTAGCTAATCACAAAGGTGGTGGGACTGGAGTTTCGAAATGAAATAATCAATTTCATACCTTTGGATCATGATATCTATCTTCAAAAAGGGAAAAGGCCCTATTCAGTCTTGGATGATTGCTTGTTTCTTTTTTAGTTCTATGGTTATTCAGGCTCAAGAAGAAGAAAAATTCATCGGTGAGGTTCGGCTGATGAATGTCGTGGAAGCTCAGTGCACCCTCAAGAAAGGAATCTACGAAATTCGGTTTCGAGACGCAAAGAAAAGGCGATTTCCAAAGTACGCGAGTTTTCATTTTACGGATCAGGATGAGAATTACTTCAAGTTGAAGAGTATGGTTTTGAAAGGTTTTGACAGTGTGCCGAAAGATCCTCGATTACCTGATTTTACTGAAGAAAAAATCGAGATTCAATTCAGAAAATCCGCAGGTTTGGCCTCTTTCCGTTTTGCCATGTCCAAGGAAGGGAAAAATAAACGATCGTATTCCAACTGGTTGGTTAAGGGCAAAGCGGAAAAACTCTTTGGGATTTAAGCCGAACGAAGTCAGAAAAAAGGGTTACTGCGCTTTATTTCAAACCTTCAGACCCGACATCGATCCTGACTCCTTTAATTAATTTCGGTCTGAACGGATTCACAACCGCTTATTATAATCTGATATTTAGAAGGTCATGTAGTTATCTAGATTAACTTCTCCTTATTCGACCTCCTTAAAAATTGAAAATTCTCATATCATTTGATACGTTCAAGAAATGAAGGTTTTTCTTTTTTCGTAACTTTAAGCATCAACAACCTATTGTGAAAAACATTTTTGACAAAAGCGTCATGGATGAATTTATCAGCCGAATCAATCTGCTTACGACAGAATCAAGACCGAATGGAGCAATATGGGTTACAAGCATTTGGATCATCACCTAAATCAATTTGGCATATGAAAAAATTTGCGGTTATCGCTTTGGTTCTCTTCCTTGGATGCAAACAGGAAAAAAATCCAGAAATCGTAGACAATGAACTAATCGATCTGCGAAAAAGAATTGCGATGTGTCCCCCGGTTTTGGATGACACGGAGTGGTACAATTCAGAAAACAAGGCTCCATTGCTGGAAGGGCTTGATGTTATGAATTTCCCGATCACAACAAATAACCAACTGGCCCAGGACTATTTTAATCAGGGGCTGATTCTTTCTTATGCATTCAATCACGCCGAAGCAGCGAGGTCATTTTACTATGCTTCAAAACTTGATCCGAATTGTGCAATGGCCTATTGGGGTTATGCCTATGTTTTGGGACCTAATTTCAATGCGGTAATGTATCCAAGAAATTTTCAACCGGCATTTGAAGCGAGCCAGAAGGCCATATCTTTGATCACCGAGGAAACCTCGGAAATAGAACGAGAATTGATATTGGCATTGACGGAGAGATACGTGCAAAATCCTCCGGAAGACAGGGCACCCTTAGATATCGCCTATTCGGAGGCTATGAAGAAAGCGTTTGAGAAATTCCCGAATGACGCTGACGTTGGAGCCTTGTATGCGGAATCTGTTATGGACCTTCATCCCTGGGATATTTGGGACGCAAAAGGAGAACCGAAACCCTGGACCGCATCTCTGTTGGCAGTCTTCGACAAAGTGTTTGAAATAGACCCGGAGCATCCTGGCGCACATCATTTATACATTCATTCGGTTGAAGCGTCATCAACACCCGAATTAGGGCTGGTCAGTGCGAACCTCTATGATAAAGACCTGGTTCCTGGTGCGGGTCATTTGGTTCATATGCCAG
>JAHEHE010000045.1 GCA_024644725.1 Flavobacteriaceae bacterium | reverse complement strand
TTAGTCGAGCATCGTTCATTTTTAACTCGATCAACATCGGGTTGTTGGAGAGATCCACGGCATTGATTCCTGTGGCATCGATCCACAAGGTGTTTAATTCGGGATTATTGGATGTATTTAAGGCCTGGTTTTCCAGTTGTCGTTTGCCTCTGATGATCAATTGTTTTAGTTGGACATTCTGCGATATGTCAAGAGACGTCAGCTGACTATATCTTGGATTTAGGATTTCCAGATTAGGAGCATTGCTAACATCAATTTGTGTAATAAAGGATCCCACACCGGATTCTCCGTTCCAAAGGTCTAGTTCTGTCAAGCCTATAAAGTCATCACTGCTGTTGATCACGATATCAATTGGACTGCCGTCATTGAGGCCAAAATCAAACTCAGGTGCATTGGCGGTAAACGTCTGTTTAGGAATGAGGTTACCTGTGGCTTCCCACTCCAGAGTTGCCCCACTGTTGGTAACATTGACAAGTTGCCACGCGGGGCTCACAGAGGTCGTGGTCATCGTGATCGACTTTCCGGATGGAGGGGCTAATGTAGTTGCCTGTACGGTATTGCTTTTTGAGCTTTCATTTCCTTGAGCGTCTAGAGCTGTAATATAGAATGAGTACGAGGTCGAGGGTGACAATCCACCCACCTGATAGCTAAGAATGTTACCCACCTGCGTCTCCAGAATATCGTTGACATAGATGTTGAAGTTGACTACCTGGTTGTTGTCGGTAGCTGCCGTCCAGGTCAGCTGCAAAGATGTTGAAGTAATCTGAGTAGGTGCGTTCAACGTTCCAATGGAAGGAGAGATGTCGTCAATCTCCTCATCGTCATCGTCATCCTCATCCTCATCCTCGTCATCGTCATCATCATCATCATCCTCGTCATCTTCATCCTCATCGTCGTCATCATCGCAATCACCTGATCCATCCTCGCCTTCATTGAAGCTTTCCAACTTATTCTTGAGCCTTTCACACTTTTTCTCCAAATTCTTATTTCCGTCAACTTCTTCCGGGCTATATGATTGAAGAAATTCTGTGGCTTCATTGAACTTGCTTTCCACAAATTTGGAATTACCGGTTCTGAGAATGTTTAGTTCAGCAGCGATGTAGTGATGAGCCAAAATGAAATATTTTCCACCTTCTCCAGGTGTCGTTCCAAGAACCTGACAATAATCCATTCCAGATTCGAAGAAAATGGTGTTTTCACCGGTAATGCTGTTTCCTCTAGAATCCAAACCGGAAATAAGGTCCCAAGTACTGTCTCGTTCCGGTCCATTCCCCGAAAATTTACATGAGGAATGAGTTTTCCAGTATCCTTTGCCACGATTGCAGGAACTATCTTTATTTAAATTTTGTGATAGACCTTGTGAAAAAGTAAAAAAACAAAACAACGAGGCATAGAGTAATATTTGTTTCATAGCAGGGGAGTTTAGCAATTGTATGCTAAATATATAAAAAAAATATTAATCCTTAAGCAGTTAGGCTAAAAACTACTTGCAAAAATTAGCCTGAATTCGCTTCTAATAAGTCAATCTTTTACGCCCATTTTTCTCAGAAATATCTCCATCAGGCACCAGTTGGTGAAAGCCGATTGCAACAGGTTGGCTCCGACGAATACGGTGAACCACGCCCAATTGGGATTCACGAAGTATGCGAGCAACAAGCTGATCAACACGAAACTTCCAGCAATGCCTTTTATATATCTGTCTATCATGATGTTAAATTTTAATTATTCTTCTTTTCATTATCCAAATAGGTGCCCCCACTGTCTATACAAACCTCTCAATTGGAAGAACTATCGCCTTCATGGGATTATCGCTTTTGATTTCTTTGTTGAATTCATTCAGCTGATCCAACAAAACTTCGATCTTGTGCTGCTCCTCGAAAGTGAAGAACAGCACGGATTGTACCTTATGATTTGAACTGGAGAACCAATTGTCGATCAGGTTTTCGTGATCATCGGTTTTGAATCCGTTGATATCCCCACTGCTGAATGCACTTATCTTGGCAGTTTTAAAGAGTTTCAGTGCCTCTTTCTCAAAGGCTTTGACAGCCGTGACTATTAATAATTTCATCTTATTCTGTTTTTTTGTATTTGCTTCTTTCGAGATAATAGTAAATGAGCGGCACCGCGAGTAAAGTCAGGAAAGTGGAAAAGATTGTCCCTCCCAGCATCGAGATGGCCAGTCCTTGAAATATGGGATCAAAAAGCATGACCATGGCGCCGATAACTACCGTTCCTGCTGTCAATAGAATAGGGGTCGTTCGAACTGCTCCGGCTTCAATCACAGCCTGCCTCAAGGGGATGCCCTCATCCAGCCTTAAATTGATGAAATCCACGAGAAGTACAGAGTTTCGAACCATAATACCTGCAAGTGCGATCAAACCTATCATTGAGGTGGCTGTGAAATAGGCGTCAAACACCCAGTGACCAAAAATTATTCCAACCAGGGAAAGCGGAATGGCAATTAACATCACAACAGGTGACCTGAAGGATTGGAACCAACCCACAAGAAGAACGTAAATGATAATCACCACCACAGCGAAGGCTGCTCCAAGATCTCGAAAAACCTCGAAAGTGATCTGCCATTCCCCGTCCCATTTTACTGTGTAATCCTCGCTGGAATCCGGTTGCTGGTTCCATTCTTCCTTTAGCTCATAACCAGCTGGCATCTGAATTTCCTTGAGTTGATCCGAAAGCGATAAAAGTGCGTACACCGGACTTTCAAGCTCCCCTGCCATATCTGCTGTCACATAGACAACACGACGCTGATTTTTACGCATGATGTTCTTCTCAATGATGTGTTCTTCCGTTTTGACAAAATCTCTTATTGGGTAGGTGTTACCGTTTTGAGAGCGAATCTTGAATTCCAGGATGTCTGATACACTCGATTTGTCTTTGTCTTCGAACTTGAGATTTATGCCTATGTCCTGATTGGAACGTTCGTTATAGATTTTTCCAACGGGCCGATCAGCCAAAGAGAGATGCATAGCTTTTACGATTTGCTCGGGGACAACCCCATGGAGCAATGCTTTCTCCTTGTCGATAACCAGGCGGTGTTCTTTCTGATCTGCTTCGACCATCCAGTCGACATCAACAACATCATCCGTCCCTCGCATTTTGGCCTGCAGCTCATTCGCTATCCGAATTTGTTCATCATAATCAGGACCGTAAACTTCAGCCACCAAGGTGGAAAGCACAGGAGGGCCCGGAGGAACTTCAACCACTTTGACATTGGCTCCGAATTTTTCTCCGATACGTTGAAGCTCAGGTCGGAAAAATCGGGCTATATAATGACTCTGCTCACTCCTGTCTCCCTTGTCGGTCAGATTGACCTGTATATCGGCAATATGAGATCCTTGTCTCAGATCATAGTGGCGAACCAAACCGTTGAAGGTTATGGGCGAAGCCGTGCCTACATAGGTCTGATAGTCCAGGACGTAGTCGCTTTCTTTCAAGTACTGGGCCAGTTCTTTGGCCACCATATCGGTTCTTTCCAAAGTAGTTCCTTCCGGCATGTCGATAATGACCTGGAATTCATTTTTGTTGTCAAAAGGAAGCATTTTGACTGCTACGGCTTTGGTCATGAACATCCCCATGGCACCCAGAAGCAGAACTATATTGATCCCAAAAAAGGCTATTCGGTACATTTTGTTGTCCAGCAAAGGATCTATCGTTTTCTTGTAAAAACTGTAAATTTTAGATGTGGCCAGTGACTGTTCTTCCTTGTCCTCATTTGCCTCTGAGCTTTCCTTGTCTTTCTCCCTTAAAAAGATGTATCCGAGGTATGGAGTTATGGTAAGTGCCACAAAAAGGGAGATGAGCATGGCGATGGAAGCTCCGATCGGCATGGGGCTCATGTAGGGCCCCATAAGTCCGGACACAAAGGCCATCGGCAGGACAGCTGCAATCACGGTAAAAGTGGCCAGGATCGTTGGATTTCCAACTTCATTTATCGCATAGATGGCCGCCTGTTTGAACGGAAGCCTTTTCATTTTAAAATGACGGTGCATGTTTTCTGCTATGATGATCGAGTCATCTACCACGATACCCGTAACAAAAACAAGTGCGAAAAGTGTGATCCTGTTCAGCGTGTAATCCATGAAGTAATAGCTGAACAAGGTAAGGGCAAAAGTTACAGGCACCGACAAGAAGACCACAAGTCCCCCTCGCCATCCCATGGCGAGCATAACAACCAGAGAAACCGAGACAATCGCTATTATCAGGTGGCTTAAAAGCTCGGAAACCTTATGAGAAGCTGTCTCCCCGTAATTCCGGGAGACCGTCACCTCTACGTCGTTCGGGATGAGCTCTTTTTTCATGTCTTCAATCCTTTCCAGAATGACTTTTGCCACTTTCATGGCATCTCCGCCTTTCTGCTTGCCTACGGAAAGCGTAATGGCATTGTACATGCCCGGGAACTGCTCCTGGTTTTGAGCATTGGCTTTCCCATAACCGAAATCAACAAATTCTTTCGGCGATTCAGGCCCATTGCTGACCTCTGCAACCTGCTTGAGGTATACCGGTTTCATTTCATTGGTACCGACGATCAGGTTTTTCAGATCCTCCTCATTCTGCAGGAAGTTCCCAGTATGGACCCTGAACTCCTGGTCCTGTTTGGTCAGCGTTCCAGAAGAAGACTGGTGGTTGCTCGCCTGAATCGTTTGGGCCACGTTAAGAATGTCAACCTTGTTCTCAGCCATTTTATCCTTGTCCAGCACCACACTGAATTCCCTGCTTCTGCCACCGATGATCTGTGTTATGGCTACGCCATCCACTTTTTCGATCTCCGAATTCACTTCGTGAACCAGTTGTTTCAGCTGATAGTCGTCGTAGCTCTGGCTCCAGAAAGTCAAACCCAGAACGGGTACGTCATCAATGGCTCGGGTTTTCACCAGGGGAAGCTGCACCCCTTGTGGGATCTGATCCATGTGCTTGATGATCTCGTTGTACAACTGCACAAAAGAACGCTCGATGTCTTCCCCCACATAGAACTGTACGATGAGCATGGCCTGCCCATTCATCGAAGTCGAATAGACATATTCAACACCGGGGAGATTGGAAATGATCTTCTCAAGGGGTTTGGCCACCTTGGATTCCACTTCCAGTGGCGATGCCCCGGGATATCCTACGAAAACATCTGCGATGGGAACTTCAATCTGAGGTTCTTCCTCACGGGGAATCAGAAAGGAACTGTAGATCCCGATCAGGAGAAAAATCCCCATCAGCAATACCGTCAGCTTCGATTGTAAAAAGAATGAAGCTATGTTACCTGCAAAACCTTTTTCCATCATCTTATTCTTGACTGGCGATTTTTGCGCCGTTGAACAATTTGCCTTCACTTGAGGCAATATATTTTTCTTCTTCATTGAGACCTGACAGGACTTCTACCTGGTCTCCCATGCGCTGACCAAGCTTCAACCATCGCAAAATGGCCGTACCCGACTCACTTACGGTATAGATACCGTCCAATTCTCCTTTTCGAACCAGTGCGTTCTCGTCGACAAAGAGGCTTTTCGACGCTTCTTTGCCGGGAGTCGGAACCAAAACAGACACGTACATTCCAGAAAACAATTTGATGTCTGTTGTGTCCTCAAGATCCATCTTGATCATGTATTGGCCACCGGAGTTCATTGAGGATCCGCTAACTTCGGTTATGCGTCCCTTCAAGGATTTACCCAGGGATTTCACATTGACAGTCACTTCCTGACCTTTCTCGACATATTCTATCGAGTTCTCCGGAACCAGGGCCCGCGCAACAAATTCCCCAGGGGCTTCAAGGCTCATCAGAGGTTGACCGGGACGGGCCATGTCACCCATTTTAATGGATTTGGATGTGATCACTCCGGAAAATGGGGCCCGAATATGGCTGTATGCCATGTTCGCGTCGATTTCATTTTCAACCTGAATGGCTCGCTCATAATTCGCTTTAGCGATCTCATGCTGCAAGGTCATGTCATCCAATTCCTTTTGAGATGCGCTGTTTTCATTGAACAGCTCGGTGTATCTTTCAAAGTTTTTTTCTGCAACGGTCAGTTGAGCTTCTGCTTGTTTCAAACCCGCCTGCGCCTGTGCTTTTTTAGCATCGATCTCTTCGCTGTTGATGTCAATCAGGAGCTGCCCTTTTCTGACCTTGTCACCGACTTTTACGTATACCCTGGAAACATAGCCCATATTTCGGGTGCTCAAACTCGCGAAATTCTCGGATTCGATGCTGCCGCTAATTGTAAAGTAGGCCCCTCCATCAGGAGCAGAGGGTGATTTCAGGACAACCTTAACCGCAGGCCCGGATTCACCCGGGCTGCTCTTCTCAGACTGACATCCTGCGAGGATTGAAGTGATTGCCATTAGGATTATAAATGTTCTCATTGGTTTCATATGTTTTGTTGTTACGTTTTTATTTGCTTAAAAATTCGAGATAGGCCTGGGAGTAATTCAGGTTGAAAACAGACTCGTAATAGGCCAATTCTTTTTCAAGGAACTGGGACTCGGCATAGAGCAAATCCATTGTTTTCTCCAGGCCCTGCTCAAACCTGTTGGTTGTGACCCGCAGGGCCTCTCTGGATTGTTCCACGGCCATACCGGCCAGGACCATCCTGTTTTTTGATTCAGATCGATGGCGGAGTGCTTTGTTGAGCTCCATTTCACTTTGATCCAGATATTTTTGCTGTTCCAGCTCAGCCTGCTCCAGCAGTGCTTTCTCTTTGTGGATTTTGCCAATGTTCTTGTATCCGCCGAAAAGATCCCATGAAAGCTGAATTCCGACTACGTAATTGTCAGCGCCAAAGCCCATAAACTCGGGATCGTTCCATCCATAAGAAGCCATGGCATTCGCTCTGGGAACGAAATTCATTTTCGAAGAGCTATACATCTTTTTTTGTGCCTCGGCCGCAATGGCATTGGCCTTGATGTCCTTCCTTTCTGTGTTCAGTTCAATGGATGAAGAACTCTCCTGATTGACGGGCAAAAGCTCAGATTCAGGGGTGAGGTAGGAATTCGCTCCATTTCCAATCAGGACACTGAGGTATTCCGAAACGTTCTCTGCCTGGCTTCGAGCGGCGAGGAGCTGATTTTCAACCTCTCCGAGTCGAACCTGTACATTGAGGTAATCTGCGTTTTGAATGAGACCCTGTTCCAGGTTGTTGCGAGCCGTTTTCTCATTTTCAGCGGCTGTTTCCAGGGCCTTTTCCAAAACAGCAATCGATTTGTAGGCGAGTTGCAGCTGCATGTAAGTCTTGCTAACTTCCAGATCAAGGTACTCCAGGTAACGCTCCTGTTGAAGATTGGATATTTCCAGTTGAAGGTTCGCGGCTTTCCTCTCTTGCCAGCCATCCACATTGATTATAGGTTGCTGTACCTCGATGCGGGTATTGAAGTTCTCCACATCTCCCGGATCATTCAGTAGGTCCGGGTCGAAATCCGGGGCGCTGACATCCCTTTGGAGAAGCTTAAAACCGAACGCCATCAAAGGGTTGTTGGTAAACGTACTCGTATTGGTAAGACGAATTTGAGGCAGGAGCACGGCCCGTGTCTGCTCGTAATTCGCTTTGGCTACGGCATATTTCTTTTGGAAGAGCTTCAGGTCAGTATTGTTTGACCTTGCCTGGGTTCTTGCTTCTTCAAGGCTTACAAGGCTTCTTTCCTGAGCCTCCGAAGAGTTGAATGGCAACACGAAACTCAAAAAGAGTAGCAGTGCAGTCCATTGTTTGTTGATTTTAGGCATGACTTTGATAATTTTTTACTGCAAAATTATCGGCGTCAGCTCTTTGTCAAAGTAACTTAGGGCACAGAGAATCTTATAAAATCCCTTATGTGGCCTTCGACTTTTTCGGAAAACGAATCTTCATGTTCAGGGCCTCAACCAGCAAAGAGAAGGCGATTGCGAAATACAGGTATCCCTTGGGAATGGCACCCACATGTTGTTTGAAGATTACAGCATTGGACAAATGGGCACTCTCAGTAACCAGCATGAAACCGATGAGGATCAAAAAGGACAGAGCCAACATTTGTACGGTCGGATGCTTGTTGACAAACGTTCCGACCGGAACAGCAAAGATCATCATAATCAAAATGGATACGATAACGGCTATAACCATGATAATAATAGCTCCCTCGAGGCCGTTGGTCATGCCCACGGCTGTCAGTACCGAATCGAATGAGAAGACCATATCGACCAGCACTATTTGCAGGATCACCGCAGCCATACTGGATTTTACACTGTTCTTCTGTTCGGTTTGATCCTCAATTCCTTCTACTTTGTGATGAATCTCCCGAGTGCTTTTGTAGAGCAGGAATATTCCTCCCCCAAGAAGGATAAGGCTTTGACCCGAAACAGAGGCCTTGAACCATCCCCAGTCGACGTTGACGAGAGGGTCTTTCATGGCGATCAGATACGAAACCCCCATGAGGAGGAGAATTCTGAAGACCATGGCCAGAAGCAATCCAATGTTGGTGGCTTTTCTGATTTGGTGCTTAGGAAGTTTCCCGGCCGTAATGGAGATGAAGACAATGTTGTCAATTCCGAGAACTATTTCAAGAAAAGTAAGGGTAAGCAAGGCTACCCACGTGTCGATGTAAGTAAAGATTTCCATAGACAAAAGGTTTTTAAAGTTCTAAGCATTGAGAGAAGTTTTCTCACTCAATTTTATATGCGGTTCCTTTTTGCTGAAAGTTGGAACCCGAGTAAAAGGCTTTGAAATCGTAGCTGTCTTCAGAAATACCCGTGATTTTGACATGAAAGTCAGTGCTGTCAAGCAGCGTTTTGGGGTTCTTCTTTTTCAATACGTATTCAAACGGATCCAACCATCTGATCAGAAAGGTGTCTGTGACCTGCTCGTAGGTCTCAATCTGCAGGCTGTCATTTCGCGTTGCCATGGAAACTGCTTCATTGTCTTCGAGGATGGTCTTAAAGGTACCCTCACGGAAATCATCTACGGATCCCGAAGAACTCTTCAGGCAAGAGGACAGTAGAATAATGAGAGACAATACCCAGAAATAACGCATATCAGTTCTGTTCAAATTCCGGTGTAGTTTTGAGGCGTTATTGCCTTGAGTTCTTTTTTGACCGAGTCATCGACATCGAGACTATCGATGAACTTGGCAATTGAATTGCGATCAATTCTCGAATTTGTACGTGTCAGGCCTTTGAGGGCTTCGTAGGGATCCGGATAGGATTCACGTCTTAGAATGGTCTGGATGGCCTCCGCAGCAACGGCCCAATTGTCCTCCAGGTCTTTTTCAAAGGCTTCCTGGTTGAGCAAAAGCTTTCCGAGCCCCTTTATTGTGGATTCAATTCCGATAAGCGTATGCCCCATGGGGACGCCAATGTTCCTCAGAACTGTTGAGTCGGTCAGATCCCTCTGGAGCCTTGAAATCGGTAATTTTGCCGAGAGGTGCTCGAAGATCGCGTTCGCAATGCCCAGGTTGCCCTCGCTGTTTTCAAAGTCAATGGGATTCACTTTGTGCGGCATCGCCGAAGAGCCTACCTCTCCTTTTTTGATCTTCTGTTTGAAGTAATTCATGGAAATATATTGCCATACGTCTCTGTCGAGGTCAATGAGTATGGTATTGATCCTTTTAAGTCCGTCAAAGAAAGCGGCCAGATGGTCATAGTGCTCTATTTGAGTGGTTGGAAAGGACTGCGTTAGACCCAGTGTGTTTTCGACAAAGTCCTCTCCGAAATCTTTCCAGTCGATATCGGGATATGCAATGTGGTGGGCATTGAAATTACCTGTGGCTCCTCCGAATTTAGCCGCAAACGGTACCTGGCTCAACAATTTTAACTGTTGCCTGAGTCGTTCCACGAAGACTTGGACCTCTTTTCCCAATCGGGTAGGAGAAGCCGGCTGCCCGTGAGTTTTGGCCAGCATGGGTACAGATTTCCAATCTTCCGCATATGCCTTCAGAACTTCAACCAGGGCCGTGATCCTGGGCAGGTAAACATTTTCATAGGCTTCTTTCAACGAAAGAGGTATTGCCGTGTTGTTAATGTCTTGAGAGGTTAGTCCAAAGTGAATGAATTCTTTGAACTCACCTAATCCCATTTCGTCAAAACGTCGCTTCAAAAAGTACTCCACCGCTTTGACATCGTGATTGGTAATCTTCTCAATTGCCTTGATCTCGCTGGCCTGCTCCGATTTAAAATTCGAATAGATGTCCCTCAGGTCCTGAAATCGCTCATTCGGGAAACCTGATAATTGGGGTAGATCTCTCTTGCAGAGTAAGATAAAGTATTCCACTTCAACCAAAACTCTGTATTTGATTAGTGCCTCTTCAGAAAAATAATCGGCAAGCGACTCTATCTTGTTTCTGTACCTTCCGTCGATGGGCGATATGGCATTCAGACTGCTGAGATTCATGCTGGATGTGTATTCAGGTGAGCTGCAAAAATAGTTTTTTTTAGGTTTTCTTCCTTTTGACTTTAGAGATTTTATCCATTATTTTTCTGGCTCTTGACTGGTATCCCGAGCTTTTGTTCGGATAGTCCTTGTCGAGTATGGAATAGAGCTCATCCAGGATCCAGTCGGATTCCTGACCCAGGATAAGCAGGGATTCCATGGCAAAAACCTGGGCGGCAATCTTGTGCTGCCCGGTGAGCCATTCAAAACTCGCTTCAATGATGTTGTTTTTCCAGGACGAGTCGTGTGTGAAAGATTCACATGGATGCTCCTTGCAATGCAGGGAGATTATGGAGCACACTTTGGATACCGGCCGGATGGCGCTTTCTTTTTCGAGGGTGTTCAAACGAGAAGTGAATTCCGTAAGATAGGGGAGCAGCAGGCGAATTTCGAAGAGGCAGACCAGCTCTAAAACCCAGGCCGACTTAATACTGTGCTTCTGATCGCATGAATACAGGCATTCGATCAAAAAAGGCATTAATTCAGGTTGCCTGAGGACAGCCTCGACTCCCTGATCGCGGTAAACGCGCTTTGCATTTCGCACAGTTTTCAGGATGTCTTCAAGGTTCCTGCGATGGATTTCATCTGAAGTCATAATACCACCTTTAACATTTGACAATTCCATTCACTATTCGAATGCACATCTGCTAGGATCAAAACCAGAATTAAAAATAAAAAATATTCCTACTTTTACCCGGCTTTGAGCTTAATTTAGACAACAATTTTTGTTTTTTCGTGTTATTCATTACAAACCCGTTACATATGTTGAAAAGACCGCTTTTTTTTCTTCTCCTTTTCCAGACGCTTTGGCTATCCGGGCAAACATCGATCAACCAGTTTGACGAGAACGGCGAACGCCATGGAGTGTGGCGAAAATATTACAATAATAACCGCGTAAGGTACACGGGAACTTTTGAGCATGGAAAGGAAGTTGGTGTTTTCAGGTTTTACTCAGCCTCCAATTCGGACAATCCGGTAATCATCAAGGAGTACAGTAACGACAGCGACCTCGCCGACGTCCGTTTTTATACCCCATCAGGAGTTCTGGAAAGCGAAGGCAAGATGAGAGGAAAGGAAAGAGAGGGAAAATGGCTCTACTATCACGAGGACGGCAAATCGATCATGAGCGAAGAGAATTACGTAAATGGAAAACTCGATGGGGAATACAAGACGTTTTATCCCACAGGAGAGCCGACGGAAATAGCATACTATAAAAATGGCTTGCTCCACGGAAACTACAAAAAATACTCGATCAAGGGATTCCTATATCAGGACTTCAACTATGCTGAGGGCAAATTGAATGGAATGGCCGTTTATTACAGCCGAAAATCTGGAGATCTCATCAAAAAAGGGCCCTTTAAAGATGATCAGCGCGTGGGCACCTGGGAGAATTATGTGGATGGGGAGCTCGTCAGTACCGAGCAACCTGCGCTTAAACCCGAAAAGAACTGAATCAACCCCAATTTTGTATCTTTGCCGTCTGAAATTTGACGACAATGAAAAGAGTCATTGTAGGACTTTCCGGGGGAGTTGACTCCAGTGTTGCAGCCTATCTTTTAAAACAACAGGGATACGAGGTGATCGGTCTGTTCATGAAGAACTGGCACGATGACACGGTCACGATTTCGAAAGAATGTCCCTGGCTCGAAGACAGCAATGATGCCATGCTTGTGGCTGAAAAGCTGGGAATCCCATTCCAGGTCGTAGATCTCAGCGAACAGTACAAGGAGCGAATCGTGGATTACATGTTTCGCGAATACGAGGAGGGAAGGACCCCAAACCCGGATGTTCTTTGTAATCGGGAAATCAAGTTTGACGTCTTCATGGAACTCGCCTTGCGCCTGAATGCGGATTTTGTGGCTACGGGTCACTATGTCCGTAAAGGGGAATTCGATTCAAACGGTCGTAAAATCTATCGCTTGCTGTCAGGTAAAGATGAGAATAAGGACCAGTCCTATTTTCTGTGTCAACTCTCCCAGGAACAACTCGCCAAATCCCTGTTTCCAATCGGTGAACTTAACAAGGCCGAAGTGAGAGAGATTGCTGCCGATCTCGGTTTGGTGACGGCGGAGAAGAAAGATTCCCAGGGTTTGTGCTTTGTGGGGAAAGTGAAACTTCCGGAGTTTCTGCAACAGAAACTTAGTCCAAAAGAAGGTGTGATCATTCAGGTCCCAGGAGACTCTGCCATCTATGAGCGCGAAGTTCCGGAATTTGAATCGCGGGAGGAGGAACTGAAGTTCTTGAGCAGCAAGTTTCATTATACCCAAAATGATGGAAAAGTTGTAGGCACTCATCAAGGTGCTCACTATTTTACAAAGGGCCAGCGAAAAGGCCTGGCTGTTGGAGGCACCGTCGAGCCCTTATTTGTTATAGACACTGATGTCCGGGAAAACGTCATCTACACGGGTGAAGGAAAATCCCATCAAGGTTTGTATCGAAAAGCTCTTTTCGTTCGAGAAAAAGAGACTCACTGGATACGTCCAGACCTGGAAATTGGAGTAGGGGAAGAAATGCGTGTCCAGGCGAGAATCCGCTATCGGCAGGACCTGCAAGAGGCAGAATTATTTCGATCTGCGGACGGTCTGTATGTTTCCTTTGCAGAACCGCAATCAGCCATCAGCGAGGGTCAGTTTGTCGCCTGGTATGACGGAGAAGAGCTTCTTGGCTCCGGGGTCATTTCTTAGTTCCAACTTGAGATTTTCCGAGTATAACCAGGAGGATACCGCCTAAGATGATAACAGAAGAGAGCGCAAGCCTCAAACTCAATTTTTCCGACAGCAACAAGATTCCTCCCAGGGCGGCGATGATCGGAACTGATAGTTGTACCACAGAGGCCTGGACATTGCTCAATCCTTTTAGTGCCATATACCAGATCGTATAACCGAGTCCGGAGGTGATTGCTCCTGAAACAACGGCTAAAAAGACACCTTTTGAGGAAAGCACAGGCTCCACCAACTCAGGATAAAACAAATAGATGATAACGAGAAAACTAATGAAAAGCAGAAGAAAAAGGTTGCTTCTCAGAAAATTGAATGTTGTATCCTCAAGAGGATGGGCAGATCCCATCCCCCCGACACTGTACATGCCCCAACCAAAGCCAGACAAGGTCATTAGGATGAAGCCTTCTATCGGTGGGGCACTGATCCCAGGACTCACAAGATAAACGAAACCACCAAAGGCCAGTAAGACTCCAGACCATTCTGTTCTGCTAAGTCGGTGTCCTTTAAGGAATCCATGGGCAATCATTGTGATTTGAACGGATGCGAAGGCTATAAGAGCTCCGACTCCGGTTTCCAGGCTGATATAGGCATAGGAAAAACAGACCGCATAGAGAAATAGCATAAGCCCTGAGATCCAGGATCCTCTTGACATCTTTTTTCTTGGAGACTTCCTTTTTCGAGTGATTTGGATAAGCAGAAGGAGCATGGTCGTGCCTGAAAGAAGCCTTATGCTGGTAAAAGAACCCGCATCTATGGTCTCTTGTCCCAGGGCCATGCGGCAGAGTACAGAATTTGCAGCAAAGGCAGTCAGCGCGAGAAAAGTCAGCAAAGCCGTCTTCCAGCTTTTAGAATGGTCTTCCGGATTTATCATTTGGAGCTAAAGCTAATGAAATCCATGAACTTGGACCCCGAATCCAGATTCATTTTGATGTTAAAAGTCGTATCTTCCTGTTTCAAATCAGTATGCATATGGAAAACAGGATTACAAACTTGTTTGGCATTCAATACCCTATAATTCAAGCGGGCATGGTATGGGTCAGTGGGCACAAGCTGGCTTCAGCTGTCTCGAATGCAGGTGGGCTTGGCCTGATCGGGGCCGGTTCCATGTATCCGGATGTCCTGAGAGAGCACATTCGCAAATGCAAGAAGGCGACCATCAAACCTTTTGGAGTCAATATACCCTTGTTTTATCCTGACCTGGAGGAAATTTTGGATATTATCCTGGACGAGGGGGTGAAGATCGTTTTCACATCTGCAGGGAATCCTAAACTTCATACGAAAAGATTGAAGGATAATGGGGTTTGCGTGGCACATGTTGTCAGCAGCGTCAAATTTGCCAGGAAGGCCCAGGAGTCGGGTGTGGATGCCATAGTCGCAGAGGGTTTTGAAGCCGGAGGACACAATGGAAGGGAGGAGACAACTACTTTTACCCTGATTCCCATGGTTAGACGAGAAATAGAAGTGCCCTTGCTTGCAGCGGGCGGAATTGCTTCCGGACGAGGAATGCTCGCAGCGATGGCGCTGGGAGCAGATGGTATACAGGTCGGAAGCCGGTTTGTGGCGAGTACAGAGTCATCGGCACACGCGAATTTCAAGGAGAAGGTTTTGATGACGCAAGACGGGGACACCCACCTTACCCTGAAAGAACTGACACCGGTACGATTGATAAAAAACTCGTTCTACAAAAAGGTTCAGGAGCTCTACGATAAAAATGCTTCGAAAGAGGAGCTCAGCGCACTTTTGGGAAGGGCTCGAGCCAAACTCGGCATGTTCGAAGGTGACCTGGAAGAAGGTGAATTGGAAATCGGTCAGATCGCCGGGCTCATCGATGCGATCAAACCAGCCGGGGAAATCGTTTCAGATTTGATGAAAGAGTTCAAAGAAGCTCAGTCACAATTGTGCTCTATTCCGGGATTTTGATCTGGTAAAGCCTCTGTGTCTTGTTATTCAATTTGTTTTCTCTCAACCAGGGGTTGTACATTTTTAACTCCTTGTAATTGGTTCCATATTTTTTTGCAAATGAGGCAATGTCAGTAATGGCCGTGTCCACCTCAACTGTATAAGTAGGGCCGAGTTCGTACAAATCATCCTTTTCAAATTCAAAGCCGTATTTCTCAGGATGGGTCAGAATTTCTTTCGCGGCAATGATCCTGGGAATATACCTTTCGGTGTTTTCACCGGCGAGCACATCGTAGTAGCTCGACACTTGTTGCTCTTCCAAACGCTTTTCTATTCCGTAGTTGCCTGCGTGGTAAGCCGCGGCAGCCAGGGTCCAGCTTCCGAGTCTCTCTTTGGCATCGATGAGGTAGTCACATGCTGCACGCGTCGCTTTTTCCAGGTGATAGCGCTCATCTACATTCGAATTGACCTCAAGGCCATTCTCACGAGCCGCTTCCTTAAGCATCTGCCACATGCCTTTTGCCCCGGCAGGGGAAGTCACGTTGCGCAGGTCACTCTCGATGACAGAGAGATATTTGAAATCGTCTGGGACGCCTTTTTCCTTCAGAATGGGTTCAATCACCGGAAAATACTTGTTGGTTCGTTTGAACCACAAAAGGGCATTGGATTGCCAATAGGTGTTTACCAGGAGCTCACGGTCAATACGCTCACGTATGTCCGTTTTGTCAAGTTCAACCTTTTCACCCGCAAAGGTCAAATTTTCGGGAATTTTCAAAGCTTTTATGCGATAGGTATCGCTGGTGCTTTTTGCCGGGTCAGTGTCAGCTTTAAATGTAGGTTCGGTTTTTTTGATCGATTTGTCCGCGTTGATGAAAAACAAGCCTGCAACAACAGCGACGGACAGCGCAATGAATCGATACGATCTTTTCATAATCCGTGTTGTTAAAATTAAAAGGGATTTTCAAATGTAATGAATTTTTCAGCCAATCGATCTTTTTCAGCTAAAATCGGATTTTGTATTCCCCAGTCGATATTCAGGTCCGGGTCGTTCCAAAGGATAGAGGATTCGCTTTCAGCGTGATAGTAGTTTGAACACTTGTAATTGATCAAAGTGTCGTCTTCCAGCGTGAGAAAGCCATGGGCAAATCCTTCGGGAATGTATAGCTGTTTTTTGTTTTCCCCGCTCAAAACGTGTTTGAAATGCTGACCAAAGGTGTCGGAGTTTTTTCTAAGGTCCACGGCCACATCGAGAATGCTTCCCTTGATGACCCGGATGAGTTTTGCCTGGGCATGTGGTGGAAGTTGAAGGTGCAATCCGCGCAAGACATTCTTCCGCGAAAGCGACTCATTGTCCTGCACAAAGTCATTCTTGATCATCTTGCCAATTCTCATTTTGTTGTAGGACTCCATAAAATATCCCCTGTCGTCCTTGTAAACTTGTGGGGTCAGAAGCAGGAGATCCTTTAAGGAAGTAGTTTCGATGATCATGTTTCTAACGAATTGATGATAATTTCGCTGATTCTTTTTGCTCTGGTAATAATCATGGCGTGTGTGCCGTTGTCAACAGGAACGCAATTATCAATGTATTTTATTGGAAAAATCTCATCCTGTGTCCCGTGTATGTGCACCACATGTGAAATGTCCCCGCCTCCTTTCCAGTGCAAGACGGTTTTAATGGCCCAATTTAAGTATTTTTCATTTCTGACCCGCATGTAACGGTTGTACAATTCTGTTTTTCTTTTGAGAGTCTGATGGAAGTTGAACCTTGAAAAATCATCAATCCTTGAGATTCTCCCCGTTGGCAATAATTTGTACAAACCTAGTTTTTGGAGAAGCTTCAGTCGCTTGGGCAATTCACTCCTTTTTTTAAGGCTTGAAATGATGATGACTTTCTTCGTTGGGATCAGTTTGCTCATTTCCTGGACCAGAAGGCCGCCGAAAGATACTCCGATCAAGACAGGCATTTCGTCTTTCACGAACTCCGCCATTCGATTCGCATAGTTTTCGAGGCTTTCGTCTTCGGATTGCGGAATGAGCCATTCGATCGGATGAACTTCAAAGCGATCTTCGGGCAACCTGAGGTATTCAAAGATCTCGGTTCCTGCGCCAAGTCCGGGAACAAGATAGATCGAGGTTTTCTCACTCATCTGGATGGTAAGATGTTAATTGGAGTGTTTCCGACCGTACCCAATCAAATCTCACAATTCCGTCCTCGTCTATTTCTGTGAGACGAATCTTGTGAAGCGAATTTACCAGTTCCGGGTTCCATGGGGCCTTCACTTTGACATAGTTTTCAGTAAATCCGTGAATATAGCCCAACTTGTTTTCAGCTTCGAAAAGCACGGTACGCTCGGTTCCGATTTGAGTTTCGTAAAAAGCTCTTCTTTTTTTGACAGACAGACCCCTTAGCATTTTGCTTCTCTTTTGTCGAACTTTGGGATCAACTCTGCCGTCCATGTCGATAGCAGGGGTGTTGGGCCGCTCCGAATAGGTGAACACATGAAGATAGGATATGTCCATCTCAGAGAGGTATCTGTACGTTTCCAAAAATTCCTCTTCCGTCTCACCAGGAAAACCAACGATGACATCCACTCCGATGCAGGCATGCGGCATGTGTCGCTTGATCGTTTCAACACGATCCGTGTACAGCGACCGGTTGTACCTTCTCTTCATTTTTCTCAGAATCGAATCCGAGCCGCTTTGGAGCGGGATATGAAAGTGAGGCACGAATTTACCCGATTTGGACACAAATTCTATCGTTTCATTTTTCAGCAGATTCGGCTCGATCGAAGAAATTCTCAGTCGACTTATTCCTTCCACACCCTCGAGGGATTCGATCAATTCATAGAAGGTATGATCATGCTTTTTATTTCCAAACTCTCCCTTGCCGTAGTCCCCGATGTTTACGCCGGTGAGAACGATCTCACGAATTCCCTTCTCAGAGATCTCGCGGGCATTGTTCAATACGTTCTCGAGTCGGTCACTTCTCGATATCCCGCGTGCCAGGGGAATGGTGCAAAACGTGCATTTATAATCACATCCGTCCTGGACTTTCAGGAAGGCGCGGGTACGATCTCCAATCGAATAGGAGCCCACATAAAAATTGGCCTCTTCGATTTCGCAGGCGTGGATTTCGCCCATTTCATTTTTAGAGAGATCGTTAAGATAATCAGTAACCTTGAACTTTTCAGAGGCGCCAAGTACCAGATCCACCCCTTCGACTCGCGCCAGTTCTTCTGGTTTGAGCTGTGCATAGCAACCTATGGCCACCAAAAATGCATTTTCGTTCTGCTTTTGAGCGTTCTTCACGATGGTTTTAAAGCGCTTGTCTGCGTTATCGGTAACCGAACAGGTGTTGATCACATAGATATCTGCTTTTTCAGCAAAATCCACTCGCTTGAAACCTTCTTGCTGAAAACCCCTGGCAATCGTAGAGGTCTCCGAAAAATTGAGTTTGCAACCCAGGGTGTAAAACGCCACTTTTTTGTCCTGATTCATTCTTCTGAACTGAGCGGCAAAAATAGTAATTTTTTCATTGGCTGAGCTTTACGAGTATGGGCTCGTGATCAGAAAGGGCGATTTCAAAATTGCGGTGCTCATTCACTTTGAAGCGGGCATCAGGAAGAACAAAATCGATCCGCAGCGGATATCCGTTGAGAGAATAGGTCTTGCCAAATCCCTTTCCGGCTTCTACAAAACTGTCTTTGAGATCATTCTTCAGGTTTCGGTAGGCCCAGGAGTAATAGGTGTTATTGAAGTCTCCGCAAAGAATGATCGGGTAGGGGCAACTCATCTGGTGTTCCATGAGTCTCTCCACCTGGTACTGCTGTTTCACAAACGAACCTTTCAAACGCTTCATGAGCTTTCGCGAATCCTTTTCATTGATGCCTGAGATGTTCAGACTGTCTGTCTTGATTCCAAACGACTCCAGGTGCACATTGTAGATTCGAACCGTATCTGTTCTCATTAAAACATCTATGAAAATAGCATTGTTCGTGGAATTCTCGAAATCCAGGTTTCCTGAGCGCACAATGGGGTACTTGGTAAAAATTCCCATGCCATAGGGTGATCGACGTCCTTTAACCTCTTCATATTTGTAGTCATATTCGGAGGCTATCTCTTTGAGCGGGGCATATTCCTGCAAGGCCAGTATGTCAGGATCATTGTCACGGACGAATCGCGAAATTTTATTTGGAACTTCGGGATCTTCGATCCAGTCATATCGGTTGAAAATACGAACATTGTAGCTCATTACGGAAATGCTGTTTCCGCTGACAACCGTATGATCCTTGAATTTATAGGGAAAATATGAAAACCCAACAGCGAGCAACAGGCAGAAGAAAGACAGAAGAAATTGTCTTTTGAAACCGACAAGCCACCAGTAGAGAATAAATCCGATATGGATAAAAACAATCAAAGGGACTGCGAGACTCAAAACAGATAGCAAGGGGAAGCTTTCCGGCGAAACATAGGGGATCGCGAACGAAGCCAGAAACAAAAGGGCAAAAATATTGTTCAGAAAGAAAACGAGTTTGTGAAGGGGCTTAAGATCTTTCATTTCCAAACTAGTTTTTCCCTGCTTTGAACAAGTAGTCTTTCTCTTCTTTGGTCAAAGTGTCGTAACCGGATTTGCTGATCTTGTCGAGTATGGCATCTATTCGCTTTTGATCGTATTCCACCCGAACCTCTTTCTTGGAGGAGGGATCACTCCTGTAAACGGTTTTGAGAGGAGTTTGCTTTCGGATCGGCCACTGACTCTTCCACCATTCGGCAATACCGTTTCCTTGATTCAGGTAGCGGGTCAAAAGAAATCCCAACAGTGCTCCTCCCAAATGGGCCAGGTGTCCCCCGGCATTTCCCGCAGGTATTTGCACCACGTCGAGCACAACCATGGCTATGGCGATATACATCAGCTTAATGCTTCCCAGAAACCTGAAGTGCAAAGCATAATTCGGAATGTAAGTGGCGATTCCGACAACGATCGCCGTGACCCCGGCAGAGGCTCCCACCAGAATTGTATCCTGGGTCTTCAGTGCAGGTAGATAATTGTAGGCCATCATGTAAATGAGCCCCCCTGACACAACTCCCAGAAAAAAGTAGGTCAGGAATTGTCCACTGCGAAAAAAGTCCAGGAAAAGGTTTCCAAAATAGTAGAGAATCAAAAGGTTGAAAAGAATGTGAAAGAACCCGACATGCAGGAACCCATAGGAAATCAATGTCCAGGGCCTGTAAAGCAATTGTTCGAACGATGGTCTCAATGCAAACCAGTCGACAAGCATATTTCCGTCATAATTGAACAGGAAAGAGGCCGTATTCAAAAGATAGGTCAGAATGAAAACAAGAATGTTGAGAATAATGAGTTTTTCAACAACATTCCGCTCCTTAAATCTTTGATACAAATCTGTACTCATCAGGGAGAGCTTTTTTGTCAGTTCCAGCGTTTGAATTGGTTCTTTTCCCAGTATTTCATCATGATGAAACCAATCAGGGCCCCACCGACATGTGCGAAGTGCGCTATACCTCCTCCAAATATAGAAAATCCTGTGACACCGGAGAAGAGATCAAGCGCGATCAGCACAGGAATGAAATACTTCGCCGCAATCGGCACCGGCAGGAAGATCAGAGCCAGTTTCGCATTGGGATAAGTCATTCCAAAGGCCACCAGAACCCCGTAGATGGCGCCCGATGCTCCTACAGCTGGGGTGTTGTAGATCTGGTACATTTCAACCAACCTTTCTTCGGATACTTTTTCGAGAATTGAGGTGTTGTAGCGTCCTGATTCGAGAATTTTCTGAATCTCCGGACCTGGCATCCCCAAAGAGACCAACTCGTTGTAAATGCCGTTGAACTGATAATAATTAACCGCCGTGTAAATCAGTCCGGCTCCAATTCCGGCAGAGAAGTAGAAAAACAGAAACTTGTTTCTGCCCCACATCTGTTCGAGTGGCGACCCAAAGGCCCAGAGGGCATACATGTTGAAGAGGATATGCATCAGCCCCCCGTGCATGAACATGTGGGTCAAAAATTGCCAGACTCCAAAGTTTGTGCTTTCCGGGAAAAACAGAGCGAACCAAGCGGTTAGCTTCGGCCCCACAATGGAGCTCGCAACAAAAAAAAGGACATTCAATAAGATCAAATGCTTAACCGCATCCGTTAATTTTCCCATATTCAAATATTAAATTGTTGTTCGAGATCCTCGATGGAAATCGTGATGAAAGTCTTTTTTCCAGATGGGGAATAATTGGGCTCTTTGCATGAGAACAGTTTGTTGACCAGGGATTCCTGCTCTTTGGAATTCAACGGCGTTCCGGCTTTTATCGAAAGGCTTTTTGCCAGGCTTTTTGCAATGGTGTCGATCTGGCTAAAACTGGTGTCAGGAACCTCGTTCTCAATGTTTCCTGCAAGCTCTTCCAGAATTTGATCGACTTGCTTTTCCGCGATGCTCACGGGTATGGCATCCAATGTGATCTGATCTTCTCCTATCTCAGCGATATGAAATCCGGCGGTTTCGAGATCTGTTTTTACATCCTTGAGAATATTTATCTCATTCGATGTCAGTGTCACCTTAAGGGGGAAAAGAAGCTGTTGGTGCCCCATCCCTTCCAGGGTCACCTTCTCGAGATAGTCTTCATATAGAATGCGCTGGTGCGCTGCGTTCTGGTCGATCAGGACCATGCCCGATTTAATCGAGCTCGCAACATACTTGGCATGCAATTGGAAGGTGTGCAGTACATCCAGGCCTTCTTTTTCATCGAAGAGCTGTTGGCTGATGTCCTCAGCTTCCACCTCAATGCTGTGAATCAATTCTTTCTCGGGACCGTTGTCCAGGTAAAGTGCCTCCCATTGCTGGAGTGTTTCTTTTCTTTTGGCACCTGCAGCGACAGAGTACTCTTTGCGAAAGGGGTTGAAATCTTTGTCTACCTGAATGCTCGGAGATTTCACCGTGGACTTATCCTTGTAAGCATAGGGTGTATCCAGACCAGCATCTCTTTCAAAATCCAAACTCGGGCTCACATTGTATTGACCTAAACTGTGCTTAACCGTGGACCTTATAATGGCATAGAGATCACGTTCATTGTCAAACTTAACTTCCGTTTTTGTTGGATGGATGTTGACGTCCAGGCTTTGGGGAGGTACTTCCAGGAATAGGTAGTAAGCGGGATAGCTACCTGGAGGAATCAGACCCTCAAATGCGTTTAAGACGCCATGATTCAGGTAATTGTGCTTGATGAACCTGTTGTTTACAAAAAAGAATTGCTCACCTCTCTTTTTCTTGGAATGAGAAGGCTTTCCGACAAATCCCGTTATTTTGAGTATTTCTGTGTCTTCCTGTATGGGAACGAGTTTTTCGTTGGTGTTTCGGCCCATGATACCCACAATGCGCTGGCGCAGGTTGGCAGACAGGTTATCCGTTTGAGACGGGGGCAGATTGAATACCTCGTTGTCGTTATGAACCAATCGAAAACGTATTTTAGGTGCTGTAAAGGCCACGCGTTGAAAAGCGTCGACGATATGACGGGTCTCTACGCTGTTTCCTTTCAAGAAGTTTCTGCGAGCCGGAATATTGTAGAAAAGATCCCGAACCTCGATCACCGTTCCGGTAGATATTTGAACCCGTGTATTTGATTTGATTTCTCCTCCATCAATTCTGATTTCGGTTCCAAGCTCCTCTTTTTCAGTTTTTGTCCTGAGCCTCACATGCGAGACAGCTGCAATAGAAGCCAGGGCCTCTCCGCGGAAACCATTCGTGTGCAAATCGAACAAGTCGTTGGCCGTTTTGATCTTGGAGGTTGCATGCCGTTCAAAGGCGAGCTTTGCGTCTGACGGACTCATGCCTAACCCATTGTCAATGACCTGAATCAAGGTTTTTCCAGCGTCCTTTACGATAAGTTCAATCCTGGTGGCTCCAGCATCCACAGCGTTCTCCAGCAATTCCTTCACAACAGATGCGGGCCTTTGAACCACCTCACCTGCAGCGATTTGATTGGCCACATTCTCGGGGAGTAAACGAATTTGATTCGCCATTAAAACAATGTATGAATTTCAAAAATATAGGCAAGCAAGCCCACCAATATCGTTATGATGATGGCCAGCCTGATGTTGACCGCACGATTCGAGGAAACTCTTTTGTGTCTCTGCCAGCTGGACCTCAACTGATCTTTGGTAAGGGTGATTTTGGGAACATCATCTTCTTCCCCCGAATCTGAATTCGATTTTTCGTACTTGGCTTTTAATTTTTCCAAACGCTCCTTCCTCTCGTCGTAGTAGCGAGGCTTGTAATTGTACACGTAGTGCGACCTGGGTTTAAAAGCGTTTCCAAACAACATTGGTGAAGACTTAGGTAATCACAAAATTACTGAAATACGGCTAGCCTGTCAAATAAAGTTATGTTAAATGCCTTTTTTGAGGGAAGCCGCCATTTTGATGGCAGCAACAGCACATTCAACACCTTTGTTACCGTGCTTTCCTCCCGATCTGTCGATCGACTGCTGTTTGTTGTTGTCGGTCAAGACACAAAAAATGGTGGGCACGTCATAGGTCAAATTGAGGTCCTTGATCCCCTGGGTGACTCCCTCACAGACAAAGGTGAAGTGTTCCGTTTCTCCACGGATGACATTTCCAATGGCAATAACAGCGTCCAGTTTCTCCGTTTTGAGCATTTGGCTACAGCCAAAAATCAACTCGAAGCTACCCGGAACCCATTGTACCAAAATGTTTTTGTCCTCAGCCCCGTTTTCTTCCAGGGTTTCGATCGCGCCTTTCAGCAAATTTTCAGTTATGTCTGAATTCCATTCAGAAACAACAATCCCAAACCGAAGTGCCTTCGCGTTTGGGATTGTGTTTTTATCGTATGCCGACAAGTCAGTCGTAGCCATTTTAATTAGCTTATTTGTTTGCCAGCTGCGCTCTCTGAATATATATATTTATTCTCTTGGCTTCCTCTGATTTCACGTATTCTTCCTTGATTCGGGTAAAATATTTCTCCGCATCCGAAAACTTGCCCAGATCCATGGCGGTCTGTCCTGCTTTGAACAAATAAAAAGGCGTGGTGAAGTTGTTGTCCCTCAATTCAGCGGCCTTCAGATAGTATTCCAGCGCATCGTCTGGCTGGTTGATCTCGATGAAAGCATCCCCGATATTACCCAGGGCAATGGCCGAAAGCATTTCGTCATCGGATGAGAAACCGGAGAGATACTTGATGGCGTTTTCATAATCCCCTGTTTTCAAGTAGGCGATGCCACTCATGT
>JAHEHE010000096.1 GCA_024644725.1 Flavobacteriaceae bacterium | reverse complement strand
CAGTCAGGTTAGAGAATTGAGATTCGCTAATGGTGGGTCGCGGATCAATAAAATAGATTGGAATTCCGGGTTGGGCATAATGAATAAGGCTTGCCGCCGGATAGACTTGCATTGAGGTTCCTATAATGATTATAATGTCTGCCTGGGACGTTATCTCTGCCGCAGGTTCCAGCAGCGGGACCGCTTCACCAAACCATACGATATCAGGTCGAAGCTGGCTTCCCAGCTCACATAGGTCGCCAAGAACGAGGTCTGTTGTCCAGTCCTGGACCAGTCGCTCATCCCGGGAGCTTCTCACTTTGAGTAATTCGCCGTGCAAGTGAAGCACCCTGGAGCTTCCGGCTCTTTCATGCAGGTCATCCACATTTTGAGTCACCACGTCGACACTATATTGTTGCTCGAGTTCTGCCAACAGCTCATGTCCCTGATTGGGCCGCACATCAAAAAGCTGTCGCCTCCTCTGATTGTAGAAGTCCAGAACCAACTCAGGGTCCTGTCGCCAACCTTCCGGCGAGGCCACTTGCATCACGTCATGTCCTTCCCAGAGGCCATCTGCGTCCCGAAAAGTTTTCAGCCCGCTTTCTGCGCTCATGCCGGCGCCTGTGAGTGCGACAATCCGTTTCATGGGTTTCAATTTTTATTTCAGCTCAGGCATCAGCTCTTTCTGAAGCTGCTGCTCTCCTCAAAGATGTGCTCGAATATTTTCCGATCCTCTTCGGTGAAATCTTCATTTTTTCTTTTCGTCACTAATTCAGCAGTTTCGATAGCTTTGCTTAACGTATAGGTTTTAAATCCTAAAGCTCCGCCCCAGGAGAAAGAAGGTACGAAATTTCTCGGGAAATTAGCTCCGTAGATGTTGGCGCTGACCCCGACGACGGTCCCTGTGTTGAACATCGTGTTGATCGCCGATTTCGAGTGATCTCCCATGATCAAGCCGCAGAATTGCAAGCCGGTTTTCACGAAACGCTGCTTGGCATAGTCCCACATTTTCACTTCAGCATAGGTGTTCTTGAGGTTGGAATTATTGGAGTCGGCTCCCATATTGCACCATTCTCCGATAACCGCATTGCCCAGGTACCCATCGTGACCCTTACTGCAATACCCCGACAGGATAGCATTGTTCACCTCACCTCCGATTTTTGATTTGGGACCCAGGGTTGTGGGGCCGTAAACTTTGGCGCCCATTTTGACCACTGAGTATTCGCCCATGGCAAAGGGGCCGCGAATCAGGCTGCCCTCGTGTACCTCGGCATTCTTGCCAATGTATATGGGTCCCTTTTTCGCATTTAAAACCGCAATTTCGATATCGACACCTTCCTCGAGAAAGATTCTTTCTTTGTTTACGCAGTGCACCGCAGGTGGGATGGGTGCTGATTTTCTTCCCTGGGTAAGAAGCTCAAAATCAGCCTCTAGTGCCGGACCGTTGTTTCGAAACAGGTCCCAGGTGTGTCGTATGATGATGAGATCGCCTTCAAATTCAAGCCGCTGAACTTTTTCGAGGTCAACCTCCTCGTTTTCCAAAGCGTAAAAAGCCAATAATTCATCATCCTTGTAAATTGCCTGTCCGGGTTGAAGCGATTTGACCCTGCCCACAAGTTCCGGGCTTGGCAGCACAGACCCGCAGATCATGATATTCTCGGCCATTTCGACCATCGGGAACTTCCCGGAAAGGTAATCTTCAGTGACCGAGGTTGTCGTGGTCTCGAGAACTTTTTCCCATTTTTCACGGATGGTCAGAATTCCGATTCGTAGATCCGCCACCGGTTTGGTGTAAGTGAGGGGTAGAAGATGGTCGCGGTAGGGTCCATCAAACAGAATGTAGTTCATGCTATTTTTTTAGAGCAAATATAAGTTATTTCAGGAAGCTCGATGTCTTTCAGCACCGGACCTTTAGAGGTTCACAAAAATGCATTACTTTTGAATAAAAACGAAACCCATGGAAACGCTAACCAGAGAAATTCAGGCCGGCATCAGGCCCAATGATGCGTTAACCCGATTGAAGGACGGTAACAAAAGATTCTTGCAAAACAAGAAAACCGAAAGAGATTTGCTAACTCAGGTTGAAAAGACAGGTGGCGGACAATTTCCTTTCGCTGCTTTGTTGAGTTGCATTGACTCCAGGGTGCCCGCCGAACTGGTGTTCGATCAGGGGATCGGAGACATATTCAATGTCAGGGTTGCTGGAAACATCGTGAATGAAGACATTTTAGGTTCGCTCGAATACTCCTGCAAAGTGGCAGGTTCCAAGTTGGTTTTGGTTCTGGGTCATACCCGATGCGGGGCAGTAACTTCTGCTTGCAAGCATGTGGAGCTCGGCAATATCACTCCGCTTCTCAACAAAATCCAGCCTGCGGTAGGAAGTGTCGTCAAAGGTGACCTCACTCCCGAACTTATTGAAGAAGTAGCCGTTAAAAATGTCGAGAATTCAATCGAACAGATTCGCAATGACAGCCCTATTCTAAAAGAAATGGAAGACAACGGCGAAATTGTTATCGCCGGTGCCATTTACGACGTGGTCTCAGGAGCCGTCGAATTTCTATAAAAAAATGAATGTACCTGAGTATTATTTGCTCAGGTACATTTTTCTTCTCGAGTAGAGTTCGTAAAACTCATCGTCTTTCAAACCGTCAATGAAAAGGATGCTTTCACCGGTTGACTTCATTTCGGGTCCCAGACTTTTGTTCACATTTGGAAACTTGTTGAAGGAGAATACAGGTTGTTTGATTGCATAGCCATCCAGGTGCGGCTTGAAATCAAAATCCGCCAAGGTATTTTCCCGCAGCATGACCTTGGTCGCGTAATTCACATAGGGCTCGTTGTAGGCCTTCGAGATGAATGGAACCGTTCTGGACGCTCGCGGATTTGCTTCAATCACGTAGACGATGTCATCCTTTATTGCGAACTGGATGTTGATCAATCCAACTGTTTCGAGTGCCAGTGCAATTTTATGGGTATGGTCCTTGATCTGCTGCAGAACAAACTCGCCCAGATTGAAGGGTGGGAGGGTAGCGTTTGAATCCCCCGAATGCACCCCGCAAGGCTCGATATGCTCCATGATCCCTATAATGTACACATTCTCCCCGTCACAAATGGCGTCTGCTTCAGCTTCGATCGCACCGTCGAGGTAATGATCGAGCAGCAGGACGTTGTTCGGTATCTTTCTCAGGATATTGATCACATGATCCTCCAGCTCCTGCTTGTTGATCACGATCTTCATGCCCTGTCCTCCCAGCACATAGCTCGGACGTACAAGGATTGGGAAATCCAACTGCTCGGCGATGGCATCCGCCTCGTCTGCCGAGGTTGCCGTTCCAAATTTCGGATAGGGGATGTCGAGTTTCTTCAGCAGTTTTGAGAAGTTTCCGCGGTCTTCGGCGAGGTCGAGAGCCTCAAAGCTGGTTCCAATGATCTTGACACCGTACTTATCGAGTTTCTCGGCCAGTTTCAGGGCGGTCTGCCCCCCGAGCTGTACGATGACTCCCTCAGGTTTTTCCAACTGGATGATATCCCAGATATGCTCCCAGAAAACGGGTTCGAAATAGAGTTTGTCGGCAATGTCAAAGTCTGTGGAAACCGTTTCAGGATTACAGTTGATCATGATGGTCTCATAGCCGCATTCCTTGGCTGCAAGAACGCCATGTACGCAGCAGTAGTCGAATTCGATGCCCTGCCCGATCCTGTTGGGCCCGGACCCGAGGACCACGATCTTTTTGCGATCGGTGACAACGCTTTCATTCTCAGCGTAATGTTCACCGTCTTTGATCATCTCGCTCTCAAAAGTCGAATAGTAGTAGGGGGTCTGAGCAGGAAACTCCGCCGCACAGGTGTCTACCAGTTTGTAAACGCGGTTGATGTTCATTTCCCGTCTCTTCTTGTGTACCTCACTTTCCCAGCAGCCGATCATATGGGCAATCTGTCGGTCGGCAAATCCCTTTTGCTTGGCTTCCAGCAGCAGCTCCTTCGGTACGGAGTCAACCGCATTATATGTTGAGATCTCCTGTTCGAGCAGGTGAAGTGCCTCGTATTGCTTGAGATACCACATGTCAATCTTGGTGATCTCGTGAATCCGACTCAGGGGAATTCCCATCTGAATGGCGTCGTAGATCACAAAGACCCGATCCCAACTCGCATTCTGAAGTTTGGAAATGATCGTATTGTAGTCCTTTTCACCTTTGCCATCTGCACCGAGGCCATTTCGTCTCACCTCCAGCGACTGACAGGCTTTGTGAATGGCTTCCTGGAAAGAGCGTCCGATTCCCATTACTTCACCCACCGATTTCATTTGAAGCCCCAGGGTTCTTTCTGCCCCTTCGAATTTGTCAAAGTTCCATCGGGGTATCTTGACGATCACATAGTCAAGCGTAGGTTCAAACAAGGCTGAAGTCGTCTTGGTTATCTGATTTTCCAGTTCGTCGAGGGTATATCCGATCGCCAGCTTTGCAGCGATCTTAGCAATGGGGTAACCTGTGGCTTTGGAGGCCAGAGCCGAAGATCTCGATACCCTGGGATTGATCTCGATGGCAATGATGTCTTCTTTCTCATCCGGACTCACGGCGAACTGAACATTACAGCCCCCGGCGAAATCACCTATGGATCGCATCATGTGGATTCCCATGTCACGCATGCGTTGGTAGGTTTTGTCGCTCAAAGTCATGGCGGGAGCCACCGTGATCGAGTCTCCCGTGTGAATTCCCATCGGATCCATGTTCTCAATGGTACAGATGATCACCACGTTGTCATTCTTGTCGCGAAGTAGCTCCAATTCGTATTCTTTCCATCCCATCAAGGCCTTGTCGATGAGTACTTCATGGATCGGGGAGGCTTCAAGCCCGCGTTGAAGCAGGGTATCAAACTCTTTCGGATCGTGTACGATGGAGGCTCCGTAGCCGCCCAGTGTGAAGGAAGGCCGGATAACCAGCGGGAAACCGAATTCCTGAGCGATCTCCTTTCCGCGCAGGAAAGAAGTAACTGTTTTCGAAGGCGCCTGCCCGATCCCGATCTTTTCCATCAGGGCCCGGAACTGTTCGCGGTCCTCTGTGATCTGGATGGCGTCAATATCCACACCAATGAGCTCCACGCCGTAATCTTCCCAGATGCCTTTGTCGTCCGCCTCGATACAGAGGTTCAGTGCCGTTTGACCACCCATGGTTGGCAATACGGCATCCACCTTGTGCTTTTCGAGGACTTCAATGATCGATTTCGTCGTCAGGGGCTTGAGGTAAACATGATCCGCCATGGTCGGGTCGGTCATGATGGTAGCCGGATTCGAATTGATCAAAACCACTTCAATGCCCTCTTCTCGAAGGGATCGAATGGCTTGTGTTCCTGAATAGTCAAATTCGCAGGCCTGGCCGATGATGATCGGTCCGGAGCCTATGATCAAGATGGAGTTGATGGACTTGTTTCTCGGCATGCTGTTCGGATTTTTTTTAAGATTGATTATTTAACTTTTTGTGATCGAGTATCTTACCTGTATTTCTAGCCTTTATCCTGAATTTAGGTCAAAAAAAAGGTGTTACCTGTAAAAGTAACACCTTTCTGTATATGATTCTTTCATATTATTTTTTGTGGCCTGGTTCTGAAGAAACGGTTAATCGGGTTCTGCCTTTCGCTCTTCTTCGGGCAAGAATCTTCTTCCCGTTCACACTCGACATGCGCTCTCTGAAACCGTGCTTGTTCTTCTTCTTCCTGTTGGATGGCTGGAACGTTCTTTTCATTTCTTTTGAATCTTAGATATTTCTATTCTCCCTTTCGTTTTGGACAAAAGTTCGGCAAATATACAAAGACTTTTATTTCTGACAAGGAGTTGAATAAAAAAACTGCCAAGGGTTCGGGCTGATTCATATTATAAGCGTAATTTTACGGAAAATTTCTTGAAAATGGGATACAATCAACCGATGTTAAGGGACGACGCACTTGAAGGACAGGTCATTATCATAACTGGTGGAGGCAGCGGTCTGGGTAAGGCCATGACCACCTATTTTCTCCAATTGGGAGCGAAGACGGTGATCACCTCAAGAAATCTGGACAAGCTGAAGAAAACGGCTGAAGAACTTGAAGAGTCGACTGGGGGAGAAGTTTTGCCCCTGGCTTGTGATGTGAGGCATTACGACCAGGTGGAGGCCATGCTTCAATCTACCCTGGAGAAATTCGGAAAGGCAGATGCCCTGGTCAACAACGCTGCCGGAAATTTCATCAGCCCAACAGAAAGACTTTCGGCCAATGCCTTCGACACCATAATAGACATTGTCCTCAAGGGAAGCAAGAATTGCACACTCGCCTTGGGCAAACACTGGATTGACACCAAACAGGAAAAATCAACCATACTCAATATCGTAACGACCTATGCCTGGACGGGCTCGGCCTATGTGGTGCCTTCGGCTACGGCAAAAGCAGGGGTTCTCGCCATGACCCGATCCCTGGCGGTTGAATGGGCGAAATACGGTATTCGCACGAATGCAATCGCTCCCGGTCCTTTTCCGACCAAGGGGGCCTGGGACCGACTTTTGCCCGGAGACCTGAAAGAAGAGTTCGACATGAAAAAGAAGATTCCCTTGGGTCGCGTTGGAGAGCATCAGGAGCTGGCGAACCTCGCAGCCTACCTCGTCTCTGACTTTTCAGCCTTTGTCAATGGGGAAGTGATTACCATTGATGGCGGAGAATGGCTCAAAGGCGCCGGTGAGTTCAATATGTTGGAAAAGATTCCCGAGCAGATGTGGGACATGCTCGAGATGATGATCCGAAGCAAGAAAAACAAATAGACCAACCTACCTTAAGACTAACCTGAAGACTAACCTTCCTTGAGAAGAGTATTTCGTTGTGGATAATACCGCTTCGGATGTTAAAAACTTCGTTTTATAAGCTCATAAATAGTTGTATTTTTACAGCGTTAAATTCAAATTTTGAATGGGAAAAATCATAGCGATTGCGAACCAGAAAGGTGGGGTCGGGAAAACCACCACCACCGTGAATCTGGCCGCCGCGCTTGGGGTGCTTGAGCAAAAAGTACTTTTGGTGGATGCCGACCCGCAGGCAAATGCGACCTCGGGCCTTGGGATCGAGGTTGAAAAGGTGGAATTAGGTACCTATCAGGTGCTCGAGCATGCAGTTCCAGCCAAAAAGGCCATTGTGAAGACGGCCTCACCCAATGTAGATATTATTCCGGCCCACATTGATCTTGTAGCGATAGAGATTGAGTTGGTGGACAGGGATCGCAGGGAATATATGTTGAAAGAGGCACTCAAAGGAGTTCAGGATGATTATGACTACATCGTCATCGATTGCGCCCCTTCTTTAGGTCTTATCACAGTTAATGCCCTGACCACGGCGAATTCGGTGATCATTCCGATTCAGTGCGAGTATTATGCGCTTGAAGGTTTAGGCAAGTTGCTCAACACCATAAAGAGCATTCAGCAAATACACAATCCGGATCTCGACATTGAGGGCTTGCTACTTACAATGTACGATTCCAGGCTAAGGCTTTCGAACCAGGTTGTGGCTGAGGTCAAGAAGCATTTCCACAACATGGTCTTTAAGACGATCATTCAAAGAAACATTCGCCTGGGCGAGGCTCCAAGTTTTGGAGAGAGCATTATTGCCTATGACGCAACGAGCCGTGGAGCGGTGAACTATATCAATCTCGCACACGAGATCATAAAAAAGAACAGTGATGGCCAAAGCAACTAAAAAACAGGCGCTTGGACGAGGACTCTCGGCTTTGTTGAGTGATTCGGCCCAGGATATTAATTCG
>JAHEHE010000161.1 GCA_024644725.1 Flavobacteriaceae bacterium | reverse complement strand
CCGATCAATAGGATCGATCCGTTCCTTGAGATCGTAAGATGTTTATGCTGCCTTAAAAATTCGAAGTTGCTGGCGTTCAATACGGTAGCTTTTAGATATCCAATGCGCTGATAGACAGGAGTTTTGGCTCAGATTCGCCTGTAGAACAAACCGAGCTAGGGTTGAACCCTTGCAGTGCCCAACTTCCTATAGAATCGTTTACTTAAAAAGCCTATATGTTCACTATTTGTCTCCATTAACTTGATAATTTTTGGAATAAAGTTCGACAACTTGAGCTATTTAGGCTAGATGTTTAGTCTCGGCATTTGATGGATCGGGTTTAACTTGAATCTTTGGGGCTCTAATGTCCAGACTTTGCAGATATGTTCGTATGGGGTGAGGCCCTTTAGGGTCTTCAATCGTCGCCCAAAGTTGTAGGCGTCGATGAAGTCTGCGAGGTGGGCCTCGAATTGGGCGTGATCGTCGTAGTGGAAGCGCTTGACGGTGGCTTCTTTGATGGTTCGGTTCATCCGTTCGACCTGCCCGTTTGTCCAAGGATGCTTCACTTTGGTGAGCCGATGCTCGATACCATTTTCCTGGCATCGCATGTCAAACATGTGGGTTATGTAACGCGCTGTCGGCCCGTCGGCATATCGGGGTGGAAAGGTGAACTGGATACCGTTATCGGTGAGAACCGTGTGAATCTTGTAGGGCACGGCCTTGATGAGCGCAACGAGGAAGGCCGAAGCCGACGTCCGACCAGTCTTGCGTACGACCTGCACGAAAGCGAACTTGGACGTGCGGTCGATCGCCACGTAGAGGTACAGCTTGCCCTCGGCCGTTTGCACCTCGGCAATATCGATATGGAAATAGCCGATCGGGTATCGCTTGAACTTCTTCTTCTGGGGCTTGTCGCCTTCGACTTCGGGCAGCCGGCTAATGCTGTGTCGTTGCAGGCAACGATGGAGCGACGAGCGGGTCAGATGCGGGATTGTCGGCTGGAGCGCATAAAGACAATCATCCAAAGGCAACAGTGTATGTCTGCGGAAGGCGACGATAATAGCCTCTTCTTCCACGGATAAAACCGTCGAGCTCGGCTCCTTTGGTCCGGTCGGTAGGTCAGCTGTTGACGTCCGCTTCTTCCATTTGGCGACGGTCTTCTGATTGATCCCATAGCGCTTGGAAAGCGCCCTCAGGCTCTCTTGACTATTTTGTATTGCTCGACGGATCGCCTCAGTCGTTGTGGCGCTGCCGTGAAGAACTTGTCCCATAGTGCTTCCTTCCATTCATGCGAAAAGATTGCACCATCAAAACCTGGGATCAAACACCTAATCACAAAAGCTTTAATGGCAGATGCGACAAAGCTGGCGGTTCTTCACAACCAACGGACAGGCAGGGCGCATCCGAGCGCGGGTGATTTGAGGATGACTGATCGTTTGGTGAGCTTCTGCGCGACGATGGGTATTGAAGTGATCGACCACCTTATTACGGCGGGCAAGGATGTCTACAGCTTTCAGGAGCAGGGGCGTATCGACGAACCGCCCAGCGCGTTTGCCATAAAACAAAAAATCTCAAAAAAATTAAATGAATACTTTATGTAAAAAAGTTTTCTGCGACGATCTCGGATGGGTTGATGGCAATTCCGGCAATCCGTCAGTCGAAATCGTCGCTTTGGATAGTCACTTCACCATTTACATCCTGTATCGTGACGAAAAGAGCAGGAAGATCGCAGGCGGCGCTCGATTGATGCCAACCAATGGGCCGACTTTGTTGCATCAGGTCTGGGAGGATATGCTTCCCGATGCTGCCAGATTTCACTCATCTGATGTGTGGGAGGTAACCCGTTTCTGCATCGACGAAACCGTCAGCAGCCGCAAGAACAGCCTTTTGAACAAGGCGACGCTTGCGCTCAGCCTCACGATTTCGAAATTTGCGCACGTGAACAATATCTGCAAGGTCGTGGCCATCAGCCAGCGATATTTCTTCAATATGTCGAGCGTGTTCGGGCCGAAGGCAGAAATCATATCCAGCAAGATCGAGTCTGACGGCACGGAGATTCTTTGCGGCGTATGGCTGGTTGCGGAAATTCCGGAGAAGTTGGGCTGGACCAGAACTTTATTAGGGCGCCAACCCCGGTAAAACTTGCGGAAATCGCCTGAGGACGTGAATTCCGACCTTCTTCAACGGGCGAATAGCCAATTGAGCGTACCGCGCCAGTCGATCATTCGAACCGGTGTGCCATGGTTGCCAGATTTAAATTCGCATATTCGAACCGGTTGCCCTTTCGCCCTGAGGGTTTCATAGAATCTTCGCATTGTTTCGACCGGGTAAACCGGATCGTCCGAGCCGTGCGCAAAGAATAAGGGAGGACGGTCTTGCCCGCCAAGCGACGCGTATTCGCTTTTGGGAAAGCCTCTCAGGAAAACAGCGCCGCCTA
>JAHEHE010000095.1 GCA_024644725.1 Flavobacteriaceae bacterium | reverse complement strand
GTTATGGGTGTCAGATGAACTTGAATGACAGTGAAATCGTCGCCTCAATTCTGGCAGACGAGGGATTCAACACCACTACCCTGCTGGAAGAAGCTGATCTGGTTCTGGTCAATACCTGCTCCATTCGTGAAAAAGCGGAACAGACGGTACGCAAGAGATTGCAGCAGTATAACCGGGTAAAGAAAATCAACCCCTCCATGAAAATCGGCGTGATGGGATGCATGGCCGAACGACTGAAAACCAAATTCCTGGAAGAAGAGAAAATGGTGGATCTCGTCGTCGGACCCGATGCCTACAGGGACCTGCCCAACCTGGTCAAAGAGGTCGAAGATGGAAAAGGCGCGATCAACGTGATCCTGTCCAAAGAAGAAACCTACGGGGACGTGACTCCCGTGCGACTCAACAGCAATGGCGTATCTGCGTTCATTTCAATAACCCGCGGCTGTGACAATATGTGCACCTTCTGCGTGGTTCCCTTCACCCGGGGCCGGGAACGAAGCCGGGATCCAAAGAGTATCGTCAATGAAGCAGTTCAACTTTGGAAAGAGGGTTTCAAGGAGATTACCCTCCTGGGTCAAAATGTGGATTCCTACCTGTGGTACGGGGGCGGATTGAAAAAAGATTATGACAAAGCCTCAGAGATCGCTCGATCCACCGCGGTGGATTTTGCCCAACTCATGGAGATGGTAGCCCTGGCGGTTCCTAAGATGAGGATTCGTTTCGCTACATCCAATCCGCAGGATATGAGTTTGGACGTTCTTCACACGATGGCCAGGTACGAAAACATTTGCAAATACATACACCTGCCCGTTCAGACCGGTAGCACGCGCATGTTGGAGCGGATGAATCGGCAGCATACACGTGAAGAATACATGGAGTTGATTGACAACATCCGAAGCATTATTCCCGACTGCGCCATTTCACAGGACATGATTGCGGGGTTCTGCGGAGAAACCGAGCAGGACCACCAGGACACCTTGTCATTGATGGAATATGTCAAATACGACTTCGGGTTTATGTTTGCCTACTCGGAGCGACCCGGAACTCCTGCTGCCAAGCGAATGGAGGACGATGTTCCGCTGGAGGTCAAAAAGCGAAGGCTGTCTGAGATCATTCAGCTGCAACAAAAGCACGGCATGTACAGAATGAAGCAATTCGTCGGCAAAACCGTGGAGATTCTCATCGAAGGGAATTCGAAAAAGTCCGATCAGCACTGGATGGGCAGAAATACCCAGAATGCAGTGGCGGTATTCCCGAAAGGAGATGAGAAAATAGGTGACCTGGTGCAGGTCAGGATCGACGACTGCACGTCAGCCACCCTAATCGGCACAAGAATCAGGTAAACCCCCAACCATGGAATCACTACAAACCATAAAGCAGCGTTTCGGAATCATTGGAAACAACAATCAGCTCAATGTGGCCCTTCAAAAAGCCATGCGTGTTGCCCCGACGGACATATCGGTCCTGGTACGAGGTGAGAGCGGGGTCGGAAAAGAGGCGATTCCAAAAATAATTCACAACCTCTCCCATCGCAAACACGCGAAATACATTGCTGTCAACTGTGGGGCCATACCCGAAGGAACGATAGACAGTGAGCTCTTCGGACACGAGAAAGGGTCCTTCACTGGGGCATCCCAAACCCGCAGCGGCTATTTCGAAGTCGCCGACGGAGGAACGATTTTTTTGGATGAAGTTGGGGAGCTCCCCCTGACAACCCAAGTGAGGCTTCTCAGGGTCTTGGAAAACGGAGAGTTTCTCAAGGTTGGGTCGTCCAAGGTTCAAAAGACCGATGTAAGAATTGTGGCTGCGACCAATCTCAACATGGAGGAAGCCATCAAAAAAGGAAAGTTCAGGGAGGACCTCTATTACAGGTTGAGTACAGTGGAAATATGGCTGCCACCTCTCAGGGACCGAGCCGACGACATACACCTGCTTTTTCGAAAATTCGCCTCCGACTTTGCCCAGAAGTACAAAATGCCCACGGTGCGTTTGGACGATGAGGCGATCGAGACCCTGGAGTCTTACGAATGGAAGGGAAATATCCGCCAGCTAAGAAACCTTACAGAACAAATTTCGGTGATCGAGCAAAACAGGAATATCACACGCGACATCCTGATGACCTATTTGCCAGACTACCACCAGAATCTTCCGGCCATCATCTCTGAGAAGAAGCCTGAATCGGATTTTGCCAATGAACGGGAAATCCTCTACAAGGTGCTCTTTGACATGCGAAATGACATCACCGATCTGAAAAACCTCACCCAGAAGCTCATCAAAGAAGGTTCCGAGAATCAACCCCCTCAGGAAACTACTCAGTTGTTGATTGACAAGATTTACGGGAAGGATTCGAAAGATGTAAAGAACAACGCCCTGGAGATCATAACGGATGCCGAGGATGACACGACCTATGAGGAAAATCCAAAGATTGTTTCGTATGATGACGCGGAGACCGTGGAAGAAACGCTTTCCCTTCAGGAGAAAGAGCTTGAAATGATAAAGCAAGCCCTTGAGCGCAACAAAGGCAAAAGAAAACTTGCGGCCAAAGAATTGGGCATCTCCGAACGAACGTTGTACCGAAAAATAAACCAATATAATTTGTGAATCTCAGCGTTTTATGGTTTATTTGTTAGCCTGTGCTCAACGCGGTTCACGGCGAATTTCAGTTCAAATCCCATTCTTCAATGAATAAGACCCTGCTCAGTCTGATCATCATCATGCTTGTCCTGCCCCTGGGATGCGGTGTCTATTCTTTTACAGGGGGAAGCACGGGCGATGCTGAAACCGTTCAGGTTGATTTTTTCACCAATTCTGCCAACCTGGTCGAACCGAGCCTTAGCCAACGTTTTACCATTGCACTTCAGGATCGGTTTCTCCGCCAGACCAATTTGAAGCTCACGGATACCGGTGGCGATTTGCACTTTGAGGGTGAGATCACCCAATACCGGATCATTCCGATTGCGGCTACAGCCGAACAAACGGCTGCACAAAACCGATTGACCATCGCGGTGCGCGTCAGGTATTACAACCGACTCAATGAAGAAGACAATTTTGAGCAGACATTCTCATTTTACAGCGACTATGACGGAAACCTACAGCTAACCGGAAGCGTTCTGGACACGGCTTATGAAGATATTTTCGAACGGATTACTCAGGACATCTTCAACGCGGCAGTAGCGAAGTGGTAGCAAAGTAGCAGGAACATGAACCTAATTGAGTTTACAAAGATCATTTCGGACCCTTCGAGCATCTCGAAAGGGCAAACGAAGGGTTTGGATCAGATTCTGGAAGAGTATCCCTTCTTCCAATCGGCTCACTTCTTGCGACTCTACGCCCTGAAGAAACAACGAAGTTTCAGGTACAACGATGCCTTGAAGAAAACAGCGGCATACACCACAGACCGGGAGCTGCTTTTCAATTACATCACCAACTTTGACTTCGAGATTCCTGCCGAAAGCAGCAAAGCTCAAGAATCGATTTCCCCGGATTCACAGGAGTCGGCACATGAAGAGCTCCCTGAAGTCGAGAAAAATCTTGGAATCGGATCGCCACTTGATTTCAAAAGTGATGAGACCTATTCCTTCGGGGAGTGGCTGCAACTCAGCCAACTCAAACCCATTGATCGCGCTACTTCATCCGATCCGAGCAGGAAAAAGTCCAAAAACAACCTCGATCTGATCAATGATTTCATTGCAAAGCGTCCCCGGATCAAACCTGCGGAAGATGACAATTATGACGACCTGTCCTTAGAGAGCTCAACCGAGAACGAGCAGCTCATGACAGAGACTCTGGCCCATGTTTATCTGGAGCAAAAAAAGTACGATAAGGCCATTGCTGCTTTTACGGTTCTAAGTTTGAAATATCCAGAAAAAAGTTCTTTCTTTGCAGACCGAATTGAAGCTGTAAAAAAATTGCAGAAGAACTAATACTGGAGAACATGTCGTACTTATTATTTTTAGTTTTGATTATCATCGTATCGATTCTGCTGATTCTTGTGATCATGGTTCAGAATCCTAAAGGAGGCGGACTGTCATCTTCCTTTGGTGGAGGCGGTACGCAAAACCTCGGTGGAGTTCAGAATACTACCAATTTTCTGGACAAAAGCACCTGGACGCTTGCCATAGCGCTGTTCGCATTGATCCTGCTTTCGAATTTCGCCATTCCAAGAAACAACTCAGTTGACATGGAATCAGCAACCGAGGGAATCATCAACGATCGGGAAGCGCTTGAAGCGCCTCAGACCCTGGACACAGATAAGGTGATTGACAGCGCCAACTGACAGGAAACAAAATAAAATTTATGCCAACGTAATGACACGTTGGCATTTTTTTTATCCGTTCTGTCAGTTTTTCCACAATGGCAGTATTTTTGCGAAATGCATAGCGGAAGATTTGGCGCAGGCCAAACGCATTTTTATTAAATAACTTAAAACATTATATAATGAGTAAATTAACTATTCAACCTCTTGCAGACAGAGTGCTTGTAGAGCCCCTAGCGGCAGAAACGAAAACAGCTTCCGGAATCTACATTCCCGATTCAGCAAAAGAAAAACCTCAACAAGGTAAGGTTGTGGCAGTTGGCAAAGGAACGAAAGACGAACCCATGACAGTTAAAGTTGGGGACACCGTACTCTATGGTAAATTTGCCGGAACTGAGTTGAAACTCGACGGCAATGATTATCTGATCATGAGGGAAAGCGACATCTTTGCAATCCTCTAAACAAAATAAATTCAGTAACACTTAACAAAAAACAAAATGGCAAAAGACATCATATTTGACATAGAGTCACGCGACGGATTGAAAAGAGGCGTGGACGCCCTGGCGAACGCCGTAAAAGTGACCTTGGGTCCTAAAGGACGAAACGTGGTAATCGGCAAGGCCTTCGGTGGCCCGCAAATTACAAAGGACGGGGTAACCGTGGCAAAAGAGATCGAATTGGAAGACGCGCATGAGAACATGGGCGCACAAATGGTTAAGGAAGTAGCCTCCAAGACGAACGACCTCGCAGGAGACGGAACCACTACCGCTACAGTTCTCGCTCAGGCGATTGTGAAAGAAGGATTGAAAAACGTAGCAGCCGGCGCCAATCCGCTGGACCTTAAACACGGAATTGACAAGGCTGTTGAAAGCATAATTGCAGACCTGAAAAGCCAATCTCAGGAAGTAGGAAGCAACCTGGACAAAATCAAACAGGTGGCTTCAATCTCTGCCAACAACGATGAGTCGGTTGGAGAGTTGATCGCTGAAGCTTTCGACAAAGTTGGGAAAGAAGGTGTCATCACTGTTGAGGAGGCCAAAGGAACCGATACGCACGTCGACATTGTAGAAGGTATGCAGTTTGACCGCGGATACCTTTCGCCTTACTTTGTAACCAATTCAGATAAGATGACTACCGACCTGGAGTCTCCCTATATCCTGCTCTATGACAAGAAGATCTCGACCATGAAAGATCTCCTCCCTGTGCTGGAACCTGTAGCGCAGTCTGGAAAGCCTTTGTTGATCATAGCGGAAGACATCGATGGTGAGGCACTTGCTACGCTTGTCGTGAACAAATTGCGCGGATCTTTGAAGATTGCCGCTGTGAAAGCTCCCGGATTTGGAGATCGCAGAAAGGCCATGCTTGAGGACATCGCAATTCTGACTGGCGGTACCGTAGTATCTGAGGAAAGAGGTTTCACCCTAGAGAACGCAACTATGGACATGCTGGGAAGCGCAGAGCGCGTGACTATTGACAAAGATAATACGACAGTTGTCAATGGCTCTGGTGACACCGATACGATCAAGGCCCGAGTGAGTCAGATCAAGTCTCAGATTGAAACCACTACTTCTGACTACGACAAAGAAAAACTTCAGGAAAGGTTGGCCAAGCTCGCCGGAGGTGTTGCCGTTCTTTACGTGGGAGCTGCCAGTGAGGTTGAAATGAAAGAGAAGAAAGACCGTGTGGATGATGCGCTTCACGCAACACGTGCAGCAGTAGAAGAAGGAATCATCGCCGGAGGTGGTGTCGCTTTCGTACGAGCGAAAAGTGTTCTGGATAAAGTCAAGTCTGACAACCTGGATGAGAAAACTGGAGTTGCCATCGTAGCGCGCGCCATTGAGGAGCCACTTCGTCAGATTGCTGAAAATGCAGGAAATGAAGGCTCTGTAGTCGTTTCAAAAGTACTTGAAGGAAAAGGTGACTTCGGATTCAACGCCAAGACGGAGGAATACGTGAACATGCATAAAGCTGGAATCATCGATCCGACCAAGGTAACCCGAATCGCGCTTGAAAATGCGGCTTCGGTTGCGGGTATGATCCTCACCACAGAATGTGCACTTGTAGATATCAAAGAAGAGAATCCACCAGCAATGCCGCCAATGGGCGGAGGTGGTATGCCCGGAATGATGTAATCCGGTCATCTCGAAGAAAAAAAATCCGCCCATGTGGTGGATTTTTTTTTGCATCGCAATGTCCTTCTGCTCTGCAGGATTCTGTTCAAAGAGTATTAACGATCTCTGAAATATCGGATCGATTCTTATAATTCGGATCGTAGTGAACATACTCGATTTTGCCATCCGTTCCGATCAAATAAGTCGCTGGTACCGGCAGTACCTTGTCAGTTTCCGAATTGTATTCGTTGACGAGTTCCGTTACCTTGTCGTAGTAGTTGGGCACGTTCACCTCATTTACCTCAAAGGCTACTTTGTAATCTTTCATGATCTGATTTCCGGAATCGTGTACAATCGAGAAGCTGGTTTTGAATTTTTCCTGAGTTTCCCGGGTTTTCTCTTCTGACTCGGGGGTCACGACCAGAACAAAGACTCCTTTTTCTTTCAGCGCGTTCAGATTTTTTTCAAGTTCTCCCAGGTGCTTCTTACAATGAGGGCACCAGTTGCCTCTGTAAAAGACCAACAGGATCTTCTCATTTTCCAAAATCTCTTTTGAGTTGATGGCTTTGCCATTTTGATCTCTCGCCGTTATTTGCGGAGCTCGATCCCCGATTTCCAGGTGCTCAGAGTTGATTTGCCCGCTCATCCCCATAGAAACAAGAAAGCAAAGCGTCATAAATGCAGTTCGCATAAAAAGTAGTTTAACCCTTTAGACGGGACCTCCGCAATCGATTACAAAAAATTGATCATTAAGCAGCACCGGAATCCCGTCGTCCATCGAATGAGATCTTGCCAGTGAGCAATTCGAAGAACATCTTAAAATCGGAGCCAAGGCTCCAGAGAGGATACTTGAAAGTGGCCGGCTGATTCTTTTCGTAGAAGTAGTGACCCACCCATGCGAATCCGTAGCCCATCACAGGAACGAGAATCCACAAATAGGTCTGTCCGGTGTAGATCGCGGCAAAGGCTAAAATAAAAACGAGAAATGTTCCTATGAAATGTAGCACCCTGCATGTCTTGTCTTGATGCTCTGTCAAGTAGAATGCATAAAACTCTTTGTACGTTTTGATCCTTTCCATTCTTATTTTCCTATGGCGTGAGACAAAAAATTCTTTACGGGCTGGGCCTTTTTCCAGAGATCCAGAATCGTATCCATCAAATTTTCTCCGAGAATCAACTTGGGTGAAAGATCAGCGTGATAATACCATTGTTTATTATATAGCAAGGCATGATTCTCCGCTGCCTCTCTAAATTCTTTAGGAATGCGCTTGCTCTTCTCTCCCTGGATCTCGCCGTAGGCCTGTTTGAATTCTGGCGAATTCAAGGCCTTCTCCCACTCGTTAAGGTTAGAAAGCATATAACTTCTTACTTGCTGAACCTGTGCCGGTGAAGGCATATAAATGCCCCCGTAGACTCCGAGCTTTTCCGGCCCGAACTCCAGATAAATTCCCGGATTGTTTTTATCCTTTCGGCCCGCCGGAGAAATCAGGGCTGAGTTGTTCAGTTTGTAGGGCGTCTTGTCCTTCGAAAAACG
>JAHEHE010000094.1 GCA_024644725.1 Flavobacteriaceae bacterium | reverse complement strand
GGAGTTTCCAAGGAGGTCACTGACATCAATAAACTGTCAGACGAATACTTCAGGCTGGCCTATCATGGACTGCGTGCCAAGGACAAATCATTCAGTGCCAAGATGGAAACCTCCTATGCCGAAAATTTGGAAAAGGTAAAGGTGATTCCCCAGGACATAGGAAGGGTGCTCTTGAATGTGATTACCAACGCCTTTCATGTAGTTTCTGAAAAAAGCAAAGGAGCACTTGATTCCTATCAACCCATGGTGAAGGTCAGTACACAAAACCTGAAGAACGACATAGAGATCCGAATTTCGGATAATGGAGGCGGTATCCCAAGGAACGTGATTGGGAAAATCTTTCAGCCATTTTTTACCACCAAGCCCTCGGGCAAGGGGACAGGTTTAGGACTCAGTCTGAGTTATGACATTGTAAAGGCGCATGGAGGAGAATTGCTCGTTGAGACCGAAGAAGGTGAAGGAACCACTTTTATCATAAAGTTACCCAAAACATAAGCAACAATATGAGATTGAGAAATAGTTAATAATGGGGATTTTATTTAATATCCTTTAACGCAGTTTTCTCATCGACTTGCTCAAATCTGGGCCTTCCCGCATAGTATCCAACTTTAATTGTGGCTTTTACATAATAAGTTTTGCCCTCTTCGGTAAAAAGGGTAATGGCATCCTCGGTCAAGACCTTGGAGTAAAAGGTGTGCTCTCCTGGATCCACATTCACATACATCACATCACCGTTCTTCAACTCCCCATAGGTTCTCTGGGAGTCCTGAATGCTGAATCGAATTGCACCACCAGACATTTTCTTTTTACGGTAGAAAACGATCAGGCTTTTTCCCTCTTCTGGTTGGGGAACCTGGGCAAACGAGTCAAAACCAACGATCAGACAAAGAAACAGGCTCAGGGAGATAATTTGAAATGCTTTCATAGGAATTTTGAAAATACGTAAAATTAAAAACCAGCGATGAAAGTATTCATATTTTTTTCAATTCCTTCCTTTTACCAACAGCCAAATGGCAAATGACATCTCGCCAATGATGCTGGGGACGGCCACAAGGGCCAGGAAAGCAGAACTGTATTCGTCGTAGTTTGGCAGCAAAATATGCGCTCCTGTATCGATCATGTACATGAGCCCGGCAATGACCAGGAAAAATGCGATTAATTTTGGTTTTTGTATGATTCTTCCCAGCAAGATCAAATGAATTCCGAAGAAGAACAGGCCAATGAGCCAAATAATGTTGAAAATGTCTACCTGCCTGAGAATCTCTTGCTCGGTTGAGGCATTCAGAGCAACGGGAAGCGCAAATATGGCAACCCCCATAATTGCCGCGTGCATCATCCGGAAGTAGGTGCTCAGACCTGATAAGAAATGATTCTTGTACAATTCATAAAGGGCCCAGGCGACAACAACGTCAAAAACTACGGTCAGCAGAAATGCCAGAATGCCGAATCTCACCATCAGATGATTCTGGGTGACCGTTTCCAGCGGAGCTGCAAGAATCGCTTCGATCACGAAGAAATTGGCGAAGATGGCGGCAAAGAATATAACCAGGTAACTGACCCCGGCAAGGATGGAAAGTTTTCTTGGCGTCATATTATTATTTTACTGAGATGCATTCTTTATAATGAATGCCAATACCAATCCTGCAAGTTCTTCTCCCTTTTCTTCCTGTATGAAGTGCCCCGCATTCAGATTTGAGTGCTCCTGACCTTTTGCACCGGGTACATATTTTTGAAATATTTTATCAGCACCTTTCATGATGGGGTCTCCATCTCCCCAAATAGTCAGAAATGGTTTTTCCCACTTAAGAAGTTCTTTCCACGCTATTCTGTTGTTGATGGCCTCTGGATCATCGAGCTCAACTGGAACCAGCATCGGGAAGATTCTCGCCCCCGCTTTGTATTTTTCAGATGGAAACGGCGCATTGTAAGCCTGGATCACCTCCTTGGGGAGCTTCTGGAGGGTTCCCATGTCCAAAATCTTTCCAATGTCGAACTCTTTCGAATATTGCGAGAACTCCCTCCACTGCATGAAGCTTTCCGGCATTGGAAATTCACCGGTAGGAAGAAACGTATTTGAAGCGATAACCATGTTGAATCTATCATTCAGAGTGGTGATCAATCTCAGTCCCAAAAGTCCGCCCCAGTCCTGGCAAAACAGAACGATTTCGTTCAAGTCCAGTTTTTCAATGAACTGAGTAATCCAACGAAGGTGGTTCTCATATGAATAGTCATTCGTTGCTGTAAATTTATCCGACTTGCCAAATCCGATCAGATCCGGAGCTATAACCCGAAACCCTTGTTCGGAGAGCATCGGAATCATCTTGCGATACAGAAAAGACCAGCTTGGTTCTCCATGGAGTAACAAAATAACAGGATCATTACTATTTCCCTGATCGACGTAATGCATGTGCAACCCATTTTCCACTTCCAGGTAATTGCTTTCAAATGGATATTGCGGCAGATTCTGAAAGTGGCTTTCAGGTGTTCGAATTATTTCTTTCATAGGAGAAGATAAAATTATTTTTGTTTGTCCGTACTGGTGGAATTACGAATATGCTTATGGCCATTTAATTATCCAAATCTGAGAAAAATAGGTTTGGCATCAGTTCTCTCAACAAAGCAGTAATTATCGCCTGGGACATTTATGGGAAACGGTATCATGGATTGTTCAATTCGCTCTCAACAAGCTTGATGCCTTCATCGACCATATACTCCAGGTTTCGTATGTGCATTTTGTTAAAGCTCATAATGTCCTGTTCGATTTTCATCCTTTGAATCAACTCCGGTTGCGTCAAAAAAAATTCACTTTTGGGTTTGCTTAAAATCTTTTTGTTTTCATCCGAAACATTTACGACGGTTAATTCCCACAGGGCATTGTGCAGTCCGATCATGTCTTGGTTGTCATCCTGATATTTCATGAAATAAGTCATAATCTGGGTAGTCACAGGAAGGGAGGATTCATAAAGCTCTATCAGTCCTGCTCTGATTCTCTCATCGCTGATTTTGTCAAGACCAACAGATTTAATTGACTCATATCCGCCGGTGTTGTAGGAGAAGGACAGACGCGTTAAAGCTTCGTTGTACGTCTTTAACAGCACCGAATCGGGATAATCTTCCCCTGATTCAATCATACTTAGCATCGATTGCAGTCCCTTTTCCTTGATCTCATTTCGCCGTTTAATCATGTCCAGATAAGCCCTGTCTTTGTTTAAGGAATTCGACACTTCCTTCAGCATTTCAAGTTCAAACTCCCTTTCCTTTCGAGCTTCATTCCAGTTATTGATGTAAAGGGCTATGAGAATCCCAAATACTACCAGTACAATCTCTCCAATGGCGTATCGGGAATATTTTAAGAATTGATTCTCCCTGGCCAGTTGGTACCTAATTTTTCGAAAAAATGGCAGCATTCTCGATTTTGTATGTGGTCAGTAGCCTGGTGAAATAGTTATTCAGTTTAAAACGGACGCGTCGCAGGTCTCTATTTGATCCCTAGCAATTTGTAGATGTCTCGCTTGAATCGATCCAGATTCGTGACTCCCAAGTCCGTTTTAAGGGATTCCATTACGATCTTATCGACGTGACTAAAGGGAAATGCGAGACCTGTCACCAATTTTCTTAGCGTGTCGACCTCAACTTTTTCTATTTCCCGATCCGCTTCTACCATGTGCATGAGCTCAAACAGTTTTTCGATGCGCTCGTCCAGTTCCAGCTGCGAGATTGTGGGTATGCTATCAGGATCTTTGAGAATCTCCTTGAATTGCTCGTCGGATATATTGTATTTTTTGGCCAATATGACCAGCATTTCATTTTCCTCGGCTGTTATCTGATCGTCGGATTTCGCTATTCTGACAACATTGGCAAAATGAATAATGTTATTATTTATTTCCATAGTCATTAAACTCTGAGGGTTTGATTACTCTCAAAGATACTAATTTACTCGAACATACTTAGCGGCTTTGTTCTTATATTCGCTCCTGATCATTATGCTAATCTCAGATTATTTGAATACGACAACGAACTAATTTTCACCTATGAATTCAACATTGCACTCCCGCCTTTTGGTTCTTTTTTTTATGCTTGTTTCCTTCTTAATGCCAGCCCAGGAATTTGAAGCCCTCCAATATCGCACGGTGGGTCCGGCAAGAGGGGGCAGGGTCACCACGGTGACGGGCACAGCACTGATCCCCGGAACCTTTTACCTGGGGTCTTCCGGGGGTGGAGTTTGGAAGACAACCGACTATGGCACAACCTGGAAAAATATTTCTGACGGATTCTTTGATACGCCATCTATTGGTGCGATTGAGGTAGCAGACAATGACGCCAATATCATTTACGTGGGCACGGGTTCCGATGGATTGCGCAGCAATGTTATTGCAGGAAAAGGTCTTTACAAATCGATTGATGCAGGAGATACCTGGGAGCATATCGGATTGAGAAAGGCGGGCCAGATCGGAGCGGTTGAGATCGATCCGACAAACAGCAATGTGGTCTGGGTAGCAGCTATCGGAAACGCGTTTAGAGCGAATCCGGAAAGAGGGATATACAAATCAACTGATGGCGGACAGAACTGGCAAAAAGTACTATTCATATCTGATAAGGTAGGCTTCTCCGATCTGGAGCTTCTGCCTGGAAATCCGAATGTGGTATATGCGGCGGCCTGGAAAGCTGAAAGGAAACCCTGGACGATTATCTCTGGTGGGAGCAAGGAAGAAGGTGGGATTTATAAATCCGTAAATGGAGGGAAAGACTGGGTCAAGCTCGAAAAAGGACTTCCACAGGGCACCATTGGGAAAATAGACCTCGCAGTTTCGCCGGTTGATTCACGCATCATCTACGCAGTGATTGAGGCTCCTGGAAATGAAGGGGGTCTTTATAAATCAGTCGATCAGGGCAAGTCTTTTAAACAGGTTTCGGACCACAAGGGATTGGTCAATAGGCCCTTTTACTACACCAATGTTGAGGTGGATCCCACCAATCCGGATATTGTCTATTCCAACGCCAACCCCTTGTTGAAGTCGATTGACGGAGGTAAAACCTGGAAAGAATTGTCGGTGCCTCACGGTGACAACCATGACATTTGGATGAATCCTGAGAATCCGGATGTTTTGATTCAGGCCAATGACGGGGGAGCGAATGTGAGCCTCAACGGAGGCAAGACCTGGTCCACTCAGTTCAATCAACCTACGGCAGAGCTTTATCAGGTCGAAGTGGACGATCAATACCCGTATTGGTTATATGCAGGACAGCAAGACAATTATTCGACCATTGCCGTTCCGAGTTTGCCACCGAGTGCGATTCAGAATCCAGGCACCGGATGGATCATCAACACCGGGGGGTGTGAGACGGGTCCGGCGGTTCCCAAGCCAGGAGATCACAACACCGTCTATGCCAATTGCAAAGGGCGCTTCGGGGTATTCAACAAAAAGACAGGAGTTGAGAAGAGTTATTACGTGGGAGCTTCGAATATCTATGGGCACAATCCCAAGGATCTGGAGTACAGATTTCAACGAGTGGCCCCGGTTCATGTATCACCACATAATGCGAATGTGGTTTATCACGGTTCGCAATTCCTGCACAAGACTACGGACGAAGGCAAGACCTGGGAAACCATTTCCCCGGATTTGACCGCCTTTGAAGCCGACAAGCAGGTGATCTCAGGGAGCCCGATAACCCGGGACATCACCGGGGAAGAGTATTACAGCACCCTGTATTCGATTCGAGAGTCCAAATTGAAAGAAGGTTTGATTTGGACAGGTTCCAATGATGGGGTGGTCTCAGTGACCCAAGACGGTGGGAAAACCTGGAGTGATGTCACTCCTAAGAATTTGCCAAAGGGAGGTAGGGTAGAATCGGTAGAACCGTCGCATCATGATCCGGCGACTTCCTATATCGCGGTAGATCGCCATTTGATGGGTGATGAAAAACCCTATTTGTACAAGACCAATAACTTTGGTAAAAGTTGGGAGCTGCTCACCACAGAGACCCATGGAATTCCTGCCGACTACACGGCCCGGGTCCTCCGCGAGGATCCGGTGCGAAAAGGCCTGTTGTACGCCGGTACCGAATACGGCATGTTTATTTCCTTTGACGATGGAAAAACCTGGAAAAGTTTCCAGCAAAACCTCCCGGTCACACCCATCACAGACCTGAAGATCTTCCGCGGTGACCTGGTGATCAGCACTATGGGACGCGGTTTCTGGATTTTGGACAATATAACCTCGCTCAGGCAAAATGCAATAACTGACCTGAAGGATGAACCCGTTCTTTTCCAACCCGATACCACTATTCGCTATCATCAGCCACTGGTTCGGTCAAAGGGAACCTTCCCCAAATATCCGGTGACGAGCGTACTGATTGACTACTTTCTTCCCGATACCGTTCAAGGAGGTCTAAAATTGGAGATTTTGGACGACAAAAAACAATCCCTGGTGACCGTGTTCAGTGACAGCACCCAACTGAGCTCTGACGAGGAAGTCGAAAACATGAATCTAAGCCGGAGCTTTCGCTACGTTAGTGAAAAAATCGACAACAAACCCGGGCTCAATCGTTTCGCCTGGAATCTGAGACAAAAAGGGCTTTGGCACAAGAAACCGAAAAGGAGTTACAAAAACGGCCCCATGGTACCTCCGGGAACCTATACCGTAAAAATGACGGTTGGTGCTCAGTCTATGGAAGTCCCTTTTGAAATCCTAATGGATCCCCGGGTGAAAGAGGAAGGCCTGACGGAGGCCGATCTTGAAAAGCAGTGGGCGATGCAGCTCCGGGTCCGAGACCTTCATGCAGAAGCCCGAAAGGTTCAGGACGAATTGGAGAAAGAAGCCGAATCCCTGGAAGGAAAAGCTGACAAGAAAAAACGCCTGGAAGAGGTGAATTTGCTTTTAAAGGAGTTGAAGAATGACGAAGGGGCCTACCCCCAGGAGATGCTCCTGTCACAGATCGCTTACCTGTACTATATGGTCAACGGAGCCGACCAGGTGTTGGGCAAGGATGCCGAGGAACGCTATGAAGAGCTGGTATCCGAATTAGAAAATCTGAAAAAGAGACTTTGAAGGAGTCACCTGAATAACCACTTTAACAGAAAAAACCCCGCCAAATCACTTCGGCAGGGTTTATTCTCGTCTCGTTTTGTATTTCTTCGCGCTTTATTGAGTCGCGATTATGTTTATTCACGCGTCAATTGGGTGACGAAGCCTTCGTTATCAGTGATGGTGAGCGTATTACCCGATATGGAATAGGTTGAGACTTCGGTCTCGCCATCCATCGTCATGGTCAATTGGTCTCCGTCTGTGCTCCAGGTGAAAGAATCAGTTTCTGTCAGTGACTCCCCTTGAATCGTTACGGTTGCAGCCAAGGTTCCGGTTCCGTTCTCCTTGAACGTGGCCAAAATCCCTACCTCAAATCCTCCGTCAGCCTCAGAAAGGCCCCAACTGCCCACAATGGGATTTCCCATGTCATCATCGTCATCATTACAGGATGATACAGACACGGACAGGGCTACAAACATGATTAACAAATACTTGAAATTATTCATAATGTTTTTTTTAAAGATCTCTACTCATATGGCTTTTCAAGAACGGCCTGTTTATATTGTAGTTTCTACTCTACTCATTTTTTAGTCGAATGTTGATAACGGATAAATCGAGTTGAAAGTATCTGAAAAGCAAATATTTATGAATTATGATTACTGATTTCATGCTTTTGGTTTATTGATTTGTCAATTATCTTGTCGCGATTTTTTTAAAACGTGAATTTTGTCAGGCCAAAATTTTTGAAGTGACATTTCTTCGGTAAACCCCTGTGAAATGGGCCTTAGTCTCGATAAAAATGTATCTTTAGGGAATTCGAACCCCCTAAGAAATTAAGATGAGAATAGGTATTATTATTGGTAGAATTGGAGGCGTGGAT
>JAHEHE010000093.1 GCA_024644725.1 Flavobacteriaceae bacterium | reverse complement strand
TGATCGGGGAGTTGCCCCTGGGAGTACCTCAAAACCTGATTCCTTTTGTTACACAAACGGCTGCAGGAATACGAGAGGAGTTATCGGTTTTCGGGGACGATTATCCGACACCCGATGGCACTGCCGTGAGAGACTACATTCATGTCGTGGACCTGGCCAAAGCTCATATTTCTGCCTTGGAGCGTTTGCTCGGGGGAAGAAACAAGTCGAATATGGAGTTTTTTAACGTCGGCACAGGAAAGGGAAGCTCGGTTCTAGAGGTCATTAAAGCTTTTGAAAGAGTGAGCGGCATGGATTTGAAGTATCGCATCGTCGGTCGTAGAGAGGGAGATATTACATCTGCTTTCGCCGACACCTCTATCGCCAATAAGGAGCTGGGCTGGAAAGCCGAGCTGACTCTTGACGACGCCCTAAGGTCGGCCTGGAAATGGCAGGAGAGAAATTTAGAGAATTAGGAAAAAAAATATCATTTGAAGCTATGACGGAAAGCAAAAAGAAAGTTCTTATCACCGGGGGTGCCGGGTTTATCGGATCTCATGTCGTGAGGCAGTTCGTGACCGGTTATCCCAACTATGAGATCACCAACCTCGATGCTCTCACGTATGCCGGAAACCTGGAAAACATAAGGGATGTTGAAAATGCAGAGAACTATCACTTTGTGAAAGGCGATATCAAAGACGCGGGTTTTCTCCTGGAGTTATTTGAAAAAGAAAAATACGATGCAGTGATTCACCTGGCGGCAGAAAGTCATGTCGATCGGTCGATCACCAACCCGAATGAATTTATAGAGACCAATGTCATGGGGACCGCAAATCTGATGAATGCTTTTTTAGCGGCACATCAGGACTCCTTTGAAGGGAAACTTTTCTACCATGTTTCCACGGATGAGGTGTATGGCTCCCTCGGAAAAGAGGGACTTTTCACAGAAACGACACCCTATGATCCACAGTCTCCCTATGCGGCTTCAAAAGCCTCTTCGGACCATCTGGTAAGGGCTTACGGGAATACCTATGGCATGCCCTTTGTCATATCGAATTGTTCGAACAATTACGGTTCTCATCAGTTTCCTGAAAAGCTGATCCCTCTGTTCATTCACAACATTAAAAACAAGAAGGAGTTACCTGTCTATGGAGACGGGCAGTACACGCGAGACTGGTTGTACGTGGTCGACCATGCCCGGGCCATCGACGAAATCTTTCACAAGGCAAAATTAGGGCAAACCTATAATATCGGAGGCTTCAACGAATGGACCAACCTCGATTTGATCCATGTGCTTTGTAAAATCATGGACCGAAAACTCGACCAGGAGCCAGGTAGTTCCGCGCAGCTCATCCGATTTGTAAAAGACAGGGCCGGACATGACAGGCGATATGCGATTGATGCAGGCAAACTGAATCGGGACCTGGGCTGGGCTCCGAGCGTGACCTTTGAGGAGGGTCTTGAAAAAACTGTGGATTGGTACCTGTCAAATCCCGACTGGTTGGAACACGTGACTTCAGGTGCCTACCAGGACTACTACGAAAAAATGTACGGTTAGGATTGACTTTAGGACAGGTCTGAATTACAGGTCGAATTTGTATTTGACCCCGGCGAAAACCTGAAAGCCCTGAACCCTGAAATTGGTGAATTCCTGGTAATTCTGATTGAGTATGTTGTTCAGGTTCACAAAGACATCGAACTTGTCATTGATGTGATACTGGCCGTTGAGGTTCAGATCCAAATAGGCCGAGTTGGTAATGCGCTGCGTCGTCGAAGGAATGATCGCGAGCTCGTCTTTACGATCGGAAGAAAAGAACAGGTCGGCTCCTGCACTCCACTTTTTTCGCTTGTACTTGGCCAAAAGTGCTGCCGTGACCAGGGGCAGGTTCCAGGCGTGCTCTTCATTCTCCAGGCTGTATGAATTGAAGTCGACATCTCCTCCGAATTGGAATTCCTTGAAAAGATCGAAGATCAGCTCAGCGTGAAAATTGATGGTGTTCACATCGTCGTAGACCACCTGGAAAGAGTTGGCTGCCTGGTAACCCTTGTCAACCTCGTTTGAACCATCCGTCAGGGAAGGATTCAGCTTAAAAAGCGGCTTGTCATTTTCACTTACGTACCCGGCCCTCAGGTTGAAGCGTATCTTCGAATTCAGCAGACCCTTGATTCCTGCATACGCATTGAACTGTTGATTTGTTCGTTCAATGTACAGGGTGGGTGACACGAAAGGATTCAAACCGACGAAATCGCGATAGGTGTTCTGCTGCAGGTCACCGACCACGCCGGCATAGGCGATGAAGGACTCCTCGCTTATATTGTAGGACGCTGTGATGTTCGGGTAGGCATAGAATTTGCTTCCCTCTGAGGTGTCGGTCATGCTGTAGTACAACCTCAGTCCTATGTTGAGGGTCAAATCTTCACGAATAAGTTCAAAATTTGGGCTCAGCCCCAGGTTGAAATAGGTGTACTTCAGCTCTTCAGTCTGTAAAAAGTCATTTTTGAACCTTCCGCTCAAGAAGACCAAATCAATCTCTGTGTAAATAAGCTCATCCCGAACCGGGAAGTCAATGATTCCCTCCAGATCAGCAAAACTTTCCCGACTGTCGGCGGCGTCAAAAAACTGGTGGAAATCGAATTTCCCCTTATGCAGCAGGGCATCGTAGAACTCGATGTCTCCCTGAAGATGAATATCGTTATACGACTGCTTTTCGTCAATGGAACTGATCACTTGCTCGCTGTACGGAATCTCATCCGAAAGGCCATACCAATTGCTCGAGAGGTGGTCGAAGCCCACTTCGGCCTTCCATTCAAAGTAACGCTCCGATTGCTTGTAGAAAAGGTCAATTTTCGCGTCGGTAAAAGAGTCATCCAGAACTACCCCTCGAATGCCTCCTCCCGAGGAATGCAGTTTGAAGAAGCCGCCAAAATCATTGTAGTTCGAGGTATTGCTGTGGGCAAACATCTCGATGATGGGAGTGCTGTAGTTCCCGTATCCTGCAGAAATGAAATTCTGGTAAAAGCGCTCTTTGGGGACCCTTTTGAGTGATTTGGCCTTGCCTTTTGCCGGGGTAAAGGTGGAGGCCACCGGGATGGAGTTTATGGAATAGTTGATCTCCTTGTCAAGGCCCAGGTCGATACTGTCGGTATCAGGTTCAATAGGAATCTTTACGGCTTTGGAAACTGTGGGTGAGAAGGGTTTCACCACATTGATTTCCTCTGAGGGCAGTCTTTTTTTGTCTTTTTCCTGGGAAAGGGCAGGAAGGCTCAGCAACAGCAATACGAGTATGTAAAGAAATCTCTTCATCCTGATTTTCCCTTCTATTTGTTTTCAATGATTACCGAAGAATTCGTCTTCGATTGTTCGACTTTGATTTTGTTGAGCTCGATTTTTGCCTCATCGGCTATTTCTTTGTACTCCGAGAATTTTTCAATGACACTTTCGAGGATGTAGGTGGCCTGGTAGGCATCTTCCAGGGCATAGAAATTCTTTGCCATCACAATGAGGCCCTTGCCGCCCCAGAGTCTGTGCTCCGGGTATTTGGATGCTAATTCCTGCACGGAAACATTTGAAAGTTTGTAATTTCCCTCTTCGTGTTTGAAAAAAGCGTCATAATAGAGCGTCTCCGCTTTGACTTCGCCGGTGGCTGATTCTCCAACCTTGGCAAACCCTTCCTCTGCTTTTAGCATGTCACCCGTCTCGAAGGCAGCCCGGGCAATTATAATCTCCGCATCGGACTGCACCTTGGCATCTATTTTCTCTTGCTCCAATACCTTGTCTGCGTACGCGACGGCTTCCTCATAATTTTGAGTCGCATAGTAGCCCTTCATAAGATTACTCTGCGCAAAAACAAGGGTTTCATAGGATTCTGCTCCCTCCTCCAGTCTTTTTAGGAGCACAATCGATTTTTCCCAATTGGCTTCTTCCAAATTGGCTTGTACAACCCGGATCAGAGCCCTTTCGGAATAGACATTTTGTTCCATGTCGACTATTTTCTCATAGAAGGGCAGTGCTTTCTGTTCGAGTTCCTGTCGGTAATAGGAGTCGGCCAGATAAAAATTGGCATTCAGTGCGTTGGCCCCGTTCGGAAACCGTTCCAGGTATTTTTCAAAGGAGGGAACCGCCTTGTCCAGATTGTTGGTGAGGTAGAATTGCTCCGCAGAGGCGTACATGGTATTCTCTATCTCGTCTCCGCTGACCTCCACGAAATCAACCTGATTGATAAAAGCCTCATACTCGTCAACACGGCCCAGGTCCATGTAGATCTGCTTGGCGTTCGCGACGGCTTCCCGGGATTCTTCTGATCCGGGATAGCGCGAAACGACTTCTTTGTATTTCTTCAATGCTGCTTCGTTCTCATCCCGATTGAAATAAACAAGCCCCTGCTTCAAAAGGGCTTTGGGAACCAGGGAGCTCATCCTGTAATTTTCGATTACATTGTCATATGCCCCAAGCGCTTTGTCCGACTCATTGGTTTTGACATACGTATTTCCGAGCTCGTAGTAAGCATCATCCCTCAAGGGGGATTTCAGGTTGACTTTGGTGAAGTCGATCAGGGAAGCTATTTTCTTGTCGTTTTCTCCCATAAACCCCTGGCAGAAAGCAATCTGAAGTTGCGCGTAATCCACGTCCTTGTCGTTGGCCTTCACCACTTCTTGATAGGCAGTGACGGCTTTGAAATAATTGCTCAGAGCAAAATAGGAATCACCGAGTCGAAGGTAACTATCGGGAACCAGATCGGATCTTTTGCCCTTCTCTAAGAATTCGTTGAAATGACCCCCTGCCTGGTTGTAATCGCCGAGCTGAAAAAAGCTGTAGGCCAGGTTATAGTATATATAGTCATATTCGTCAATAGTGCTGGCGGCTGGAAGGTCAACGAATTTCTTGAATTCGTTCACAGCGGATTCATAGCGCTCCATCCGGTAAAGGGCCTCTGCTTTCCAGAAGGAGGCACGGGCCTGAAATTCCGGGTTGATCGGAGTTCCAAGAGAAAGGTCAAACTTCGAGACCGCGTCTTCCAGATCGCCCTGTTTCAGCAGCATGATCCCATAGAGATACGCCACCTTCTGGTAGGTCTCGTCTTTAACATCGTCATTCCGGTCAAGGTAATCTATCGCTCCCTGATAGTCATTTGCATTCAGGTAGGCACTGACCAGGAGTTCCTTCATTTCCTTTTCCTCAGGAGACTCAGGATAGGCCTGAATAAACTCTTCGATGACCACCGCAGGACTGTTGTAGGGGTTCCCAATCTCATACCCCAGTTTGGCATAGTTCAACCAGGCGTCTTTTTTGATCTCTGCGCTGAAATCCATCTCTTTGGCGTTTCGGAAGGCATTCAGTGCCTCTTGTTTTCGGTCGTCCTTGAGATAGCATTCGGCCAAATGATAATAGGCATTTTGGGATACCGCATTGTTTCCGTCGATGATCTTTGAAAACCAGATGATTGCCTCAGGGTAATTGTCCTGTTTGTAATAGGCATAACCGAGCAAGTAGTAATCGGTGTTGTTCCATTTGCCCTTTTTTCCGTCATAGCCTTCCAGATAAGGGATTGCATTGTCGAACTGATTGAGGTTGAAATAGCTCTCGCCAATTATTTTTGAAAGCTCGGACCTCTGAATCCCATTGGACTCTTCCAGCAAGGGGATACCCGTATCGATGGCTTCCTGGAACTTACCCGTTTTGAACCGGATGTTGACCAGGTAATAGTCGACATCTTCATCATAGCCCCCTTCATTGGCTACCTCATTGAGGTATTTGTCGGCTTCAACGTAATTATCGTCCTGATAGGCCATGTATCCGTAATAATATTTGGCACGAGCTCCGAATACCTCGGAATCGAGTAATTCGGAAAAATATCTTTTCGCCTCCGGATAACTGCCGACCGCAAAGAGACTGTAACCTTTTTTAAAACTGAACTCTTCATTGTCGTAGCGCGTGAGGTTGGAAGTTTTAACCTTGGAAAACCATTTCAGGGCATAGGCATAGCGCCGATTGTTGAAATAATAGTCGCCAACTTCGAGGAATGCGCTGCTTCTCTTGGTGCTGGTCGGAAACTTCTCGAAGAAGTTGTTCATGAGGTCCTCCCCGTTCGACTGTCCGAGCCTAATGGCACAAAAAGCCTCGTAATAATAGGAACGCGCCTTCAACTCCGAATCGTCGTCATAATCGTCTCGAATCTCTTTGAATTTGAATTGCGCCGCTGCATAGTCCTTGTCTTCGTAGAGCTTTACGGCATTGTTGAAGGCCACCATGTCATTGGTGTAGATCTTGGATTTCTGCCCGAAGCAAAATCCGGCAACAAGGAAGAACAAAAGAGAAAACTTCGGGAGCATCTTCATCGAAAGCAATTCTATTAAGGGTCAAAAATAGCAATATGACCTATTCAGCTAACGACCTTTAGAAGATATATTGTGAAATTGTTGATTAGTTCAGCCGATTGTTGAAAACTCTGTCGTTTTACGCCTCAGGCTCCTCGATGAGGTCTTTCATGAACTGGTTGAAATCATCGACGAACTCTTCGTAGTACACGCCAGTGGCCGGTCCTGAAAACCCCGTGTGTATTCTCCTCACCTCACCTTTACGGCCAATTATGATGGAGGTCGGAAAGGACATGACCCGATTCAACATCGGAAGGGATTCCGAGGCGGACTGGGTCGTGGAAGTACCCGCAATCAAAAAGTCATAGGGTACATCGAGCTTTTCCTTCATGGTTAAAACGCGGTCCCTTGCGTAGTCGAAGTCAGGCTTTATCTCGTAGGCAAGTCCGATGATCTCTACACCCTGATCAGCATTTTTTCGGTACCAATCGGAGAGAAAACGGGTCTCGTCCATACAGTTCGGACACCAGGTTCCGAAAATCTGAAGCACCACTACTTTGTCTTTGTATTTTTCATCTTTCAGACTGACCTGTTTACCCTCTAGATCCGGAAAAGAAAAGTCGATCCGATCATATCCGTCTTTCAGATAGGTCAGGCTGTTGGCATCAGGCAGGCTCGCCGTGTCATTTTTCTTGGAAACAAAGGTCTTGTAACTCGTTTTGCCTGACCAGTATTCTCCTTTGAGAATGGAGTCACTTTCTTTATGCGCTTTGAATTTGTAGATGTGGTTGCCATCAAAAGTGTACAAATGCATCGTGTCTTGCTCAGTGTATCCGTCCAGGAACCTGTAGTCCCCGGTTTTGGTTAAAAAGGTGCCTTTGAGGATTCCTTCTTCAGCTTTGAAAATACCGACGGCAGGAGTCTCTTTTCCATCTTGAGAATAGAAGGTCGTTTCCCAGGTCCCGTCGAAAGCACTGGAACTGCTCACATTGTCGAATCGCCCAGGTTTATCGTGAGCCGCTTCAAAAGGCAGGATGTAATTCTCCGCATAATTTTTGGTGTAGGTTCCTTTTAGGGAGTCGCCCTTCAATTCCGCCCGAATGCTGATATCAAAAATATGCATGTTGAAAAACAGCGAATCCCCAATGATGTTGACATCGTCGATTTCCAGTTCTTCATCTCCGTTTATCAAGGTGATGCTATAGACTCCTTCTTGCTTCTTCACATTAAAATTGAAAGGGATCTGGTTGTTCTGTGCTGTGATCTGACCTCTCCAGATACCCTCTGTCAACCCCGCTTTTGGCAAAGGCTTTTCGCAAGATGAGAAAGCCAAAGCGATGAGAAGGGCATAAAAAATCCCTGAGTTCCGAAAGTTGGTCCAAAAGTTCTTCTGAACCGGCCTTTTCCTGTTTATTCTTTCCATTCTAGTTTTATTATGTCTCGACTTGTGCGTTGTCCTTTTGAGATTCCACCGATCACATATTTCAATGAGTCGTCAATATTAGCAATTCCTCTCAGATCCATCGGAATATTTTTGTTAAAATCTTCTGTAAAGACTGCTCCGTCAAAACGAAGTATGCGATGATTTGGTTCAATACCCCCGGTCCCGTTGTAGGCAATGGCATTGTAATTATA
>JAHEHE010000044.1:5497-24903 GCA_024644725.1 Flavobacteriaceae bacterium | reverse complement strand
CAGGTTATTTTGCTCCCAATCAGTGAGAAATACGAAAATTATACCAAAAATGTTTTACATTTGTTGGAAAATTACGAAATTCGCGCCCTCGTTGACAACCGCAACGAAAAGGTAGGCAGAAAGATCAGGGACGCTGAGCTTAACAAAATACCTTTTATGTTGATTATCGGTGAAAACGAAGAGAAAGACGGGACAGTTTCCGTCCGCAAGCACAGCGAAGGAGATCTCGGCACGTACTCGATAGAAGGCTTTGCCGAGCTCATTCAAAACGAAATAAGTAAAACATTAAAATCATTTTAAGTCAAACCAATCCGCAAGGATATAAACCGACAGAGCTATAGCAATCAGAAGAAACAGAGGTGCCAGGAGACCCTGGAGAATCATCAAAGAAGATCCGCACAAGATCAATGAAAAAATCGAGGCCCCCGAAGTAAGACTCGTGGGAGACAACGTAGAAACAGGAATCTATCCGATTCGGAAAGCGAGAGAAATCGCACAGGATTTGGGTCTGGACCTGGTTGAAATCTCGCCGAAGGCGAAACCTCCTGTGTGCAAGATCATCGAATACAAGAAGTTTCTTTACGAACAGAAGAAAAGAGAGAAGGCGCTGAAGTCGAAAGCGACGAAGGTAGTGATCAAAGAGATCCGCTTCGGACCCAACACAGATGAGCACGATTTCGAATTCAAAAAGAAGCACGCGATCAAATTTTTAGACAGCGGTGCGAAATTGAAAGCCTACGTATTCTTTAAAGGAAGATCCATCGTGTTCAAAGATCAGGGACAGATTTTGTTGCTGAGATTGGCCCAGGAGCTCGAGGAATACGGAACCGTTGAACAGATGCCGAAGTTGGAAGGAAAGCGAATGATCATGTTCATAGCTCCAAAGAAGAAGAAATAAAAGAATATAAGCAAGCAGTTAAAGCAGGAAGAAAATGCCTAAAATGAAGACGAAATCCAGTGCCAAGAAGCGATTTAAGCTAACAGGCTCTGGTAAGATCAAAAGAAAGCACGCTTTTAAAAGTCACATTTTGACCAAGAAAAGCAAGAAACGTAAATTGAAGCTGACCCACGCCGGACTCGTGCACAAAGCAGATGAGGCGAACATCAGACAACAATTGACGTTGAAGTAAATCGCAGGAGCGGTTTGCAGAGGTACTTATTTATTAACCCTGGGTCAGGCCAGTATAAACGCTTCCAAAAAGAGAAGCTGCCTTTCTCAAAAAAAATTAAAACATGCCAAGATCAGTAAATTCAGTAGCCAAAAGGGCTCGTAGAAAAAAGATTTTAAATCAAACCAAAGGATACTTTGGTGCACGTAAGAATGTTTACACAGTTGCGAAGAACGCTTTGGAAAAAGCGTTGCTCTATGCGTATCGCGACAGAAAACAAAACAAAAGGAATTTTCGAAGCTTGTGGATACAGCGTATCAATGCAGGTGCGCGTGAACACGGATTGTCTTATTCACAATTCATGGGCAAGGTAAAAGCCAATAACATCGATCTGAACCGAAAGGTTTTGGCCGATTTGGCGATGAACCACCCGGATGCCTTTAAAGCGATTGTGGATCAAGTAAAATAATTTCAATTTAGTCTTGCTTATAAAAAAAACCTGAGCTCATCGCTCAGGTTTTTTTGTGTCTCTAACCCATCTTTGACTTGGCTTCCTTTGGTCAGGTTTCTCATCGAAGCAAGCTTACACTTCGCGTGCTTCCGTTGTTAACCCCCATAATCAGATGCTCCTTTCCTCCCACAGTTATTCTGACAAGGGATTTGATGTCCTGATTTATAAAAAGACCCGATTCAGACCATTCCAGGGCTTTGAAACCACTTTTACCGTCCGACAGCAGGACGAGTCCGGTACCCGAGTCGAGTCGCGGCGTCTCCACTTCCGTATCGTAGATGTTGCCAACAGCAACCAGGTCGTCAAAACCATCTTTGTTCACATCCAAAACCGCTGCATCCAATATTGGAAAATACTGGGCCTTTTCGGGCAACAGGCGTTTCTCAAAGACACTGCCTCCTTTGTTGATCAGGGCGATTGAATGGAATTCAGAGGCCTCAAGAGCCACAGAAGTCTCCAGCTTCTCTCCATAAACGTCGGTCAGTGTCGCATTGGCGAAGTCGTTGTAGGTTTTGAATTTATCGGTGATAAAAGGCATCTGCTGGGACGAGCATTCCCTGCCCCGGGCAGGAACATACTCGCCATTGTATTTGCTGCTCAGCACCACATCCAGCGTCCCGTTATCGTCAAAATCATTGGCAAACACCTTGAAACGATTCTGCTTGCTCGCTTTGAATTTGATGTTCTTGCCCACGTTACCCAACACATAGTCCTTCTTCCCGTCGTTATTGAGGTCGATCTCCTCTACGCTGAACCACCAGCCCTTCTCATCATCCAGGCTGCTTTTGGCGGAGACCTCCTCGAAGAATCCTCCCCTATTTTCGAATAGGCCGATCCCGGTCCATTCACCGACCGCGATGAAATCCATTTGACCATCAGCGTTGAAATCACAGCTCAAAAGATCATTGACCATGCCGAACTCTGCGTATTCGGGCCCCACCTTCTCACTTACCTCAAAGAGCTTTCCACCCCGGTTCTCAAAAATCAGGTTCGGGGGAGATTTTGGGTAATTCTGCGGATAGATCCGATTGCTCACCAACAGATCCGGATCACCGTCCTGGTCGAAATCAATCACCTCGACGGCTCCGCCACTGAAGATCGTTGCCTCGAGGGCCGGACTATCCATTCGCTCAAACTTCCCACCGCCCTGATTGAGGTAGAGTCGATCCCGATATAATTCAGACGGAAAGACTTTCGAGTTTCCACCGCTCACCACATAAAGATCCAGGTCCTGATCGCCATCGATATCCACGAAAACAGATTCCATGTCTTCAGAGCCTGCATCCTTCTCAAGGGCCGGGGAGCTTATTTTTTTGAATCCTGAACGGCTGCCCAGAAATATTTGTCCGGCCTGCCCAGACGCACCACCGATGTGCAAGTCATTGATTCCGTCACCATCGATATCGCCCACGGTAATGAAAGGGCCCAAGGTAGATTGCTTGTATGGCAGCAGGACTTCCTTCTCAAAGTCGTTGAATTCATTCTCCGTATGCACGAACTCAGCCACAGATCGGGCATCTTCGGCAAAATAAGGTTTGACTCCGGTCTCTTTTTTAGAAACTTTCGCCTTGTCTTCTTCAAAAGAAACAAAAGCGTTTGCTGCTACCCCATAGCGCTCCTCGATCTTTCCTGAAGGCCATTCCACCCGAATGGTATCGACGCGTTGAACCTCTCCCAGTCCGAAATGCGCCGAATCATCTGTCGAAGAGAGATAGCCCTTCACGCGCTTGGATTCCACGAATTGCACCTTACCATCGTATTTCAAAGTCACCTTTGCAAAGCCTTCTGAAGTCTTCCCCTTCGTCTCCACGGTAAGGAAATTACCAAGTCCCTTCTCCACCGAAAGGTTCTTGTACAAGAAGGCCTCCTCGTCAATATTGTTGACAACCAATTCAAAGTCACCGTCATTGTCCAGATCCGCATAAGCCGCACCATTCGAGAAGGAAGGGTTTCTCAGGCCCCAGTCACCGGTCTTGTCCTTGAAGTTCAGATCCCCGGAATTTTGAAACAGGATATTCGATAGCTTCTCGGAGGGCATCTGATAATAGAGGTCCTCTTTCACCTGGAGTGGCACATTGCCCCCGTATTCAGCCTTGGCATCCCTCACTTTTTGCTGAAAGTCATTGTCAAGAGCGTAGCGACGATACCCATTGGTCACATAGATTTCCTTGAGCTCGTCGTTGTTGAGATCCACCATGAGACCTGCCCAGCTCCAATCTGTTTTTGATAGCTTGGCGAATTGGGCGATGTTGTGAAAATTGTTGTTTCCTACATTGAGCTGAAGGGAATTGTACATGTACTGCTTCTGAAAGCCCAGGGTTTCGGTCAGCAAATTGAATCGCGGCACATTCATCGAGGCCATAAGCGTCTTGGATCTGACGTGATCATTTGCTGCCATGTCGAGCACGAAAATATCCTGGTGACCGTCATTGTTGATGTCCTCCAGGTCAACACCCATCCCGTAAAACGAGATCTGTTTGGTCTTCTCTTTGATCCTGTCGGTAAAAGTGCCATCCCCATTGTTGATGTACATGACATCTGGGATGTAATAATCATTGGCGATGTAGAAATCGAGCCATCCGTCCGCGTCGATGTCTCCAACGGTAAGACCGAGTCCGAAGGCGGGCCTCAAAACCCCGGCTTTTTTGCTGACGTTGACAAAGGTGCCGTTGTCGTTTCGGTAGAGATGGGCGCTGCTTTGCTCCAGCAATCCCTTCTGACTCTTCAATATTTCGTGAAACCGGACCGGGTCCAATCCGTAGAGCTGATTCTCGTTGGATACGATGCAGTCGAGATCCCCATCCTTGTCATAATCAAAAAAAGCGGCCTGGGTGCTGATACCGGTATCGGCAAGACCCAGTTCTTCAGCCCGTTCCTCGAAAGTCAGATCCCCTTTGTTGATGTAAAGAAGGTTTCGCCTCTCTACCGCCTCATAGGGACCTCCCTGGCAGACATAGATATCGAGCCATCCGTCATTGTTGACGTCTGCGAAAGTAACCCCACTGGACCATTTTTTACGGGTATTGATTCCTGCCGATTCCGTGATGTCCTCAAATCTCAGGTTCCCTTTATTGAGGTAGAGTCGGTTCTCCTGCTGGTTGGCCGCAAAGAAAATGTCGTCGAGACCGTCATTGTTCAGGTCGGCGATGCCCACCCCACTGCCGTTGTAGAAAAAATCGTAGTCGAACAGGTTCTCACGGGTATCGATTCGGTCCTCCAACTTGTTGACGAAATCGATTCCACTCTCGGCACCGGGAATCCGCTCAAAAACTGGGCTATCCTCTATTTTTGAAGTTCCCTCTTCTTTCAAAGACGTCTCCTGCTTCCCGGATGTTTGCTCCGTCTTTTCGCAAGACATCAGACCGATTAATACGACGAGAAACGTCAATTTTCTCCATAGGTTCATGTTCATCCCTTCCTGTAAAAGATTAATTAAGTTTGTCGGCCTGGTTTTGATTGATTTTCGAGTCGGATGCAGCAAATCTCCTTAAAGATCGGCTTCAGCTTCTTTCAACTTCTCGGCGTTCTCAGCCAATTTGAGCTCTTCAATGATCTTTCCGATGTCTCCATTGATGATGCTCGAGAGGTCGTAGAGGGTCAATCCGATCCTGTGCTCGGTCACCCGTCCTTGCGGATAGTTGTACGTTCTAACCTTGGCCGAACGGTCCCCGCTGGAGACGAGAGTTTTTCGCTTGGCAGCATCTTCAGCCAGCTTTTTCTCCAATTCCTTCTCATAAATACGCGTACGCAGTACTTTGAACGCCTTGTCTTTATTCTTGTGTTGGGATTTCTGATCCTGGCACTGGGCCACGATGCCTGTAGGTTCGTGCGTGAGCCTCACTGCAGAATAGGTTGTATTGACCGACTGACCACCGGGTCCGGAGGCACAGAAATAATCAATGCGAACGTCGCTCATCTTGAGATCAATGTCAAACTCTTCCGCTTCCGGCAGAACCATCACAGTCGCCGCCGATGTATGAACCCTTCCCTGGGTTTCGGTTTGAGGAACCCGCTGAACCCGATGAACCCCGGATTCAAATTTCATGGTCCCATAGACCTCTTCTCCACTGATGCTGAAGATGATCTCTTTGAACCCACCCGATGAGCCCTCGCTAAAATCTTCCAGCTCCACTTTCCATCCCTTATCCGAGGCGAATTTCGTGTACATTCTGTAAAGGTCACCTGCAAATATGCTGGCTTCATCTCCTCCTGTTCCGGCCCTTATCTCAACAATGACATTCTTGGCGTCTTCCGGATCCTTGGGAATCAAAAGCATCTTGAGCTCATCTTCAAGCTGGGGGATTCGCTCTTGAGCCTCATCCAGCTCCATTTTCGCCATTTCCACCATTTCGGCATCCGATCCGTCGGAAATAATCTCCTTGGCCTCATCCCGATTCGCCAGGACCTCTTCATACACCGCTCCCAAATCAACGATTTGCTTGAGGTCCTTGTACTCCTTGTTCAACTGGACATAACGCTTCTGGTCGGTTACGATATCCGGTTGAATGATCAGGTCGGACACCTCATCAAATCGCTGTTTCACTATCCTTAGCTTATCTATCATACTGAAAAAATATACGGCAAATTTAACACTTTTTGACTACCTGCCTAACTTAGGTTACATATGGGCAAAATAAGTCTCAATGTGTTGAGAGAATTGTTGATTTTAGATTAAATTTGTAGGAGTAATTTAACCCATAAACCCACAAACAATGAAAAGAATACTTTTTGTATTTGCTGTTCTTGCTTTAGTCGTCTCAAGTTGTGGAGAGAGTAAGAAAGAAGAAGTTAAAAAAGAAGTTGAGGCTCCCAAAGAGGAGGTCAAGGAAACTCCTGCAGCGTCTGCCGGAAGTGAGGACCTCGTGGCTATGGGGGAAAAATTGTTCACAGACAAGACTTGTGTCTCTTGCCACCAGGCTGAGGCCAAGATCGTCGGACCTTCGATCAAGGACATCGTTCAGATCTACTCCGATCAGGATGCGAGTATCGTGAGTTTCCTAAAAGGAGAGCAGGAAGCCATCGTTGATACCGATCCAGGGCAGGTTGCGATCATGAAAGCCAATCTCGACGGTTTCGTGAAAGATCTGAAAGAAGAAGAGCTGAAAGCCCTTGAGGCCTACATGCTGAGCATAAAATAGACATTGACTTCGGAAGAATCGAAGAAGTTTATTCTACCTATAAATAAAAAAACCTTCTGCAGTGATGCAGAAGGTTTTTTTATTTTGGAATCTCCCTTTCAAGGAGACTCGTGCGGGTGGCTCAAACCACGCCCTGTGCCAGCATGGCGTCCGCTACTTTCACGAATCCTGCAATGTTGGCTCCTTTGACGTAGTCTATGTAACCGTTTCCGTCATTGCCGTACTCGATGCACGCGTCGTGAATGTTGCCCATGATCTGTTTCAACTTGGCGTCTACCTCCTCACGTGTCCAGTTCAGTCTCAGGGAATTCTGGCTCATCTCCAGCCCTGAAGTGGCAACTCCTCCTGCGTTGGAGGCTTTACCCGGGGCATAAAGGATTTTTGCATCCTGGAAGGCATGAACCGCCTCAGGCGTAGAAGGCATATTCGCTCCTTCACTAATGCAAAGGCACCCATTTTTTATAAGCGCTTTGGCATCGTCTCCGTCGAGCTCGTTCTGTGTGGCACAAGGCAAGGCAATGTCACACTTTTCATGCCAGGGGGTTTTTCCTGCATGATATTTGGCACCCGGATACTTCTCCACATATTCTTTGATCCTTCCTCTTTTTACATTCTTGAGATCCATGACGTAGGCCAGTTTCTCCTTATCAATTCCGTCGGGATCATAAACATATCCTCCGGAGTCGGACAAGGTCACAACCTTTCCGCCCAACTGGGTTGCTTTTTCAGTGGCGTACTGAGCTACATTACCCGATCCCGAAACAAGCACTGTCTTGCCCTCGAAGGAATCGTCCTTCAATTTCAGCATGCTGTCGGCAAAGTATACGGTTCCATATCCAGTCGCCTCCGGACGAATCAAGGATCCTCCCCAGGACATTCCTTTTCCAGTTAAAACCCCGGTAAATTCATTTTTAAGTCGCTTGTACATACCGTACAGATAACCGATCTCACGGCCTCCTACACCAATGTCGCCGGCAGGCACATCCGTGTTTGGACCGATATGGCGATAGAGCTCGCTCATAAAGCTTTGGCAAAAACGCATGATCTCGCCGTCAGACTTCCCTTTGGGATCAAAGTCGGAACCTCCTTTTCCTCCTCCCATGGGCAGCGTGGTCAGGCTGTTCTTGAATACCTGCTCAAAAGCAAGAAACTTGAGTATGCTCATATTCACTGTGGGATGAAAACGCAAACCGCCCTTGTAGGGTCCGATAGCCGAGTTCATCTGAATACGGTAGCCCCGGTTGACCTGAATCTCACCCTGGTCGTCTACCCAGGCGACGCGAAAAGTCACCGCTCTTTCAGGCTCCACCATTCGCATCAGAATGTTCTTGCCGTGGTAGATGTCTTGCGTTACAATGTATGGTATGACTGTTTCAGCCACTTCCTGAACTGCTTGCATAAATTCCGGTTCGTGACCGTTCCGCGCCTCTACTTCTTGCATAAAGGCATCAATTTTTGACTTCATAATTTTACGAGGATTAAATTATAGAAATGAAATTTTTTCATAGCAAAATTAATTAAATTCTCAATATCATAACTCAAAAGTGGGGTCTATTTTTCGAATTTTTCAAACTTTTATTAACCATTACAGGGAGGGTTGGTTCGGGCCTCAAATTTGCAGTTGCCGAAACCCCATATCTCGCAAAAAGATGTAAATTTGCCATCTATTTCTACTCGAAGAGATGAAGGCAAAAATTGAAGAACTAGTAGCTGAAATACAGCAATTTACAACCCAAAGTGAAAAGGAGATCGAGGAATTTCGTATCCGGTTTCTGGGGAGCAAGGGATTGCTCAAACAATTGTTTGGTGAGTTCAAAACGGTCGAACCCGCACAAAAAAAGGAAATTGGCCAGGCACTGAATGACCTGCGCTCCAAAGCGAGTTCAAAGGTAGAAGAATTGAAGGAGGCCCTCAGCGCAGATTCCACCGAATCCAAAAAATACGGGGATCTCACCCGACCCGGTCTCCCGGTAGAGCTTGGGGCACGTCACCCGATCTCTATCGTCAAGAACCGAATCGTGGATGTCTTTTCAAAGATCGGCTTTACGGTTTCCGAAGGTCCGGAGATCGAGGATGACTGGCACAACTTCACAGCGCTCAATCTTCCCGAATACCATCCGGCTCGGGACATGCAGGACACCTTCTTCATCGAGAAGAACCCCGATACGTTGCTTCGGACTCATACCTCTTCCGTACAGATTCGCTATATGGAGAGCCACAAGCCGCCCATTCGAACCATCTCACCCGGACGTGTGTTCAGAAATGAGGACATTTCGGCCCGGGCACATTGCATCTTTCACCAGATCGAAGGACTTTACATCGATACCGATGTGTCTTTTGCCGATCTGAAGCAGACCCTGCTCTACTTCACCAAGGAAATGTTCGGCAAATCGAAAATCCGTTTAAGACCTTCCTACTTCCCGTTTACCGAACCCAGTGCTGAAGTGGATATTTATTGGGGCCTCGAAACGGAAACCGATTACAAGATCACAAAAGGAACAGGCTGGTTGGAAATCATGGGATGCGGAATGGTCGACCCCAATGTTTTGAAGAACACAAAGATCGATCCTGAAAAATATACGGGCTATGCCTTTGGAATGGGGATCGAGCGCATTGCCATGCTTCTCTACCAGATTCCTGACATCCGCATGTTCTACGAAAACGACATCCGGTTTTTGGAACAGTTCAAATCGGTGATCTAATCATGCAGGAACTCAGGGATTTTCTCGCGGAACAGGGCTATGTAAGGGTCAAACTGAAAAAGACGATCACCAATCATTTTGAAATAAAGGCAAGAATCAACAGGACCAGGGGGCGATTCATTCTGGATACCGGCGCTTCGAAATCATGCATTGGGATCGAGGATGCCGAGGACTTCAACCTTTTGACCGAAGAGTCCGAACACAAGGCCAGCGGAGCCGGACCCAGCGAGATCGATACCCTGATGTCTCGCAAAAACACACTTGAGATCGGGAAGTTCAGATTGAAGCGAACCGAGTTGATCCTGATCGACCTGCAGCACATCAACAATGCCTTGGAAAAGCAAAATGCCGAGCCCGTTCATGGCATCATCGGGGCCGACATTCTGATCAAAGGCAAGGCAATCATCGATTACGACAAAAAGTATCTATATTTATTCAATAAGGTGAAAAAATGACGGCCAAGGACAACCGATACAGCATGAGAGGGGTTTCTGCCCAAAAGGAAGATGTTCACAACGCGATCAAGAATGTAGACAAGGGTCTTTTTCCGAAGGCTTTCTGCAAGATTGTTCCGGATTACCTTACAGGAGACGAGGACTACTGCCTGATCATGCACGCTGACGGAGCCGGAACCAAGTCCTCACTGGCCTACATGTACTGGAAAGAAACGGGGGACCTGAGCGTTTGGAAAGGCATTGCCCAGGACGCCTTGATCATGAATGTCGACGACCTGCTATGTGTCGGTGCCACAGACAATATTGTGCTCTCTTCCACTATAGGACGTAATAAAAACCTGATTCCCGGGGAGGTGATCTCGGCCATTATCAATGGAACGGAAGAATTGCTCTCTGAGCTGGCGCAGTTCGGGGTCAACATCAAATCAACAGGCGGCGAAACAGCGGATGTGGGTGATCTGGTAAGAACAATCATCGTGGATTCCACGGTAACGGCCCGAATGAAAAGAAGTGACGTTATTGACAATGCCCGAATCGCGGAAGGTGATGTCATCGTCGGACTTGCCTCTTTCGGGCAGGCCTCCTACGAAACTGAATATAACGGAGGCATGGGAAGCAACGGACTGACAAGTGCCCGTCATGATGTTTTCGAAAAGTACCTTGCGAAAAAATACCCGGAAAGCTATGACCATGAGGTTCCGGAGGAACTGGTGTATTCGGGCAGTACGCGCCTTACCGATGCGGTGGACAACGTATCGCTGGACGCCGGAAAACTGGTGCTCTCACCCACACGAACCTACGCGCCCGTGATCAGGGAAATGCTCAGCAAACACAGAGGGCAGATCCACGGTATGGTGCACTGCAGTGGCGGGGCCCAGACCAAAGTGCTTCATTTTGTTGAAAACCTGCATATAATCAAGGATAATTTATTTGATGTTCCCCCGTTATTTAAATTGATCCAGCGCGAGTCTCAGACCGATTGGAAGGAGATGTACCAGGTGTTCAACTGCGGGCACCGAATGGAACTCTACGTTCCGGAATCGATCGCCGAAGACCTGATCGAAATCTCCAGGTCTTTCAACATCGACGCAAAAGTGATCGGAAGAGTGGAAAATAACAGGGGAAAGAAACTCACCATAACAAGTGAGTTCGGAAAGTTCGTTTACGATTCGTAACTTTAACCTTCCCCTCAACAATATAAATCGAACTCAACTACAGCGCATGGCAAAAGCGATGAAGAACGGCGCCGTCTTTCTAGGCTGCACGCTTCTGCTGCTCATTTGGAACTGCTCGACGAAAAAGGACACGTTTCTGAATCGTACGGGGCATGCCATGTCGACCAAATACAACGTAATCTACAACGGGAACATCGCTTTTGAAGAGGCCAAGAAGGAGCTCGACGATTCTTATGAAGACAATTTCTGGGAACGCCTGCCCATCGAACCCCTTGAAATCGAAGAAGACCGGATCCCGCTTCCAGGACAGCAGCTCCCCGATGAAGGAGAGGCCACCGGTTTTGAAAAAGCCGAAGAAAAAGCAGTCAAATCGGTTCAAAAGCACTCGATGGTCATAGACGGCCTTGAGCGAAACAACCAGATTGACGAGGCCTATCTCCTGCTTGGAAAATCCAGGTATTACCTGCAGCGCTTCGTGCCGGCCCTGGAGGCATTCAACTTCGGTATTGAAAACTATCCCAACGCCAGCCTCTATCGTGAGACCAAGATCTGGAAAGCCAAGGCGCATGTCAGGCTTCAAAACGAGGAGCTCGCCATCGAGACCCTGAGATCCGTGCTTCGCAGCCCAGAGTTGAAAGAGTTGGAATATGAAAGGGCGCATACCGCCATGGCCATGGCCTACACCCAGCTCGACAGCACCCATCGCGTCGTGGACCATTTGAAAAAATCCACCTTGTATTTTGAGGATCCGGGACAAGGGGCAAGAAACCTGTTTATCCTGGGACAGATCTACCGGGAGGAGAATAAGATCGATTCTTCGAACATGGTGTTCGACGCCCTGACCTATATGAAGAAGATACCGAGAAAGTACCAGGTTCACGCCGCCATTGAGCGAGCCAAGAACTACAGTGAGGCAGACAGTACTGCCATGATTGTCTACACTTTGCAGGACCTGATTGAAGATCGCGACAACCGGCCCTACCTGGACGAGCTTTACTATATGGCGGCCATGTTGGCCCTCGCTGAGGGTAACGAATATCGAGCCGAAAATTTCCTGGAGCTTTCCTTACGGAAAAACACGCGAAAGCCTTTCCAAAAAAGCATGTCTTACGAACAAATGGGTGAGCTCCATTTCAATCGAAACCAGTTCGAACTGGCCGGAGCCTATTACGACAGCTTGCTTCAGATCCCTATAGACAAGAATACCAAGCGCATGCGCAGAATCATTCGAAAACGGGAGAGTCTGAACGACGTGATCCTCTATGAAGGCATCGCCAAGAGGAACGACAGCATTTTGAACCTGACGGAGATGTCTGAGGAAGATCAGGATCGATATTTCAATGTCTATATCGAAGACCTCAAGGCCAAAATGGAAGCCCAGCGCATGGTCGAAGAGCAGAATCAGGCCAACCTCGGTCTGGGAACCTTTACCGCGAACGCCCAAAACTACGATGCAGGAGGCAAGTTCTATTTCTACAATCCACAGGTAGTCGGTATAGGAAAACAACAGTTCCAGGTCAAGTACGGCCAGAGGCCCTATGGAGATTTTTGGCTGGTTTCCCAGAACCCGGGCATAAGCCAGGGTCTCATTTCGGACGAAAATGAAGTGCAGGTGGATACCAGTGCACTTTTCAGCGTGGATTTTTACAAGTCGCAGATTCCGACCTCACGAACGGAAATTGACAGCATCCGATACGTGCGAAACGACGCCTATTACAACCTCGGACTCATCTACAAAGAGCAATTCGGGGACTACCCGGTTGCCGCTGAAAACTTTGAAAATTTCCTGGAAAAGGACCCCATTGAAAACCTGATCCTCCCCGCCAAATATCACCTCTACAAAACTTATGCATATTTTGATGAGCAGCAGAGCAATAAATACCGGGAAGAAATCGTTTCTAATTATCCGGATTCGCGTTATGCCGAAATCATTCGAAATCCGAAAAGCCTGACTGAGCGCTCGAATGATGAGGATAGCCCGGAATCCATTTATAAATCTGCTTTCATTTGCTATGAGGAAGAGGAATATCAATATGCACTTACGACCGTAAATGGAGCACTGGAACAATTCCAGGGACAGGAAATCGAGGCCAAATTAGAATTGCTCAAGGCATTTCTTTTGCTCAAAACCGATGGTGAAGAGGCCTTCGAGAACAAACTGAACGACGTGATCATCAACTATCCCAATACGGAAGAAAGTGATCATGCCGAGGCAGCCCTGGAGAAATTGAATCAGATGACAGAAATCCAAAATGACCAAAACTAAAAACTATCCAATTATGTTCAACGACAAAAAAGAAAATCAGAATCCAATCGGAGAACGAAACATCATCGCCAAAAACACTTCGCTTGTGGGTGACATCAATTCAGACGGAGACTTCAGAGTCGATGGAAAAATCGAAGGCACGATCAAAACAAGCGGCAGAGTCGTCATCGGAAAAGACGGGCTTGTCAATGGCACCGTCGAATGCAACCATGCAGACATCGAAGGGTCCTTTTCGGGGAAATTGATCGTCAATGAGATCCTTTCACTCAAAAGTACTGCAGACATCAGTGGTGATGTGATCATGGGCAAACTTTCTGTAGAACCGGGAGCTTCGTTCAATGCGACCTGTGCAATGAAGGGTTCGGTTAAAGTAATGCAGAACAAAGGTGAAGAAACCAAAAAAACGGCTTAACAGGTATATTGCCCTGACCGGCATCGGCCTGCAAATGGGTATTACCATCTATCTGGCAGCTTATTTGGGAAAGTGGCTGGATGCCAAATACGGAGACGCCAACACCTACACGATTGTATGTACCCTGGCCGGGGTGGTCCTCTCCTTTTACAGTCTGTTGAGACAGATCAAGAACCTCGACGGTTAAAATGAATGACTTCCTGAAATTCTCCCTGCTTCTGTTGGCGCTCCTTCTCGCTGCGCTTGCAATGCATCTGTTCATCCTGAAGGAACTTGGGCTACCCATGTGGGACAACAAGATCCTACTCGCCTACGCGATCAATTACATTCTCGCTGTTGCCATTTACGGAGCGCTCTACCTACTACAGGAGAAAATGACTTCTCAATTGGGGTTCCTCTATATGGGCGGAAGCCTCTTGAAATTCCTTTTCTTTTTTATTCTTTTCTACCCCTCCTACAAACTCGATGGCGAGATGTCGAATGCAGAATTCGCGGCCTTCTTCATTCCCTACGCAATCAGCCTGATACTCGAGACTTCAGGCATCATCAAATTTCTAAAAAAATAGATTTAGAATTCGTTTCGTACCAAATAAAAATATTACATTTGCACCGATTTTTTATAGCCAATATAACTCGCGAAAGATGCAAAGTAAGTTTTTAGCAAAATTCCTTACAATCACGGTTTTAGTTTTCGGTTTGACTGCAAATGCACAGCATGAAGAGCATGAGGGAACCTCTGAGGAAGTAGACGTAAAAACAGAAATCAAAGAAAGTATCAACCATCACATTCAGGACGCTTATGATTTTGTCCTGTTCAGCGATACCGAAGCGAACAAACACTACGGCTTCCCGTTGCCGGTCATTTTGATCGATGAAGGGCTCCACGTTTTCTCCTCTTCGAAATTCCATCACGGGGAAACGGTTGCCGAAAGCAACGGAAAATACTACAAACTTTACCACAACAAGGTTTACAGAACGGATGCTGAGGGATCCCTTGCATTTGATGACCACCACCATCCGACCAACGTAAAACCACTCGATTTCTCGATCACCAAAAGCGTATTCATGATCATTGTCACGGGCATCCTGATGCTCCTGTTGTTCACGGGTCTGGCCAAGTCCTTCAAGAAAGGACCTATCGCCACTGGAGCCGGGCGCTTTTTCGAGCCTATCGTGGTTTACATTCGTGATGAGATAGCAATCCCTAATATTGGAGAGAAGCACTACAAGAGATACATGAGCTTTTTGCTTACTGTCTTCTTCTTCGTTTGGTTTTTGAACCTTTTCGGATTGACCCCGCTGGGAATTAATGTTACAGGAAACATCGCCGTGACTTTTGCACTTGCGTTGCTCACCTTCCTGATCACGCAATTCTCAGGAAATAAAAACTATTGGAAACACATTTTCTGGATGCCGGGCGTACCGGTTCCGATGAAAATCATATTGGCTCCCATCGAATTGCTGGGAGTGTTCATCAAACCTTTTGCATTGATGATTCGTTTGTATGCGAACATCATGGCGGGCCACATCGTATTGATGAGCCTGGTAGGGTTGATGTTTGTATTCAAGAACTGGATCGGTTCGGGGCTTTCCTTCGTGCTTGCCTTTGCCATTTCCATGATTGAATTGCTGGTCGCATTGTTGCAGGCCTATATCTTCACCATGCTTTCAGCCCTCTACTTCGGATTTGCCGTCGAAGAGCATGAACATGATGAGGCACATTAAGTTGAATGTTTAATTTTTAATTTATACACTATGGAGATTCCAGCTATTGTAGGTGCAGGATTGGTTGTAATTGGTGCCGGTATCGGTATCGGTAGAATTGGTGGTTCAGCAATGGACGCCATCGCTCGTCAGCCTGAAGCTACAGGTAAAATTCAAACAGCAATGCTTATTGCAGCGGCGCTTATTGAAGGTATTGGTTTTGCTGCACTTTTTGCAGTTTAATCTCAACAGGCACAATAGCTATAACGGTTGGTTATAGCTATTGTTCTTAAATTAAAATTACAAATCTGACACTCGTTAAACCCTGATAGTAATAACATGGAAAAGTTAATCAACGATTTTTCATTCGGACTTTTTTTCTGGCAGACCCTATTGTTCATCATCCTGCTTTTTCTACTGAAAAAGTACGCATGGAAGCCCATTCTGGATGCCCTGAACAGCCGGGAAGAAGGAATTAAAAATGCCCTTGATGAAGCTGACAAGGCTCGCCAGGAAATGGTTGAGCTCAAATCGAGCAATGAGCAAATCGTAAAGGAGGCACGTGCCGAAAGAGATGCCATGCTCAAGGAAGCCAGAAGCATGAAGGAGAACATGATCACCGAGGCCAAAGACGATGCCAAGGAGCAGGCAAACAAGATCATCGAACAGGCAAAAGCGACGATCGAGAACGAGAAGCTCGCTGCGATCACAGAACTCAGAAACCAGGTGGCCGAATTGTCAATCGGGATTGCCGAGAAAATTATCAAGGATGAGCTCTCTGCGAAGGACAAGCAGGTGGAACTCATCGAGAAAATGCTTCAGGAAGCAAAACTAAAATAAGATCATGATAGGAACCAGAGCTGCTTTACGTTATGCCAAGGCGACCCTGAACCTGGCCAAGGAAAAAAACCTGGCGGAAGAGGTCGTCAAGGACATGATCCTGATTCGGGACACGATTGAAGCGAATCATGATCTCGAGATCATGCTCAAGAGCCCAATCATCAAATCTGCGGCCAAGAAATCTGTTTTGGTCGAGGTTTTCAAGAAGAGAATCAACGGAATCACCAAAGGATTGATCGACGTTCTCATCGAGAATAAAAGATTGAACCTGCTTCCTCTAGTTGCGAAGGAATACATCGTGATCTACGATTTCATGAAGGGCGTCGAAGTCGCGCAAGTGACCACCGCCGTTCCTTTGACTAAAGAACTCGAGAAGGCCATCCTGAAAAGAATTCACGAATCCGTTGACACCAAAGTGTCGCTCGTCAATGTGGTGGATCCTTCGATCATCGGGGGATTTGTGCTCCGCGTAGGAGACAAGGAATACGATTCGAGCGTGACCTACAGATTAGAAGATCTTTTGTCTCAATTTGAAGACAACGAATACATATCTAAATTATAACGAAGAATATAATCGATTGAAATGGCAACAATAAAACCAGCTGAAGTATCAGCAATTTTAAAAGAACAACTCATAGGCTTCGAAGGAAAAGCCACTTTGAATGAAATCGGAACAGTTTTGCAGATCGGTGACGGTATCGCCCGTGTTTATGGTCTGTCAAACGTACAATACGGTGAGCTCGTAGAATTCGAAGGAGGTTTGGAAGGTATTGTTCTTAACCTGGAGGAAGACAATGTCGGTGTGGTATTGCTCGGAGAGTCTACAGCCATCCGTGAAGGCGCTACAGTGAAACGTACAGAGCGAATTGCATCGATCAATGTCGGTGAAGGAATTCTGGGCCGTGTAGTTGACACACTCGGATTCCCAATCGACGGTAAAGGACCCATTGAAGGAGAGACATTTGAAATGCCGCTTGAGAGAAAAGCACCGGGTGTAATCTACCGGGAGCCGGTATCCGAGCCGCTTCAGACAGGTTTGAAAGCCGTTGACGCAATGATCCCTATCGGACGTGGTCAGCGTGAGTTGATCATCGGTGACCGTCAGACCGGTAAATCCACCGTTGCTCTTGATACGATTATCAACCAAAAAGAATTCTACGATGCTGGTGAGCCTGTTTACTGTATCTATGTTGCTATCGGTCAGAAAGGTTCAACCATCGCAGGTATTGCCAAAACTCTTGAGGAGAAAGGAGCACTTGCCTACACTACAATCGTAGCAGCAAACGCTTCAGATGCTGCTCCCATGCAGTTCTACGCTCCCTTTGCAGGTGCCGCTATCGGAGAGTACTTCAGGGATACGGGAAGACCTGCCCTGATCATCTACGATGACCTTTCCAAACAAGCAGTTGCCTATCGTGAGGTTTCCCTCCTTTTGAGAAGACCTCCGGGACGTGAAGCTTATCCAGGTGACGTATTCTACCTGCACTCAAGACTCCTCGAAAGAGCAGCCAAGGTGATCAACGATGACGAAATTGCATCTCAAATGAACGACGTACCTGCTTCCTTGAAAGGCAAGGTAAAAGGTGGTGGCTCTCTGACAGCTCTTCCGATCATTGAGACACAAGCAGGAGACGTATCGGCTTATATTCCAACCAACGTGATCTCGATCACGGACGGTCAGATTTTCCTCGAGTCGGATCTCTTCAACTCAGGGGTTCGTCCAGCGATCAACGTGGGTATCTCCGTATCACGGGTAGGTGGTAACGCACAGATCAAGTCGATGAAGAAAGTATCGGGAACACTCAAACTCGACCAGGCGCAATACCGCGAGCTGGAGGCGTTTGCCAAGTTCGGTTCTGACCTTGACGCAGCTACCATGAGCGTAATTGAAAAAGGAAAGAGAAACGTGGAGATCCTGAAACAGTCTCAGAACGATCCTTTCCCTGTGGAAGACCAGATTGCGATCATTTACGCAGGTTCAAAGGACCTGTTGAAATCTGTGCCGGTGGAAAGCGTAAAGGAATTTGAAAGAGACTATCTAGAGTTCCTGAAAAACAAACACCCTGATGCCCTGAAAACACTAAAAGCAGGTAAGCTTACGGATGAGGTAACAGATATTTTGGAAAAAGTAGCGGTTGAAGTAGCTGCCAAATTCCAGGGGTAAAAACAAGTTCAACCAATTCTTAAGGAGTAGTTAATACATGGCTAACTTAAAGGAAATACGCAACAGGATCTCTTCGATTGGCTCAACGATGAAAATCACGAGTGCCATGAAGATGGTATCTGCTGCAAAGCTGAAAAAAGCCCAGGATGCCATTGTGCAGATGAGACCCTATTCGAACAAGTTGAGCGAGCTTCTCCAGAATCTCAGCGCAACTCTTGATATGGAAGATGGTGGGGCCTTTACGGTGCAGAAAGGAGACGATCGTGTATTGATCGTGGCCATCACTTCAAATCGTGGTCTTTGTGGAGGTTTCAATTCATCGATCATCAAAGAAGTGATTCATATGGCCTCTTCTAAATACGCTGGTAAAAAAGTGACCGTTCTGACCATCGGTAAGAAAGGCAACGACATCCTAAAGAAGAGCTTTGACATCTATCGAAATGAGGGGAAGGTCTTTGATGACCTGACCTTCGAAAACGTAGCCCCTATCGCTGAAGATCTTATGGATAAATTCGCCGGTGGAGAATTTGACAAGATCGATCTCGTTTACAACCGTTTCAAAAACGCGGCGACTCAGATCATAACCCATGAGCAGTACCTGCCCATTGTTCCGCCCGAATCGGGAACTGAGAGCAATACGGACTATATTTTCGAACCGAACAAGGAGGAGATTGTAAAAGGCCTGATCCCGAAATCTTTGAAAATGCAGCTGTTCAAGGCCCTCAGGGATTCCCTGGCGGCAGAGCATGGTGCGCGTATGACCGCAATGCACAAAGCAACGGATAACGCGACCGAATTGCGCGACGAGCTCCTGTTGGTTTACAACAAAGCGAGACAGGCTGCGATCACCAATGAGATCCTTGAAATTGTTGGTGGTGCGGAAGCACTGAACAATTAGGCGTAGCGTTAGCGGAGCCAAATTCAAAAAGG
>JAHEHE010000044.1:0-5397 GCA_024644725.1 Flavobacteriaceae bacterium | reverse complement strand
AAAAACTCCAGAGCATGCCTCTGGAGTTTTTTTGTTTACGGGTCAATTGTGCACCTGACGGCACATTGCCTATTTCGGAATTTTGATCTGGTCCCCGAAAAGAACGGCGTTCATCAAAAGCTTATTCGTGCCGTACCATGCGCTTCTGAAGTTGGGATTGTCTGCAAACATCACAACCCTGCCCTTACCGATCTTGCTCACAATGATGGAGGCCGATTGGCTCATCAACTCCAGGTTTTCAGGAGTGATGTAGCCATCGATATGCGGATCCGAGGTGTACTTGGCCACTGTGGAGAATCTGTTCTTGCTTGGAGCCAGCCAAACCCGATTGTTCTTGTATACGGGCAAAAAGCGATCCGTATACCCAAATCCTATGGGATGGGTAAGGTCAAGATCCACGCCGAAGATGGCTCCCCCGATATTCTGTTTGCCGATGCTGCCCCTGGAGTCACCGTAATCCATTCGATTGGAGTCTGACACAGAATCCTTTTCCTTGACCAGTTTTTCGCTAACCAGTTTTTGCTTGACCGCCCAGGAACTCGCCTTGGCCGTTGTGATGAGGGTATTCCCATCAGCCACCCAGGCCTTCAATCTTTCTCTTTCACGTTTGTTCAGCAGCTTGTAGGTCCCTGAAACCATGATGATGACATTGTAGCGATCTAGCTCTGTCTTGTAGAATATGCTCTCGGGAACTTTGACCAACGGCATCTTCATTCTATTTTCAAACAAATGCCAGACCTCTCCGGCTTCGTAACTTCGAACGGTGCCCTCGACCACCATCATTACCTTGGGTCGGTTTACAGCCAACAGGCTTCGGCTGCCTAGACCGTTACCTATGTCGGTCCAACCCGTATTGACCGCGTAAGCCTGGATTGAAAACTCAGCAGAAAGCTCATTGATGATCTGATTCAGATTATCACGCGCATCCTCGCTCTGCTCGGCAACTGGCACCATGAGGGTTCCCCGCCGGAAATCCACGTTCTGGCCGGCGATCTCCATGCCGAAGGGCTTGACGGAAGTCTTGACCACGATTCCGCGGTCCAGAAGCTGATAGAGAAATGCTGGGGCATAGTAGTCGTCATAAGGGATGACATAGGCGTAGGAGGCCTCTGAGACGCTCTCAACGTCAACTTTATTGGTTTCCCAGGTCAGCTTTTCATCCGTTCCCGGAACTTTGCCCAGCTCATTGCCGCGCATATTGTAAAAGTTCACCATCGACCAGGCAGAGGTGTCATAGTAGACGCTGTCGCGATATTTGCTGTAGGTCTCGAAAAGGGATTGCACCATGTAATATTGCTTCTGATACGTGGGAACCACATACGAACGGCCTGCCTTGTAGGTGTTTCCTTTGACCCGCGTGTCCTGGTTTAGCGGATACACCTCAATTTGGTGTTTGAGCAAAACATCAATGAAGGATTTGTTTCGGTTCCTGTCATAGTTGTCCCCAAATACATAGCCCTTGACCTTGGAACTGCCGGCCTTTTGAAGCGACTTTTTGAAAAAATCGTTTTGGTATCCGTACAGCAGGTCCTTGTTCTTGACAGCTGCCTTCAGGGTCGCCATGCTCGAGACGAATTGATTTCGAATCGTGAAGGCAAAACTGATCTCCCCTGTCGGTGTCTCCTGAAGGTGCCCTCGCGAGCTCGCCTGCTCGAACAGCAATGCCAGTGACCCCTGAAGATCCATATAGGTGGAACCGTAACCCGGATAGGTCGAGTCATAGACCTCATCGGTGAAATACAGGGAGCCGATCTTATCGAGATCAGCGGAATACTGCTCGGCAAACACTTTGTTCAAAACATTCCTGTTATCAGCCGGGGTGATCGGGTTCAAAGAGGCCGATTTATTTTTGGGTTCGAAAAAGTAGGTGCTGGAGGTACCCATCTCGTGAAAGTCGGTCACGACATTGGGATACCAGTTGTGGTACCATTTCAATCGGCCCGTGCTTTCCGGGTTCACCCCGAGCAGGAGATCCCGGTTGAGGTCAAACCAGTAGTGGTTCGTCCGGCCACGGGGCCAGCCTTCATTGTGCTCGATATCGTACTGGTCAGCAATCAGAGGATCGCCCCTATAGGTGTTGGCCCAATTGGTATGGCGATCCCTTCCATCCGGGTTGATGGTCGGGTCAATAAACACGACGGTCTCTTCCAGGAATGCTTTTACCTGGGGGCTTTCTGATGCGACCAGGGTGTATGCCGTCAACAGAGCTGCTTCCGTGCTGGAGGGTTCATTTCCATGGACCCCATAGGCGAGATTGACGAACAGAGGCAGGTCTGAAAAGTCAGTCACATCGGTATTCGGATCAACCACCTGAAGGTGTTTCGCTCGTATGGCTTCCAGATTATCGAGATTCTCGGGTGTTCCGATGGTCAGGATCACGAGTTTTCTGTTCTCATGGGTTTTTCCATACATGCTGATCGAGGCTTTGTCGGAGACCTCCGCCAATTTGGTTAGATAAGCAACCACGAGGTCATGCCGAGTGTGATATTCCCCAATGGGGTACTCGAGGAACTCTTCCGGGCTCGGAATTGAACTGTCAAAAGGTTGGTATTCTCCAAAGTAATAGTCCTGGGCAAAAAGGCTGAACCCCACCAGCAAACAAGTGAAAAAGACGAATTTTTTAAGCATGAAGTCTAATGTTTAATTTCATAAAATTAAACAACTTTGTTAAATAATTTGGGCGTGAATGGCCCAAAAATTGGTAATTTTCGGACATATCCCGGGAAACGACAAATTGGACCCGGTGAACGACAAATCTATTTTTCTCTGAACCTGTGAAAGTCCTGTTTGTAGACACGAATCATCCCCATTTGATCGAAGGCTTGCGCGCCCTTGACCTCCAATGCGATGAAGATTACACCTCATCGAAAGCCGAGATCGAGAACAAGATCTCTGACTACCAGGGACTGGTGATACGAAGCCGATTCTCCATTGACAAGGCTTTTTTAGACCGGGCCACCGATCTGAAATTCATTGGCAGGGTTGGGGCAGGCCTGGAGAACATTGACATCGATTATGCAGAGCAGAAAGGCATCCGTTTGATTGCCGCCCCGGAAGGCAACCGAAACGCTGTGGGAGAGCACGCCCTGGGCATGATCCTGGCAATGTTCAACAAATTGAAGCAGGCCGACAACGAAATTCGAAACGGGCTCTGGAGAAGAGAAGAGAATCGGGGCCTCGAGCTCGAGGGCAAAACCGTGGGCATCATCGGGTACGGGAACATGGGCAAGGCCTTTGCCAAAAAGCTCCGCGGATTCGATTGCGAAGTTCTTTGCCATGACATCAAGGAAGGTGTCGGAGACGAAAATGCACAACAGGTACCCCTGGAAACCCTTTTCGACAAAGCTGAAGTTCTTTCGCTGCACACCCCTCAAACCCCACTGACCGTTGGCATGGTCAATACTGCATTCATCAACTGCTTCAAACATCCTTTTTACTTGGTCAACACTGCCCGGGGGTCGGCAGTTGCCACCTCGGATCTCATGAAAGCCATTGAATCGGGTAAAATCCTGGGAGCCTGCCTGGATGTGCTTGAATATGAAAAAACGTCCTTTGAGGATTTCTTTGCGGATGACAAGTTGCCTGAAGGATTTCAAAAGCTCATCAAGTCAGAGAAAGTGTTGCTCAGTCCTCATGTGGCGGGATGGACCTTAGAATCGAAATACAAGTTGGCCGATACCATTGTTCAAAAGGTCAGGTTGTTTCTTGAAGAATAAATAAAGTCAATTCTTTGACCTTGTTTGCAGCAGGTAGTCATTGGGCAGGGCATCCCCCATTCTCTGGTCACCCATGACACCCCCGAATCTCACCTTGTCGATCGGGCTGTGATTGCCCTGGCCGTCGATGTAGAATGTGTTGGAAACCACCTCCATGACTGAAAGCTCTTTTCCGTGGTACAGAATCTCGATATTGTCTGCAAGTCGAACCAAGACCTTGTCGGTTCCTTGTTCTGGAATTACCGAGATTTTGTCTTCCGGGTCGATGAATTTTCCCTGGTACATGATACGGTAGCCCTGGGCAAAAAGGGTTTTTGCCCTGAGTGCCCGCATAAAATGAAGAACAGAACCGAAATAGGCCTGCTGCCTGGCCTGCTTTACGGCCGGTGAATTGAGCGTATCGAGACTCTTGTAGCGATTCATTCCTTTGTAGATCACCCCGGAGGAGACCAGGTTCTTTTTGTTTCGACTGACTGTGCTGTAGCCCAGTCCGAAGGCCCTCAGATCAGCCGTGATCAGATACTGCAATTGACGATTCTCGATCAAAAGGGGAGCCTTCGTGCGGGCATAGAGTCGTTTGTGTTTTTTGCTGAAAGTCAGGGTCAGGTCCTCCTCGTTCAGGATGGTGCACCTCCTTCCGCGGAGTGAGGTCCCGAGATAGTGCTTTTTGAATTCGGCCAGCTTCAGCTCCCTCGGCCAGTCATCGTCGGGAGACAAAACAACTTCCTCCAAAAGATTCGAGTCCGGTTCGAGATAAAGCTTCAGCGTATGAGACCCGTCAGGCTTCGAACGAACCAGAGTCGCATATCCGACAAAGGAAACCACGAAGGAAGACTCAATCCCCTCAGGAATGGCAATTTCAAAGGCCCCGTCAAAATCGGTTGAGGTGCCGATAGTCGAATTGTCCATGTACACCGAGGCCCCGACCAATGGATCGCGGGTCTCCTTGTCATAGACAAATCCTGTAACAGTTTGTGCATTCAGCCCTTCCGAAAAAAGCAGGCTGTTGATAATAAGAAAAATGAATAATCTCATCTTGATTAGAAACTGGCAGAAACCATTCCACGATATCGCCGCCATGTTAGATCAGCACAATTCAATAAAATAGTGCAATAGATCTGTTGTGGTAATGATTCCCACCAGTTTCCCTTCGTCTACTACGGGCAAAGAGTGAAACTCTTTGCTCGCCAGGAGCTTTGAGACCTCTAAGATGGTCGTTTTCGGGCTTGCCGTTAGCGGATTTTTGATCATCAGGTCCTTAATGCTCAGCATATTGTATACAGGAGTATCCTCCGTTCCTTCCTTGCTGTACGCATCTATAAAGCTGACACGCTGCAGGTCAGACAAACTTACCAAACCTATCAATTCATCTCCATCCACCACGGGCATGTGTCGGATGTGATTCACTTTCATCCTCTTCTCTGCTGAATACAAGCTGTCACTCAAACTCAAGGTAATGAGCTCTTTGGTCATAATGCTTGCTATAGGTTCATTTTTTTTCATGATGCGGCACTTAATAACTAGTATAAAGTACGAAAAAAAAGAAAGAACATAAAATGATTTTAATCATTAAACGGTTTACGATCTCAGGAAAGCGCTAAAACCAGATATCGATGTCAAACCGGATGCGGTCTCCGTTTTCCAGGGCGGGTCCGTAGGCTTTGAGCTGCTCGACCTTGAA
>JAHEHE010000043.1:4430-24915 GCA_024644725.1 Flavobacteriaceae bacterium | reverse complement strand
GAGACCCTCAGGTCCTTGCGGTAGATGACTTCACCTGTGTCGGCGTTTTCTTCGCCGGCGAGGATGTTGAGAAGGGTCGTTTTACCCGTTCCGTTTTTGGCGACGAATCCTACTTTCTGGTCCTTGTTGATTCCAAATGAGATGTCTTCAAAGAGGACTCTTTCTCCAAAAGATTTACTGATATGCTCTACTGAAAGGTAATTCAAAGCGATGTGAATCAGCTCTTGAATTGAAACACGAATTCTTCCTGGTACTTGTCCCAGTCCTCCTGGGAACTGATCGTTTCGTGATCGTTGTTGTAGAATAGTTTGAGATAAAGCTCGAGTTGAGACGGCGTTTTATAGCCCGGAACAGGCAAAAGGGTGTCTCCGTTCTCATTGAAAAACACGATGGTGGGATAAGCCGTAATCTTTAGTGCCTGGGCCAGCTCGTGTTGTGCATTCCTGCCGGATCGATTCGGGTCAAACTGCGGATTGCCGAAATCCAAATTCTTGTATTTGATCGCCTCGTCCCCCTCAGCGTTGAATTTCACTGCATAATAATTCTCATTGACGTAGTTGACTACATCTGCGTTCTGGAAGGTGTTTTTATCGAGCATCTTGCACGGGCCACACCAGGTGGTGTAGACGTCCATGATGATCTTCTTTGGAACTTTTGTCTGGGCTGCCAGGGCATCCTCCAGGCTCATCCAGTTGATTTTTTCCTTTTGTGCAAATCCGGTTGAAACCGACAACGCCACCACAAATAAAAATAAAACGATCTTCTTCATTTTCAAATATGAATTGTTTTGTTCACTTGGTAGCAAAATTAAGCATTAGCTTACAATTCACTGAAAAGTTTACAACTCTTTAACAGGTTTTCGTTCTCATTATTTTACGCCGTGCATCAATTTTTTGATCACGGGTTGCATGATCACGGAGAAGACGCCGAGTCCGACGGCAATAAAGGTCAGCATCCAGAAGAAATAGCTGATGCCGTTTTCATTGGCGATCCGGTCGACATTTTCACCAAACATTCCCGCAAGCTTCATGCCAATGGCAATGGCGAGGTACCACACTCCGAACATGAAGGCGATCATGCGGGCAGGAACCAGCTTGCTCACGTAAGACAATCCCACTGGTGAGACGCACAACTCGCCCAGCGTATGGAAAAGATAGACCAGGATCAGCCAGACAATGCTCACAGAGGCTGTCTGTGCCCCCGGAGCAATGTCGCGAGATCCGAAAGCGACCACAGCCATTCCCAGACCGAGCAAGGTCATTCCGATGCCGAATTTTACATTGGCGCTGGGGTTGTATTTGCTTTCCCACCATTTGCTGAAAAGAGGTGCAAAAGTTATGATGTAAAGCGAGTTGAGAACACCGAACCACGAAGCAGGGATCTCAGCGACATCTTTCTGGAACTCCGTGTTGAGCATCCAGATGGCAATGCCCCAGATGATCAGGAAACTCAAGCCCAGGAAGACGTTTGAAAAAGGATATTTCTTAAAGGTCTGCTTGAACAGCAAAAACAGCACCCAGGTAATGATGGCCAGTGGAACGAGGGTCATCAGCGAGTTAACTACCTTAAAAATGAAGCCCGCATTGCCCTCGAGGACCCTGTTGGTATAGTCTCGGGCAAAAATGGTCAACGTACCAGGGGCCTGCTCAAATATGCCCCAGAAAAAGATCGTGAGAAAGGCGAAAAAGGTCACGGCGAGCATTTTTTCTCGTGTTATTTTAGAATAGAGCGTCAGACGGTAGACGAGAAGGACTACAAATAAAGCCAGGGCAAAAAGGATGGTTGCGCTGTTTCCGTCCAAACCGAACAGTTCAAAATCGAGGAGGTTGAAGCTCCCGTTTGAGATTTTCGTAGCCGGCTGATTGAGTATCCAGGTCAGGCCAAGCACAGAACAGATTACGATCACCGCATTCTGCCACGTGGTGAAATGAGCCCTTTTGTCATCGTCAATACCTTCTTCTCGTTTTTCATTCTGCGCATTGGGGACGGGCTTTTTACCTACCTCGCCAAAGATGCCCTGGGCAAACCAGAACTGCAGCATGCCAAAGAGCATGAAGATCCCTGCAAGGCCAAAGCCCCAGCTCCAGCCCACTTTTTCACCGAGGTAACCGCAGAGCAGGATTCCCAGAAAGGCTCCGGCGTTGACCCCCATATAAAAGATCGTGTAGGCACCGTCTTTCTTCTCCTGGTGGTCCTTGTACATGACCGAAATAATGGAAGTCATGTTGGGTTTGAAAAATCCGGATCCCACAACGAGCAGCGTCAACCCGAGATAGACCGAAAAATGCGTTTCAACCGCCATTGACGCGTGACCCAGGGTCATCAGCAGGGCGCCGATCACGACCGCCATGCGGTAGCCGAGTTTTTTATCGGCCAATTGACCACCCACCAGGGTGGAAAGGTATACAAGCGCTGTATAGGAACCGAAAAGCGCCATGGCATGCTCCCGGGGCCAGGCCCAACCCTCATCCATGAGAGAGGCGGTGAAGAACATGACGAGCAGGGCCCGCATTCCATAGTAGGAGAATCGTTCCCACATTTCGGTGAAGAACAAAACGAACAGGCCGGAGGGGTGCCCCAAAACTTTGCTTTTGAAAAAATCTTCTGCGCTTGTACTCATAGTTCCAATTTAATTATTCGTGTTCATCATCCTCAGCCCCATGCGTAAGGATTTCGAGTTTCTTTCTGAAGACCATCACCAGCGTTCCGAAAAGCACGCAGAACAAGGCAATTCCTGTGAAGACGGTAAACTCACCCAGACCTTCAGCAGATTCGCCCAGAAGTCCGGCCAACTTGTTACCGAACCCGGTCATCGCGAAATAGATACCCATCATGAGGGATCCGTATTTCAATGGGGCCAGTTTTGTGATGTAGGAGAGGGCGACCGGTGAGATGCAAAGTTCACCTACCGTGTGAAACAGGTAAGCCAAAACCAGCCAATACATAGCCGAGGAGCCCTGGCTCTCGAATTGAGATGACGCCGCCGACATGAAGAAAAAACCCGTACCCATTATGATCAGTCCGATGATCATTTTATACAGGGAAGTAGCAACTTTTCCCTTTAATTTTTTCTTCGCCCAGTAAGCTGCAACTGAAGTTCCCAGGAAGATGATGAACATGGCATTGAGCGATTGAAACCACGAAGCGGGAATCTCCCAGCCCATCAGCATTCGGTTGGTCTTCTCCTTGGCATAGATATTCATCAAACCGCCAGCCTGCTCAAAGGCTCCCCAGAAAACAATTACGAGCAAGAACGAAATGAAGAGAACTATCACACGATCCTTTTCAATTTTGGTCAGGGGTTTTTTCATGGCGTCCTTGTCGACCTGGTTCTCTGAGGTTCCCAGGAAATTCCCTACGTGCTTCAGATATTTTTGTCCTACCAGGTACTGTAGCAATCCCAGCGCCATGCCGATACCGGCTAACCCAAAGCCGTAATGCCATCCGTGGACCTCGCCCACGTAACCCACAATTAGACTCGATAGGAAGGCTCCTACGTTGATACCGATGTAGAAAATTGTAAAACCCTTGTCACGACGGATATCGCCTTGCCTGTAAAGTCCACCCACCATCGTAGAGATATTGGGCTTGAGCATGCCTACTCCAGCCACGATCAATCCGAGACCGGTGTAGAAGGCCCACAGCTGTTCCACGGCCAGGATGCTGTGCCCTGCGACGAGTAAAATCCCCCCGTAAAGAACTGATTTTTTCTGTCCGATGAACTTGTCAGCGATCCACCCCCCGGGAATTGAGGCGACATAGACCAGCATGGTATACCATCCATAGAGAGCCAACGCTTCCCCATTGCTCCATCCCAGTCCGGGGTTTGCATCTGTAGTGGTCTGAACCAGGTAGAGCACCAGGATGGCTCGCATCCCATAATAAGAAAATCGTTCCCACATCTCGGTGAAGAATAGAATGAACAGCCCCACCGGATGTCCGAATAGTTCTCTTTGTGAAGGGTCTTTAAATGCCGTGGTCATGAAGTGATAATTTTGAAATTAGTTTTGTTCTTCCTTTATTTTTCAGGCGCTCCGAGTGAATTCCGAATAAATGTAGTCATTTTTTGGAAAAGGTGGAATCGCGTGTTCTTGCCTTTTAGGATGCCATGCGCCCTATCGGGATAGGTGAAATAATCGAACTGTTTGTTGGCATCCACCAGAGCATCGATCATTCGCATGGAATTCTGAACGTGCACATTGTCGTCTCCCGTTCCGTGGATCAGCAAATAGTCTCCTTTGAGCAATTCTGCAAAGTTCAGTGGAGAGTTCTCGTCATAGCCTGCAGGGTTTTCCTCGGGGGTTCTAAGGTATCTTTCGGTGTAGACCGTGTCGTAGAAGCGCCAGGAGGTCACCGGGGCAACGGCAATGGCCGTTTTAAAAACGTCAGCCCCTTTTGTTATGGCAAGTGAGCTCATGTACCCTCCGTAGCTCCAGCCCCAAATGCCAATTCGTGACTCATCCACAAAGGTTAATTTGCCCAATTCTTTCGCGGCTTCGATCTGGTCCTCAAGCTCTTTTCTGCCCAGATCCATATAGACGGTCTTTTCGAAGTCACGTCCTTTGAAACCCGTGCCTCGTCCATCGACGCAGGCAATCAGATAGCCTTCCTGCGCCAGCATGTGGTGCCAGTAATCATGTCGATAACGGTTTTTCCAGCGGTTCGCAACTCGCTGAGACCCGGGACCTGAATATTGGAACATGAGAAGCGGATAGGATTTTTGCGGATCAAAATCCGGTGGTTTGATCAGGTACATGTTGAACTCCCCGTTTGCCGTTTGCAGGGTTGAGAATTCTTTCGGGCTCAATTCGTATTCCTTTAATTTCTCTGCGACGGCTTGATTATCCATGATTACCCTTATTTCTTTTCCAGACTGGGCATCCATCAGGAGGTAACGCGTAGGAGTCTCATCGTTGGAGTGGGTATTGACAAAATACCGAAAGCTGCTGCTAAAACCTGCTTCATTGATTCCTTTGTAAAGACTCAACTTCTTTTTGCCCTTGCCGTTCAGGCCTATCGAATAAATGGCCCTGTTGATAGAACCCTCTTCGGTGGACTGGTAGAACAGTTTCTCAGACTCGGAGTCATACCCGTAAAACTCAGTGACTTCCCAGGGCCCGGAGGTTATCTGATTTTTGAGTTTGCCTTCTTTGCTGTAGTGATACAAATGGTTGAACCCATCAGTGTCGGTGGTCCACACAAAACTGTTGTCTTTCAAAAAAGTCAGATTGTCATGCAGATCGAAATAGGCCTCGTCCTTTTCATTGTGCAACAGGCTGACTTCATTGTTGTCGGCATCGATGAATACCAGGTTCAGATTGTTTTGGTGCCGGTTGAGTGTAGTGACTACGAGAGATTTTGGATCGTGGTTCCATTTGAGGCGGGGCATGTAGTGTTGCTTCAGGGGCCCTAGTTTTGGCTCCAGTTTCTCTCCTGTCCGCAAGTTATGTATGAGCAGTCGGATGCTGGAGTTCTCCTGACCGGCTTTCGGGTACTTGAACACTTTTTGCTCGGGGTAGAGCTCGCTTCCGTAAAGGTCCATGGAAAACTCGGGAACCTTCGTCTCGTCAAATCGCAGGTAGGCGATTCGATCGGAGCCGCTGTTCCATTCATAGGCTCGAACAAAGGAAAACTCCTCCTCGTAAACCCAATCGGCCAGTCCGTTTATGATCTGGTTTATTTTGCCATCCTGCGTGATCTGATCGACGGTCGAACTCAGCAGATCTCTGACATAGATGTTATTATTATAAACATAAGCCACCTTCTTTCCGTCAGGTGAGAAGCTCGGTTCCTGTATCGGCTCGTCAGAAATCTTCTGAATCTCCTTTGAAGACAGGTCATAAACGAAATAGATCCCTTTTTTTGAGCGCCGGTAAACGGTTTCCAGATCCACCCCGAGAAGGAGCTTGTTTTCCTCTTCGTTGAATACATAGGACTCAAAATAGCGAATTCCAGTCAGGTCCTTGGTCACGACCAGGGTCTCTATTTTTTCCTGGGTCGCAAAATCGTATTTATCCAAATAGGTCCCGTAACTGTTGTGGTTGAGAACGGTATAGAAATCGCCCGTTTTCATCGTCTGAAAGGATTTCAGGGTCTCGATCTCAAAGCTGTTGTTTAGCCAAATGTCTTCGAGAGACAGTTTCTTTTGCTGTGCCGTTGCAATGTGAAAAAAAGGGATTAGCAGAAGGTACCAATATCTCATAAAGGACTCGTGTTTCTGATAAAAGTGGGTCAAGTTTACGGAAAATATATCAAATGGATTCTGAAAAATATCAGTTTCTTGGAAGTTGTACCCTGAATCCTGCACATCTGAATTTTGATGGTTCCCTACTTGAATGACGTCTATTTCCTATCTTTGTAATCGCATAATTTTCCACAATGTCAAAGACTGTAAAAGGGTTCTCCAAGTTCTCAAAGGAAGAAAAGATCAATTGGCTGGCATCGAATTTCTTCAGAAGCGAGAAAGAGGGCAAAAAGGTTCTCAGCCAGTATCTGAACCAGGATGAGGAGCTGCAGCAGCTTCACGACGAGTTTATTGAGAATACAGTCAGTAACTTCTATGTGCCCTATGCCATTGCCCCCAATTTTTTGATCAACGGAAAAGCCTATACCATTCCTATGGCCATTGAAGAAAGCTCGGTGGTGGCAGCCGCATCCCTGTCGGCCAAATTCTGGAGTGAAAGAGGAGGCTTCAGTGCCAGGGTCATCTCCATGACCAAGGTGGGCCAGGTTCATTTTATGTACAGCGGAGACAAGGAAGATTTGATCAGGTATTTTGAGGAGGTCAAACCCGAACTGATCCGCGGAACCGACGACATCACGGAAAACATGCGAAAAAGAGGGGGTGGAATTGTGGATGTGGTCCTTCGAAACAAGACCGAGAAGCTCGACAACTACTATCAGCTGCATGTCACCTTCGAAACAGGAGACAGTATGGGGGCGAATTTCATCAACTCCTGCCTGGAGTCCATCGCCCGCACTTTTGAGCGTGATGATATCGAAATCGTCATGAGCATACTTTCGAATTACGTGCCAGAGTGTCGGGTGTATGCTGAAGTATCCTGCCCGATTGAGAACTTCGCCTCGGAGCGTCCTGAATTCTTTGCTCAGAAGTTTGTTCAGGCTGTCGCAATCGCCGATGCGGAACCCTACAGAGCCGTGACTCATAACAAGGGAATCATGAACGGAATCGATGCCGTGATCCTGGCCACCGGAAATGACTTCAGGGCTGTAGCTGCCGGAGCACATGCTTATGCCTCTTGTAACGGAACCTACAAAAGCCTTACCCAGGCTCGTGTCGAGGATGGAAAATTCGTGTTTTCAATTGAAATTCCGCTTTCTTTGGGAACTGTTGGAGGCCTCACGAAATTGCATCCCCTGGCGCGACTTTCCCTGGAGATTCTTCAGAACCCGACAGCTGAGGAATTGATGCAAATTGTGGCGGTTGCCGGATTGGCTCAAAACTTTGCCGCCATTCGGGCACTCACAACCACCGGGATCCAGCAGGGTCACATGAAGATGCACCTGAAGAACATACTCAATCAGCTCGAGGCGAACCTTCATGAAAAAGAACTGATCACAAAATCCTTTCAGGGGAAAACCGTCTCTCACAGTGCCGTTGCTGAGGCACTGCACAAAATCAGAACCGGGCATTGAATTGTCACTGAACATACCCTATACTCAGATAAGATATTTCTATCCGAAGAGGTTGACTTGAGCATCCATTTATGCGTATCTTTGAGATATTATTAAAACTTAAAACTACAATTATGTCATTTCAGTTACCAAAATTACCCTATGCCTACGACGCATTGGAGCCGCATATAGATGCCCTGACCATGGAGATTCACCATTCGAAGCACCACAATGGTTACACGACGAATTTGAACAATGCAATTGCTGGCACCGATCTTGAAAGCAAAGACATCCTTGACATTCTTGAGAATATGGATATGAATAATGCGGCTGTTCGAAACAACGGCGGCGGATTCTACAACCATGATCTCTTCTGGAAAGTGATGTCTCCCAACGGAGGTGGTGCACCATCAGGATCTCTTGCGGCAGCTATCGATGACGCTTACGGATCTTATGACGCCTTCAAGGAGGCCTTTTCAAAAGCCGCTGCTACCCGTTTCGGATCAGGATGGGCCTGGCTCTGCGTTCACAAAGGAGGCAAAGTAGAAGTTTGCTCTTCGGCCAACCAGGACAATCCGCTTATGCCCGGAATTGGCTGTGGTGGAGTACCGATACTGGGTCTTGACGTTTGGGAGCACGCTTATTACCTGAACTATCAGAACCGACGACCGGATTATATCAAAGCTTTTTTCAATGTTATCAATTGGGAAGAAGTGAGCAAAAGGTACGAAGAGAACAAATAGTCTATCCCTCATAAAAGGAACAATTGAACCACGGGATGATAAATTCCGTGGTTCTGTCTTTTAAAGAAACAAGTTGTGAATTCGCGTGCACTGGCCCTTGTATTTGCTTTTGTGGCGACCCTGATCTACGGGGTGAGCTTTACCGTGGCCAAGGAGGTCATGCCGCAATACGTCAAACCCTTCGGATTCATCTTTCTCAGGGTTTCGGGAGCCACACTTCTGTTCTGGACCGTGGGCCTGTTTTTGAGAAAAGAGCGTATTGACACCAGTGACTATCCGCGGCTGCTGCTCGGTGCGGTTTTCGGAATTGCACTCAATCAGCTCTCCTTCTTTAAAGGATTGAGCATGACAACGCCCATCAGTGCTTCGGTGATCATGGTCTCTTCTCCGATTCTGGTCCTGTCGTTTTCGGCGATCCTTTTGAGGGAGCGGGTCACGAAAAGAAAGCTCAGCGGGATTTTTATAGGGATGATAGGGGCAGTGGTTCTGATCGTATTTGGCAAAGAAATAGGATCTTCCTCAGATGCCTCCCTGGGAAACCTGTTGATATTTGTAAATGCGACTTCGTATTCGCTCTACCTGATCCTGATCAAAAGCCTCACTCGAAAATATCAGCCCATTACCCTGGCCAAATGGCTCTACCTTTTGGGTCTGTTCATGGTCATTCCTTTCGGGATCCAGGAATTCAACCTGATCCAATGGCAGGGCATGCCCGAAGGGATACTTTGGAGGATCGGTTTCATTGTGGTTTTCACTTCATTCCTGACCTATCTGCTCAATCTCTTCGCCATTCGAAAACTCTTGCCGACCACCCTGAGCATCTTCATCTATCTCCAACCTGTCATTGCGACGAGCTATGCCCTTCTCATCGGAAGCGACAGTCTCAACCTGATCAAATTGCTCTCCACCCTTCTGATCTTTACCGGGGTTTTCCTGGTGACCCACAAGCCCAGGTCAGTGGAGTAGCAAACAGGACATCTTTGAAGGCTAGATTTAGTACATTTGTGTCAAACTTAGCAAACAACAGCATGATACAATCGATGACCGGGTATGGCAAGGCAGAAGTTCAGTTGGAGAACAAGAAGGTGACCGTTGAGATCAGGTCTCTGAACAGCAAAAATTTGGACATCAATGCCCGCTTCCCAACCCTGTACAAGGAGAAGGAAATGGAAGTCAGAAAATGGCTCTCGGGCCAGTTGCTCCGCGGCAAGATAGACCTGGTTATTTTTGTGGAGACTACAGGAGAGGAAACGTATACACGTATCAACAAAGGAGTCGTGGAGAGTTACCTGGAGCAGTTGGAGGGCATCCGGAAAGAAGCCGATATTCTTTCGATTGCCATGAGGCTGCCGGATGTGCTGAAAACGGAGAGAGAGGAGCTGGATGAAGAGGAGTGGCGAAAGATTGAAGGCGGAATAACCGAAGCCATAAAGCAATTGAATGCTTTCAGATCTTCGGAAGGCAATGAGCTCAAACGAGATTTTGAGCACAGAGTTGCCGTGCTCGAAGAAAAGCTCAAGGAGGTGGTTTCGATCGATCCGGAACGGTTGGATGCTGTAAGGACCAGACTGGACAAGGCCATTCAGGACCTGAAGTCAGATGTCGATGAGAATCGTTTTGAGCAAGAGCTCATTTATTACCTGGAGAAGCTCGATATCACCGAAGAGAAAGTGAGGCTGAACAAACACTTGTCTTATTTTATCTACTCTCTGAACGAGAAGGATTCCAATGGGAAGAAGCTGGGCTTTATTTCCCAGGAGATGGGAAGAGAGATCAATACCATCGGATCCAAGGCAAATTTCGCTCCCATGCAAAAAGTCGTTGTTGAAATGAAGGACGAGCTGGAAAAAATCAAGGAACAACTTTTAAACGTGCTCTAATGCAGGATTCGGACCGGGGAAAGCTCATTGTCTTTTCGGCCCCCTCGGGGTCGGGTAAAACAACCATCGTTCGGCACCTCCTCAATCAGGACGAACTCAACCTGGACTTCTCAATATCGGCCACTTCGAGGCCGAGCAGGGGAAAAGAAGTGCACGGCAAGGACTACTACTTCATCAGCCCGGAAGAATTCCGAAATCATATAGAGAATGATGAGTTCGTGGAATGGGAAGAGGTCTATGCGAACAACTATTACGGGACGCTCAAATCAGAAGTGGAGCGAATCTGGAAGCAAGGAAAACACGCCGTGTTTGACATCGATGTCGTGGGCGGCTTGAGGGTAAAGCAGAAATTTCCTGAAAGGACCCTGGCAGTATTTGTCAAGACGCCCTCACTCGAGGAGATGGAAAGACGACTGAGGGCCAGAAAGACCGATTCTGAAGAGAAGATAATGGAAAGGGTTGCAAAGGCGGAAAAAGAAATGGGTTTCGCACCTGAGTTCGACGTGATCCTGGTCAATGACGACCTGGAGAAAGCAAAGGGTGAAGCCGTGGAACTTGTTAAGAGATTTACGCAGGATTGAATCCTGAAGCTTCGAAAAGGCTGAAGAATGAAAATAGGATTGTTTTTTGGAACGTTTAACCCGATTCACGTAGGACATCTGATCATTGCGAATCACATGGCTGAATTCACCGACCTGGAAGAGGTCTGGTTCGTGGTGACCCCTCACAACCCCTTCAAAGTAAAAAATAGTCTTTTGGCAGATCATCACCGGTTTCGACTGGTCTCGGAGACCACTGACGACTACGACAAGCTCAAGCCCTCCAACATCGAGTTCGGACTTCCACAACCCAGCTACACCATAAACACCCTGGTTCACCTGGCTGAAAAGCACCCCGAGCATGACTTCAACCTGATCATGGGCCTGGACAACCTGCATACCTTCCCGAAATGGAAGAACAGTGAGGTCATTTTGAGGGATTACGAGATTTATGTGTATCCGCGGGTGAGCGAGAAGAAGGACTTGCCTGAACTCTTGAATCACGATAAGGTGCATTTGATCGATGCTCCGATTGTCGAGATATCTTCCACATTCATCCGGAAGGCGGTCAGGGATCAAAAGGACATCAGGGCCCTGATGCCCTTCAAAGCCTGGAAGTACATGGATGAAATGAACTTTTACAAATAGGGTCCGTATATTTGTTGGGAATGCCTTGTCTATGGAACAGAAGAAAACAAGTAAGCTGAAAGAGAAACTGACCTTCAAGTATCGCTTCGTGGTTTTGAACGAGGATACTTTTGAGGAGCGGTTTTCATTCAAACTCAATCGACTCAACGCCTTCGTGCTTGGTGGAATCTTCTCTGTTCTTCTCATTACCCTTACTATTCTGTTCATCGCCTTCACGCCCCTTAAGGAGTATATCCAGGGCTATTCTTCGACAGAGCTCAAAAAAGAAGCGAGTGAGCTGGTGTATAAAGTGGATTCCCTCAACCAGGTTCTGTCTGTCAATGATCTCTACATAGAGAATATTCAGCAGGTGCTCAAAGGGGAAATCAAAAGGGTTTCCTTCAATAAGGATTCAGTACTCAATCAATTCAAGATAGACGAGATCGACTTTGCACCCTCTCCGGTGGATTCGGCTTTCCGGGCGGAAGTGGAGCAGCAGGACCGGTACAGCGTTTTCGAGGAGGCGACCCGCAATACGGACATTGTGTTCACGGCTCCGATCAAGGGTGAGATCACCGAGAATTACAACGACCGGGACAAGCATTTTGCCATTGACATTGCTGTCGAAAAGGACACGCCCGTGAAAGCGGTCGCGGACGGCACCGTTATCTTCAGGGGCTTTACCGCCGATACAGGCTACGTCATCGTCATCGAGCACAATCAGGGCTTTATATCGGTTTACAAGCATAATTCGACGATCTTCAAAGAACAGGGGGACCTCGTCAAATCAGGCGAGGTGATCGCAAGCGCCGGCTCAACAGGGAACCTGTCTACCGGGTCTCATCTTCACTTTGAGCTCTGGAATGACGGATACCCGGTGAATCCTGCGAATTACATCAACTTCAATTGACAGCCGTGATCAAATCGTTTTTTGCCCGACTTTACGCCAAAAGAATTGCTCACAAAGTTTACAAATGGGCATCCCGACCCCATGAGACCCAGAAAGAAGTTTTCCGCAGCCTGATTGCGGGAGCTGAGAAGACTGCCTTTGGAAAGGATCATGACTTTGCTACTATCAAAACCTACCAGGACTATGTTGCTCGTGTTCCCGTGAGGGACTATGAGGGATTGAAAGGTTACGTCGAAAGAATCCGCCAGGGAGAGGATGACGTGCTTTGGAAGGCAAAACCCCTGTATTTTGCCAAAACTTCAGGCACTACCTCGGGGGCCAAATACATTCCGATCTCCAAGGAATCCATGCCCTATCACATCGAAGCGGCCAAGGAGGCCCTGCTACTGTATATCGCCGAAACCGGCAATGCAGGGTTTGTAGGAGGGAAAATGATCTTTCTGCAAGGTTCGCCCGAGATCGAGGAGGTCAATGGAGTGAAAACGGGAAGGCTCTCCGGGATCGTGGCCCATTACGTGCCGAAGTATCTCCAATCGAATCGGTTGCCCTCCTGGGAGACAAACTGCATCGATGACTGGGAGACCAAGGTGGATCAGATTGTCGAGGAAACCGTCGATGAAGACATGCGACTGATCAGTGGAATCCCCTCCTGGGTGCAGATGTATTTTGAGAAGCTGATCGACCGTAAAGGAATGAAAGTAGGGGATATTTTTCCCAATTTCAAACTCTTTGTCTATGGGGGTGTAAATTACGAGCCTTACAGGCAGAACATGGAAGACCTGATCGGACGAAAGGTGGATTCCATAGAGCTTTTTCCGGCATCGGAAGGGTTTTTTGCCTATCAGGATCTTCATGCCCGACCGGATAAAGGCTCTACAGGCATGCTTTTATTGCTCAACAGTGGCATATTCTACGAGTTCATCGAAGCGGATAAGTACTTTGACGAAAACCCGACACGACTCCAGTTGAGAGACGTTGAGCTTGGCGTGAACTATGTACTGATCATATCCACCAACGCCGGGCTTTGGGCCTATAACATTGGGGATACTGTGGCCTTTACCAGTCTCGATCCGTACCGCGTGATTGTCACCGGCAGGATCAAGCACTTCATCTCGGCCTTCGGGGAGCATGTTATCGGCAAAGAGGTCGAGCAGGCCCTTCAACGGGCTATGCAGGAGACCGAGGCCAAGGTAAAGGAATTCACCGTGGCGCCTCAGGTCAATCCAAAGAATGACCAACTGCCCTATCACGAATGGTTCATCGAATTTGAAAAAACTCCTGAAGACATGGAATCTTTCGCCGAGCGGATCGACCAGGAGATGCAAAAGCAGAACAGTTATTATTACGACCTCTTACAAGGGAAAATTTTGAGAAGACTTGTCATTACAAGGGTTGCCAAGAATGGATTTGACCAGTACATGAGGTCAGTGGGCAAATTGGGGGGACAGAACAAGCTGCCCAGATTGTCCAATGATCGAAAAATTGCCGATCAGCTGAAAACGATATCCTAAAAAAAGTGGATTGAGCGTGAACCCAATCCACTTCTTGAAGCTCTAATGGACTACTCGATTCTCAATTGGAGAAGTCTACTTTTTAGAGAGCAGATCTCGAATCTCCGTAAGCAGTTCTTCCTGGCTCGGACCACTAGGGGCAGGAGCAGCTTCTTCTTCTTTTCTCTTGAACTTGTTGACGGCCTTTACAATCAGGAACATCACAAACGCAACGATGATGAAATCGATTACGTTCGTAAGGAAGTCACCGTAGAGAACAGCAATTTCACCTTCCACAATGCCTTCTGCATTCGCTACTCCTTCCTGGACAATCCATTTCATTTCTTTGAAATCTGTTTTTAAGACCAGGCCGATCAAGGGCGAAACAATTCCCCCGGTAAATGAGGTTACAACACTTTTGAAGGCGGCCCCCATGACGAAACCCACTGCAATGTCAAGGAGGTTTCCCTTGAGTGCAAACTCTTTGAATTCTTTTAACATACTCAGATCAATTTGATTAGTTGTATAAAAGTAAGAAAAAAACTAGATGATTTTCCTTCTAATTCGTGGTCCGAGCGCGGTCAGGATCTCGTAGCTGATGGTATGAGCCTGATCGGCCATCGTTGTGATATCTTCCTGGCTGTCAAAAATGACCACCTCATTGCCCTCCTCACAGTTGATTTCAGTCACATCCACCATGATCATGTCCATACAGACATTCCCGATTACAGGGGCCTTCTTCCCATTGATCTTAACCGATATTTTTTTCTGGCCAAGCGATCGAAAAATTCCATCGGCATGCCCGATCGGAATGGTTGCCGTGCGCAGAGAGGCATGAGCCGTATGTCCCATATTGTAACCGACCGTTTCACCTTTACGGACCTCATGAATTTGGGAAATCACACTCTTCAGGGATAGAACATTCCTAAGCTTTCCATCCTCGGAAGTGTCATTGGCGAAGCCATACAATCCCAGACCTACCCGAACCATGTCAAAATGGGCCTCAGGGTAGTTCAGAACTCCTGACGTATTGGTCATGTGGCGCAAGGGCGTGTACCCCCAGAGCTTTTCAAACTCCTGCGCAATGGCTTTAAATTCCTGAATTTGCTGTAGGGTGAATTCACGCGACTGAAAATCTTCTGAGGCAACCAGGTGGGAGAATATGGATTTGACACGAAGCGTCTTTTCATCTTTAAGCAGGGCGTGAATCTTCTTCATGCTTTCTCCGCGAAAGCCCAGACGATTGAGTCCGGTATTGAACTTCAGGTGCACAGGATAGGATTGCAGATTTTGCATTTTGGATATACGCACAAACTCCCGCAGAATCTTCTCGCTATAAAGATTGGGCTCCAAGCTGTGTGAGCTCAGCAGGTCGAGATTCCCGAATTGGGGATGTAAAACCAGTATGGGTGAGACTACTCCCGCATTTCTGAGGGCAATTCCCTCATCTGCGTAAGCGACCGCGAAGTAATCGACCCCTTTTTCTTCGAGCCTCGTTGCAACGGCTATGGCGTCGCTTCCGTAACCTGAGGCCTTGACCACAGCCAGCATCTTTGTGCCTGGGGAAACTTTCGACTTGAAATAGTTGAAATTGTGTTCTACAGCGCTCAAGCTGATTTCCAAAACAGTAGGACTATGACTCATTGGGAGAATCCGTGATTTTCTGTTCCTTCTGATTTTTTTCTGCTTTCAAATTCGTTTCTGCCTTTTCAATCTCTTCTTCTCTTCGAATCTTTTCTTCCCTGTCTTTTTGCATCTCCCGGTAGTAGGCGGCCCGGCTCAAAGGTTCGTATTCACTGACTTCGCCCAAAAGAACGAGTCGGTCATCCGGGATGGTTCGGTGGCTGAAATGAGCGAGATTTCCGGTTTTGGTACAGACGGCGTGGACTTTTGTCACGTATTCTGCTGTGGCCATCAGGGCGGGCATCGGCCCGAAGGGCTGACCTTTGAAATCCATGTCGAGGCCGGCTACGATGACACGCACGCCTTTGTTGGCCAAATCATTGCACACATGGACGATCTCCTCATCAAAAAACTGGGCTTCATCAATGCCGACCACATCGATCTGATTAGCCAGCAAACGTATGTTGGCCGATGAAGGCACGGGTGTGCACAGAATCTCATTCTCGTCGTGGGAAACGACCCGTTCATCGGAATATCTCGTATCCACGACCGGCTTGAAAATCTCAACTTTCTGCTTGGCAAATTGCGCTCTTTTTAGCCTGCGAATAAGCTCCTCGGTCTTCCCTGAGAACATGGATCCGCAAATGACTTCAATCCATCCGAATTTCTCCTCCTGATTGAATGTGTTTTCTAAGAACATGATCCTGCCAAATTATCTGATTGTTGTTTGATTCGAGACCCCTGGACAAGTTGCTTTTGCCTCACTCGTATTGCCCGGCTCAAAAACAAAAGTAATGAAAATCTAAGGAGGTTTATTCTTTTGAAAAAGTTAAATTTGTAATTTACGCAGGGTGGAACAGATGGCGAATTTATGAACAGGAACAGGAAAGACATAGCGGAAAAATGGAAGCGACTCGCTGACCAAATATTGAGCAATGAGGGAGATGATGATCTCGAGTCATTGAAGTCCGAACATATGAGCATATATGAGGATTTGATCCGTTTGAGCATCCAGGAGGCTCAGGCCGCAAACCCGGCTGAACAAGCCCAATCTTCTTTGGAGAAACCGGATTTTGATCCATCGGAACCGATGATGGATTCGCCCGAACCCATGACGGAGGAAGATGAGTTGATTCCTGAACAACCCGAGGTGAAAGAGAATAAAGAGAAGGAACCGAAAAAAAAGGAAGCTCCGAAAAAAGCTCCAGAAGAACAGGAATACCCCACGCTTTCCGATCTTTTTGTCCCAACATTCAATGACATAAAGGAAGACATGAGCCAGAAGGCGGAATTCAAAGACACCGTCTCTCTTGACGAGACTGAAAAACTCTTCGAGACCCGAAAAGAAGAGATTCGGCAACTTTCCTTAAATGACAGACTCGTAAGCAATAGCATCCAGATCGGTTTGAACGACCGGATCGCTTTCGTAAACAAGTTGTTCAATTTCAGCCAATCGGATTTCAATAAAGTGCTCACCCGTCTCAACGCATGTGCAACCCGTGACGAAGCGCTTCATTACGTTAAGTACCAGGTAAAAACAACGTACAATTGGAAGGGAAAAGAAGATTTGGAAGAACGCTTCATCAGCTTGATCGAACGTAAATTCATGACCTAAAGCCGCTTCGCGGCACTTATTTGCCTGGACCCGAAGTAAAATAGTTCTTGAGAGCTTCGAGATTTTTCTTACCGCTCCCGATAAAAATTTGATCGTCAATAACGATTACGGGTCTTTGCAGGAAGGTATAGTCACTTAGAATATAGTGCTTGTAATCCGACTCCTGGAGGGAAACATCCTTTAGTCCCATTTCCTTGTATTTTTTTGCCCGGCGACTGAACAAGGCTTCATAGGAACCGGTTAATTGTTTTAACTCGGAGATTTGTTCCTCTGTGATGGGCTCCGTTTTGATCTCCTGGAACCGGAACCCTTCGGTCGGAAAGGACTTCAAGATGCGCTTGCACGTATCGCAAGTCTTCAAGTAGAATATTTTTTTCATGAATTTTAGGTTCTGTCTGGAAGAGATTAGCCAAAGTTATCTATTTTTAAACAAAATATTCATAGCATGGATAAACTATTCGAAACCGCTTTATTTGCGCGGAAAGCACTCTTACAGATTCTTGAGAATTTGACTCGAGAACAGATGCTCAGGATTCCCGAACCTCATCGAAATTCGGTATTCTGGAACGTTGCTCATCTCATGGTGACGCAGCAGCTTCTCATGTACAGGCTTTCGGGTATGCCTTTGCACATCGAAGAGGGATTTGTTGAGCGCTACGGCAAAGGGTCGATGGCAACGGAAGAGGTTTCGAGTGAGGACATAGAATTTGTACGGAAGAACATCATTCCTCTGAGTGAAGGGGCTCAAAGCGACTATGAAAAAGGATTGTTTAAGAGCTACAAACCTTATATGACAAGTACGGGCATCGAATTGAAATCGCTGGAAGATGCCCTCGAATTCAGTGCATTTCACGATGGAATCCACCTTGGGATTATCTTGTCACTAAAGAAGTTGGTAGAATAAAAAACACCAACACCGGAAGTATAAACTCATCAAAAAAGAAAAAAATCTAAACTATGGAATTCAATACAAAGGTGATTCACGGCGGCCAGCAACACGATCCGAGCACCGGGGCGGTCATGCCACCGATTTATCAGACGTCGACTTACGCCCAATCCTCGCCGGGTCAGCACAAGGGCTTTGAGTATTCGAGAACAGGAAATCCGACGAGGCAGGCCCTGGAGAAATCGATTGCCAGCATAGAAGGCGGAACCTATGGCCTGGCATTCGCATCCGGCCTGTCATCCATTGACGCCATACTGAAGCTGCTGAGTCCGGGGGATGAGGTGATTTCGACCAACGATCTTTACGGAGGCACTTTTCGCCTTTTCAATACGATTTTCAAGAAATTCGGGATTGTGTTCAAGTTCATCGGAATGGAGGAGACAGACCGAATAGCGGATCACATCACAGACAAGACTAAATTGATCTGGACAGAGACCCCGACGAATCCGATGATGAATGTGATCGACATTCGAAGGTGTGCCGAAATAAGTCGAGAGAATGACCTTCTGCTCGTGGTGGACAATACTTTCGCCACTCCCTATTTGCAAAGACCACTTGAATTGGGAGCTGATATTGTGATGCATTCAGCAACCAAATACCTGGGCGGTCACTCGGATGTTGTCATGGGAGCACTGGCACTCAATGACAAGGACCTGGCGGAAAAGCTTTATTTCATTCAAAACGCGAGTGGAGCGGTTTGCGGCCCAATGGACAGTTTCCTGGTGCTTCGCGGGATAAAAACCCTGCATCTCAGGATGCAAAGGCACTGTGAGAACGGAAGAGCCGTTGCCCATTTTTTGAGATCTCATCCGAAAATTGAAAACGTATACTGGCCCGGATTTGAGGATCACCCCAATCATGAGATTGCCCGAAATCAAATGAAAGATTTTGGCGGCATGCTGTCCTTCAAAATCAAGGGAAACAAATATCAGGATGCGATCAAAGTGCTTGAAACGCTTAAAGTGTTCACCCTGGCAGAATCCCTGGGTGGCGTAGAGTCCTTGTCCGGACATCCGGCGAGTATGACGCACGCCTCAATTCCAAAAGAAGAACGTGAAAAAACAGGAGTCAGCGACTCATTGATTCGACTCAGTGTCGGTGTGGAAGACGAAAAGGATTTGATAGAAGACTTAAGACGAGCTTTGGATTTGATTTAATTTTTTCCAAAGACATAGACAATACCTAAATTAATAAAGACCATGGTGTCGTTGTTCTTGTTTCCGGGATCATCTGGCGCATCAAGACCTTCCAACTTGTCTGAGAAGAAATACTGATAACGACCTTCCAATACAAAGTCCACCATCTCCAATCCGAAACGCACTCCGGCACTGGCTGTGGCTGAGATCATACCTTGATCCTCTAAATCAATAGCTCCTTCTTGCCATTTAGAGATCAAATCTTCATAGGGTTCAGGTTGCCCTTTTATGGAGACGCCGTCTACAAAGATATCAGGCGTTGCATGTGTATATTGCAATCCCAGTCCCACAAAAGGATTCACCTGGCCGGAACTCCTGAAGAACGAAGTGTAGTCTTCCAGTTCGACAAAATAGTATTCAAGGCTCAAGCCTCCATTGTACATGGTAACACTGCCCGTCATGGCATCTAGCTTCTCCGCAATTGACCAGTTCGGATCAACTCCCTCGTGGGTTATCTTAGAATTGTTGATATAAGAAAATTCGGCTTTCATTTTGAAATGCTCTGAAAAATAAGAAGATCCGCTCCTCCAGTTGTACTGACTTCCAAAGAATTTCATATAATAAGAAACTCCAAAAGCCATCGAGGATTGAGTTTCACTGGCAAAAGTGCCACTGATCCCAAAGTCGGTTTGCAAGGAGGCGATTCCAAAAAAACCACCGAGTTCATGACTCACACTAGTCTGCGCCTGGATACCGCCCGAAAAAGAAGCCAAAATCATTACGGTAAACAGCTTGAGTAAAAGTTTCTTCATGGTTCAGTTACTGGTTTTTTTTCAGGGATTTAAAACACAAATATAAAAAAAAGATAATGCTATTAATTGAATCTTTCTTCAAAAAACAGAAAATAGCAATAATTATTGCCTAATCACGAGGAATTTGGGTCCCAAAATTTGGTTTTAAAATCCAACACAACGTTATTTTCAACTTCTACTCCTTCGCTTTCGAGCAACTGCTGCATGAGATTTGTTCCTTTGAAATGGTGTTTTCCGGTAAGAAGCCCTTTTCTGTTCACCACCCTGTGAGCCGGAATCGATTCGTCGACATGAGAGGCATTCAGCGCCCAACCCACCATTCGGGCTGACCTTGGAGTACCCAGAAACCGAGCGATGGCCCCATAGGTTGACACTCTTCCATAAGGAATGCTTTTCGTCACCTCATAGACCCGCTCGAAAAAAGATTCCTGGCTCATGATTGCCCCCCATAATTGGTTCGAAAGCGAATATAGGTGATTGCTTTTTTCTTTTCCAGGTACTGACTTTCGTAAAACGTTTGAATCGAGGT
>JAHEHE010000043.1:0-4330 GCA_024644725.1 Flavobacteriaceae bacterium | reverse complement strand
AAGAGAAGCGAGGTGATGCTGAACAAAATCCAGTTGAAGAAGTTGGTCACCCACCAGCCTTCAGTGAATCTCAAGGCGTCATAAGGAGCAAAGAGCACCTCAGTGAAGAAACTGGCCAGGGCACGGAAAAAATTCGTAGCGATCATATCGTATTTTTTAAAATAAACACAAACCTCTTGGGCTTATGTGACAAAGTTTTTACTTTAGCTCGAAACAGGTTACTTTTCAGCTTAGCTCTGAAGTCACCTGAGGGGCAAAAATAGAAAATATCCCAATGATAGCCAATTTTTTCAATCAGACCAAGCCGATCAACTTTCTCGTTTTGTCCTTGCTGGTGCTTCTGATTTTTTTATCGTCTTTGATTCAGGGCTACGAGGGGGAAACTTCCTTGTTTTTTTTTGTCAAATACGGGCTTTTTCTGATCGCTGCCATACTGACCGTATTTGTCCTCAATTTTATTATTCGCAAGAACGCACTTTGCGAGGATAATTCCTACGCGATATTGTTTTACATACTCCTGTGGGGCATGTTTCCAAACTCGTTCCTCAATGGGGGAGTCTTCGTTTCCAATTTCATTCTCCTGTTTGCTTTCAGGCGGCTCTACAGTCTGAGAAGCCCATTGAGGACCCAGGAGAAAATTTTTGACAGTGCCTTTTGGATCGGCATTGCGAGTATCTTCTACCTCTGGTCATTCCTTTTCCTTCTGCTGGTTTATGCAGCGATTTGGCTATTCCGGCGCGCAGACTGGAAAAACATCTGGATTCCCATTGTTGGATATATTACACCTGTCTTTCTGGCCTACACGTACCTGCTTGCTTTTGATGACGTCGAGCGCTTTATACAGATCTGGACGTTTGACTTCCGTTTGGATGTCAGCCTGTACAATTCATTTGATTTTCTTTGGCCCGTTGTTTTCACTGGCTTGCTATTGCTCTTTTCCATTTATCCGACAACCCGAAAATCCTTGCTGGCGAAGATTGATTTCAAATCTACATGGCAATTGCTGATTGTTCACCTGGCGGTGTCTCTGGTTGTTATCTTGATCGCGCCGGAAAAGGACGGATCGGAATTCTCATTTTTGTTCTTTCCATTGACGATAGTCTTTGCCAATTTTTTGCAGATTCTCGAGAAGTATTGGATCAAGGAGGGGATTCTATACCTTTTCCTCCTATCACTGATCTTGATTCAGATTTGATCCTGTGAATACAGACAGGTTTTAAAGAAGAGACGGATCACAGTTTGGATCCAAATGACAGATCCCCGGCATCACCCAGTCCGGGAACGATATATCCCTGTTCATTCAATCTCGGATCGACCGTTGCAACCCACAGGTGCGTATCCTCCGGAAAACTCCTGGCGACATTTTCGATGCCCTCCTGGGACGCAATTACAGAGATGAGATGAACCTGTTTTACATTTCCAAGACCTTTCAGGGTTTCAAAGACGGCTACAAGAGAGCTGCCTGTAGCCAACATTGGATCTGCCAGGACAAGGATTTTGTCATCCAACGAGGGAGCTGCAAGATATTCGACCTTGATCTCGAAGACTTCAGGCGTCGTGTGATGTCGGTAAGCAGAGACAAAGGCATTGTCGATGTCGTCAAAGTAATTCAGGATTCCCTGGTGCAATGGAAGCCCGGCCCTTAGAATGGAGCAGAGAACCATATTGTCTGATATGGCTGGGACCGACTTTTCCCCGAGGGGTGTTGTCACGGACCGGTCCGAATAGGTTAGAGTTTTGCTCATTTCGTAGCTGAGGACCTCTCCAATTCTCTCAATGTTGCGTCGAAAGCGCATAGCATCCTTTTGAATCTCTATATCTCGGATTTCAGCGATGAAGTGATCCAGTACCGAAGTTTCTAATTCCAGATTATGTACGATCATAGTGCAGGTCTAAGGTCCTATTTCCAATAATCGGCTACCCAGGGTGCTGCCCGAACATACCGGTACCATTTCCCCCAACCTCCCCGTATGGCTTTATGCGGGTTGATCTCCCCGTGGAAGATGATGATTTTAGAGCCTTCAGGGATGAAGGGTTTTTTCCAGAAATTGAAGGGAATTTTCGAGTGACAGTGGTATTTGAAACTCGGGCACCATTCTTTGGGCCAGTATTGCAGGTGACCCTTTTCATAGATCGCCCAGGTCAAATATTCCTGTTCGTTGCGATGTTTTTTTCGAATCTCATCGAAATTCGCCACGAAGTCATCGAAAACATAACCGTGTTTTCCCACCTCAAAACGGTAGACCGAAGAATTACCCGTAATTCTCCAGTATTTCATATCCGGGTCTTTGATGATCCTGAACTCGCCTTCAATGTCGAAGAAGCAATCAATGTTGTCAACGATGACGATGTCGAGATCCAAAAAGAGGGCCGTGCCTTTCAAGCCATAGAGATCCTCCTTCAGCGTAGTGAGCTTCTTCCACATCCGTTCGGGTAAATTCTCCGGCAGGTCGAACTCCGGAATCGGATAGCAGGTGACCTCTTCCCGAATCCCCTTGGAGTCATCCGTAAAACAGACCATGTTGAATTCGTAGGTCAGGTTTCTCTTTACCATGGAATACAGTGTGTTTACGTATTCCGGTCCGTAAAGGGACCCCCATTTCATGCAAAATATCAGTTTGTCGCTCATTTGTGTCTGGCTTGGCTTACACAAAGATAGCAATACCTGCGTATTGGACGAGTCGAATATCGAAGACAGTTCTTAACTGTTTATGATTTTCTCCTGGTGAGCAATGGATTCCTGGTGGATAGCTTTGAAAATCCGTTCAATAAAGAGATCTGACAGTCCCTGTCCCTGACCTTTTTCAGTGACCTTGTCGAGAATTTCCTTCCATCGCGCATTTTGAAGCACCGCTACGTTGCTTTCCTTTTTGGCTTTGCCAATATTTTCCACGATCTGCATTCGCTCCGAGAGAATTTCCAGAAGCTGATCGTCTTTGGCATTGATTTCCTTTCTCAATGCATTCAGGTTAGACAAAGATTCCTCTCTTTCAAATCTGGGTTTTCGTACTTTAAGATCGTGCATGATTTCAACCAGCCTCTCCGGGACGATCTGTTGCTTGGCGTCACTCCAGGCGTTGTCCGGGTCGCAATGCGTTTCTACGATCAGCCCATCCATTTTCAAGTCCAGCGCGGTTTGAGAGACATCGAAAATGCCTGTTCTGTTCCCGCAGATATGGGAAGGGTCGTTGATTATCGGAAGGCTTGGGTACCTGCCTTTCAGGTCGATCGGAATCTGCCAGCTAGGCACATTTCTGTACTGCGATTTTCTGAACGATGAAAAACCACGGTGGATGGCTCCAATATTTTGGACATTCATTTTGTGAAGTCTTTCAATCGCACCTACCCAAAGCTCCAGGTCGGGATTGATCGGGTTTTTCACCAAAACAATTTTTTCGGTACCCTGAATCGCCTCCGCAATTTCCTGAACAGCGAAGGGGTTCACCGTTGTACGGGCACCGATCCAAAGCACATCTATGTCAAATTCCATAGCCAGTTTGGCATGGTGAGCATTCGCTATTTCAACAGCCGTCATCATTCCTGTTTCCTCTTTGACCTTTTGGAGCCAGGGCAGGGCCTTGACACCATTGCCTTCAAAGGTTCCCGGTCTTGTTCGCGGCTTCCAAACCCCTGACCTGAATATAGTGGCGTCAGTGTCTTTCAACTCATGAGCAATCTTAAGCACTTGCTCTTCTGTTTCGGCGCTGCAAGGGCCTGCGATGACAAGCGGGTGATTCAGATTCATGTCATCCAGCCAGGTTCTAAAATTCTTGTTTTCCATTGTTTGCTAGTTTTTGATTCCGGCCAGAACGTCTTTTATCCTGTTCGTGTCCTGCATGATTTGCAAGATCTCATCGGCCGATTCATTCATTAAAATATTCTTGAATTCACTTAAATTCTTTATGTATTCTTCCAGGGATTTGAGAAGAAACTCCTTGTTTTGAAGGAGAATGGGAGTCCATGTTTCCGGGTTGCTTTTTGCCAGTCGCACGGTCGAGGCAAACCCGCTTCCCGCCATGTTGAAGATGCTCTTCTCGTCCTTCTCGATTTCCAAAACAGTCTTCCCAAGCATGAAGGAGCTGATGTGCGAAAGGTGAGAAACATAGGCGATATGCATGTCGTGCTGTACCGGCGAATCCATGAACACGTTTTTCATTTCGAGATCTTCAAAGATTTTTACAGCTTTGTCGATGCTTTGCTCACTGCTGAGACTTCTCTCACAGATGATATTGACCTTGTTTTTAAACAGATCGTAAATGGCGGCATCGGGTCCGGAATACTCGGTCCCGGCTATAGGATGCAGGGCCACAAAGTTTTTTCGCTTCTCATG
>JAHEHE010000042.1 GCA_024644725.1 Flavobacteriaceae bacterium | reverse complement strand
TAAGTCAATGCAATGACTCCTCTTTTGTTCTTTGGGATATCTATACCTGCTATTCTTGCCATAATTATCCTTGTCTTTGTTTAAATCTAGGATTCTTTTTGTTGATTACATATAATCTGCCCTTTCTGCGAACAATGACGCAGTCGGCACTTCTTTTTTTAACTGATGCTCTTACTTTCATCTCGATGTATTCTTTAGTATCTATAAGTGATTCTCGCCTTGGTGAGATCATACGGACTCATTTCCAGTTTGACCTTGTCACCCGGCAGCAATTTGATATAATGCATTCTCATTTTTCCTGAAATGTGGGCCGTTACTATGTGCCCGTTTTCCAGTTCCACGCGGAACATCGCATTGGAGAGGGCCTCGATAATCTTGCCGTCCTGTTCTATCGCTGGTTGTTTTGCCATACTAAATTGCTACTTTTCGTTTTGATCCGGCCTTCATCAAACCGTCGTAGTGACGATTCAACAAATGCGCATTTATTTGTTGTAAGGTGTCAATTGCAACTCCCACCATAATCAACAGAGAGGTTCCTCCATAGAAGATCGCCCAACCCGGTTGTACTCCGGCTTTGGTGATAATCGCTGGAAGAATCGCCAAAAAGGCCAGAAAAAGAGATCCCGGAAGCGTGATACGAGATAAGATCGTATCGAGATAATCCGCGGTTTCCTTTCCGGGTCGTATGCCAGGCACAAACCCTCCGCCTCGTTTCAAGTCATCCGCCATTTTGTTGGTCGGTATGGTAATCGCCGTGTAAAAATAGCTGAAAATGATGATCAGCACGGCGAACAGAATGTTGTACCACAATCCGAAAATATCCGTAAAGGCCACACCGATGGACTTGATCACGGAATTGTCCGAACTGGCCAATAAACCGGGCACAAACATCAACGCCTGGGCAAAGATTATCGGCATTACACCTGACGAATTCAATTTCAATGGGATGTATTGTCTGGCACCTGCCACATCCTTAATGTTTCCAGCAACGGTTCTGCGCGCGTATTGCACCTGGATCTTCCTTACCGCTGTTACCAGCAGAACACTAGCAAAGATCACAATGAACCAAACTACAACCTCGATCAGAATCATGATAAGTCCACCGTTGGACTGATTGATCCTGGAGGTAGCTTCCTGCATGAAAGAGGCCGGGAATATCGCTATAATACCGATCATAATCAATAAGGAGATTCCATTTCCGATTCCCTTATCCGTAATCTTCTCTCCAAGCCACATGGCAAAAATTGTACCTGTGGTAAGCAGGAGAATGGATGAGAAATAGAATAATGGACCCGTTCCTAGCAAGAATGCGCTTTCCGGGATTCCAAGGGCCGGCAGACTGATCAGATACGTCGGTGCTTGAATGATCAGAATCGCAATGGTCAGCCATCGTGTGATCTGATTGATCTTCTTCCTTCCGCTTTCACCTTCCTTCTGCAACTTCTGCAGATAAGGAACGGCAATACCCATCAACTGCACCACAATCGATGCTGAGATGTAGGGCATGATCCCCAGTGCCATGACAGACGCCTTTGCAAAGGCACCTCCCGTAAAGGCATTGAGCAGACCCAACAAGCCGTCAGACGTTTTGTTGGCCAAACCTGAAAGCTGCGTCGGGTCGATCCCCGGAAGGGGCACCTGAGCAGCCAGACGGTAAACGACCATCAAACCAAGCGTCAGCATGATCTTGTTCCTGAGCTCTTCAATTTTCCAAATATCCTGGACTGTAGTTATAAACTTTTTCATTTACTATATCCAGCCTTAAAGGGTTACAGCTTCACCACCGGCTTTCTCAATAGCCGCTTTGGCCGTCGCCGTGAATTTGTGCACTGTGATGTTCAGTTTTGCTTTCAGCTCACCGCGTCCCATTATCTTGACCAGGTCGTTCTTGCCTGCAAGTCCGTTCTCGATCAACACTTCAAGGGTCACGTTGTCTTTGATTCTGCCTTCATCAACCAAATTCTGGAGCGTGTCCAGGTTGATGCCCTGGTACTCCTTGCGGTTGATGTTCTTGAAACCAAATTTGGGAACCCGACGTTGCAAAGGCATTTGACCTCCTTCAAAACCGAGTTTTCTCGAATAACCTGAGCGCGATTTTGCACCTTTATGTCCTCGGGTAGCCGTTCCGCCTTTTCCGGAACCTTCTCCCCTGCCTATTCGCTTGCCTGCTTTGACTGATCCTTTGGCAGGCTTTAAATTGTGTAATTGCATCTCTTCGATTCTTATTTGATTTCCTCTACAGAAACTAAGTGATTAACTGTTTTTACCATTCCGAGGATCTGTGGCGTGGCATCGTGCTCAACAACCTGATCCATCCTCTTCAATCCCAAGGCCTCAAGTGTCAACTTCTGGTTTTTGGGACGTCTGATCTTACTTCGAACTTGCTTTACTCTGATTCTTTTCATGACTGCGTCGTTATCCGTTAAACACTTTTTGCACAGAGATTCCTCTTTGCTTGGCTATCATTCTTGCATCTCTTAGGTTCAGAAGCGCATCAAATGTAGCTTTCACCACGTTGTGCGGATTGGATGATCCCTGAGACTTAGACAGTACGTCGTGCACCCCAACAGATTCAAGTACCGCGCGTACCGCACCACCAGCGATTACTCCCGTACCGTGTGAAGCAGGTCTGAGGAACACGCGAGCTCCTCCGTATTTGCCTTTCTGCTCATGTGGAAGGGTTTGGTTGATGATCGGGATGCGCACCAAATTCTTCTTGGCATCCTCGATGGCTTTTGCGATCGCAGAAGCTACGTCCTGCGACTTGCCCAAACCTTGTCCTACAACACCGTCACCGTTTCCTACCACGACAATTGCTGAGAAACTGAAGGTTCTACCCCCTTTGGTTACCTTGGTAACTCTTTGTACTCCAACCAAGTGATCTTTCAATTCAAGTCCGCTTGGCTTTACTCGTTCTACGTTACTATAATCTTTGTACATGGAATAATCTTAAAATTTTAAACCTCCTTCTCGGGCGCCGTCGGCCAATGCCTTCACCCTGCCGTGATACAGATATCCGTTCCTGTCGAAGGCTACGGTTTCAATTCCTGCTTTAGCAGCTTTTTCGGCAATCGCCTTACCCACTGCAGCAGCTGTTTCTATCTTCGTCCCTTTCGCGTCTTTCAAACCTTTTGATGAAGCAGCGATCAAAGTTACTCCGGCTACGTCGTCAATCAACTGAACCGAAATTTCTTTGTTGCTTCTGAATATAGACATGCGTGGCTTCGCAGCCGTTCCTGAGATAATCTTTCTGATTCTCTTCTTTATACGGGTCCTTCTCTGAAGTTTTGTTAATGCCATAACCTTATGTATTATGCAGTTTTACCTGCTTTTCTTCTTAATTGTTCACCTACAAACTTGACACCTTTTCCTTTGTAAGGCTCTGGCTTACGGAAGGAACGGATCTTGGCGGCCACCTGACCCACCAGTTGTTTGTCGAAAGAAGTCAGCTTGATGATCGGATTCTTTCCTTTCTCTGACACAGTCTCAACTTTTACTTCCGGAGCCACGTTCAACACTATGTTGTGCGAGAATCCCAAGGCCAGGTCCAGTTTTTGTCCCTGGTTTGAAGCTCTGTAACCTACTCCAACCAATTCCAGTTCTTTGGTCCATCCCTTTGAAACTCCTTCCATCATATTGAAGATCAAGGATCTGTACAAACCATGCTTCGCCTTGTGCTCTTTAGATTCTGAAGCGCGCTCCAAAGTCAACACACCTTCCTCGTTTTTCAGCTCAACCCCGTCGAAGTTCTGAGACAACTCGCCCAGCTTTCCTTTGACAGTGATAGTGCTGTCCTTGATATCAACAGTAACTCCTTCCGGAATCGATATTGGGTTATTTCCTATTCTTGACATCTCTCTTCTTTTTTAATAAACGTAACACAATACCTCTCCACCTACATTCTCCTGGCGCGCCTTTTTGTTGGTCATCACGCCTTTTGACGTAGAAATGATTGCAATACCCAATCCGTTCAATACCCGCGGCATTTCATGTGCTCCACGATACTGTCGCAACCCGGGCGTACTCACACGCTCGAGGTTCTTGATCACTGATTCCTTGCTGTTCTTGTCGTATTTCAAGGCAATCTTGATCACGTCCTGAACTTTGTTCTCAATGATTTTGTAACTGAGGATATAACCCTGATCGAAAAGAATCTTGGTCATTTCCTTTTTCAAGTTTGAGGCAGGAATCTCCACCACTCGGTGTCCTGCCATCGCAGCGTTTCTGATTCTTGTCAGAAAATCTGCTATAGGATCTGTTAACATATAAATTTATTTGCGGTTTTGGTTTTCGTCACTGCTATTGCGGATCCGAACTTCAAACCAGTTAAATATTCTTTTTTTCGGCTCTCTTTCTACCAGCTCGCTTTCTTCACGCCGGGAATCAAACCTTGATTCGCCATCTCACGGAATTTTACACGTGAAATACCAAACTGTCGCATGTATCCTTTCGGACGCCCCGTCAGCTTGCACCTGTTGTGCATGCGGATCGGAGAAGCATTCTTTGGCAGCTTCTGCAGGGCCTCGTAATCTCCGGCCGCTTTGAGTGCCTTTCTCTTCTCAGCGTATTTTGCAACAGTCTTGGCTCTTTTCACTTCGCGAGCCTTCATTGATTCTTTTGCCATTTCTTAATTCTTTTTAAATGGTATACCCAATTCGTTCAATAACGATTTTGCTTCTTTGTCGGTCTCAGCCGTGGTAACGAACGTGATGTCCATACCATTGATCCTGTTCACCTTGTCGATGTCAATCTCAGGAAAGATGATCTGCTCCGTGATCCCGAGGTTGTAATTTCCCCTGCCGTCAAAGCCAGTAGCTCTTACGCCTTTGAAATCACGAACACGTGGCAATGAAGCAGTCACGAGTCTATCGAGAAACTCGTACATCCTGTTCTTTCTCAGGGTCACCTTCGCTCCGATCGGCATTCCCTTACGGAGTTTGAAAGAGGCAACGTCTTTTTTGGAGATCGTGGTTACCGCCTTTTGCCCGGTTATCTGGGTCAGCTCATCCACAGCGTACTCAATGAGTTTCTTGTCTGCGATTGCAGCACCCACACCTCTGCTAATAACGATCTTTTCAAGTTTGGGCACCTGCATTACGTTCTTGTACCCGAACTCTTTTGTCAGCGCATCGATAACGCGCTCTTTATATTCTTTCTTCAGTCTTGGCGTATATTCCATAACTACAATACTTCATTTGATTTTTTAGAAAATCTCACCTTCTTGTCACCTTCCATGCGGTACCCAACGCGAGAAACTTCTCCGTTCTTGACCAACATCAGGTTCGAAATGTGCAACGAAGCCTCCTTCTTGACGATTCCACCCTGTGGATTGTCAGCACTTGGCTTGGTGTGCTTAGAGATCATGTTGACTCCCTCGACAATGGCGCGGTTCTTATCGATGAAAACTTTCACCACTTTGCCTTCCTCGCCTTTGTGATCACCTGCTATAACCTTTACCGTGTCTCCAGTTTTTATTTTCAGCTTAGTCATAATCCTATTAATTAAAGCACTTCAGGTGCCAATGATACTATTTTCATGAATTGCTTCTCACGAAGTTCTCTCGCAACAGGTCCGAAAACACGGGTACCTCTCATTTCTCCAGAATTCGAGTCGAGCAAAACACAGGCGTTGTCATCGAATCGGATGTAAGACCCATCCTTACGACGAACTTCCTTCTTCGTTCTGATCACAACAGCTTTTGAAACCTGTCCCTTTTTAGCCGTACCGTTCGGAGTGGCGTCCTTTACCGAAACAACGACCTGGTCTCCTACAGAAGCATAGCGTCTTTTCGTTCCGCCCAGAACACGGATGACGAGCGCCTCTTTGGCACCGGTATTATCCGCAACTTTTAATCTTGATTCTTGCTGTAACATAATTATTTAGCTCTTTCTAAGATTTCTACTAATCTCCAACGCTTTGACTTGCTCATCGGACGCGTTTCCATGATGCGTACCGTATCGCCTTCATTGCAGTCGTTATTCTCGTCGTGCGCCACATATTTCTTGGTGTTCAATACGAACTTACCGTACAAGGGATGCTTTACTCGTTTCACCTCAGAGACAACAATCGACTTTTGCATCTTGTTGCTTGAAACTACTCCTATTCTTTCCTTTCTAAGATTTCTTTTTTCCATCTCTTCAATTCAATTACAATTATTGTAATTCTCTATTATTTAATTCAGTGGCAATTCGGGCAACCGTCTTGCGAAGGTTTCTTAACTGCAATGGGCTTTCCAACGGAGAGATCGCGTGAGCAAGCTTGAGATCCGTGTATTTCTTCTTGTTGATCTCCAGCTTCTCCTGAAGCTCCTCTACTGATAATTCCTTGATTTCTGACTGTTTCATCTTTCTAAAAAATTAATCGTTGTCATAGTCATTTGCAACAATGAACTTCGTTTTAACGGGTAACTTCTGAGCCGCGAGACGCAAAGCTTCACGTGCAACTTCAATCGGCACTCCGCCTACTTCAAACATAATTCTGCCCGGCTTGACGACCGCCACGAAGTATTCTGGCGCTCCTTTACCCTTACCCATACGAACCTCTAAAGGCTTTTTGGTGATAGGCTTGTCCGGAAAGATCTTGATCCACAAACTTCCCTGTCTTTTCATGTAACGCGTCGCAGCGACACGAGCCGCTTCGATCTGACGGGAAGTGATTAAATCCTGCTCCAATGATTTGATACCGAACATACCGTTGGAAAGTCGGTGACCTCTCTGAGAGATCCCTTTCATATTTCCTTTCCCTTTCTGTACTCTACGGTATTTTACTCTTTTTGGTTGTAACATTTTCTAAAGTCTTAAAAAAAATTATCTACGAGATTTTCCGCGAGCTGGACCTTTACCTCCGCCTTTTCCTTTCTTGGAAAGACCGACCAACGGTGACAATTCTCTCTTGCCGTAAACCTCACCTTTCATGATCCAAACCTTGACCCCTATCTTTCCATAGGTTGTAGTCGCTTCTTCCAATGCGTAGTCAATGTCAGCCCTGAAGGTGGAAAGAGGAATCCTTCCTTCCTTGTAGGCTTCGGATCTCGCCATCTCAGCACCGTTCAAACGACCTGAGATCTGTACCTTAATACCCTCGGCATTCATACGCATCGTGGCAGCAATGGCCATTTTGATTGCTCGTCTGTATGAGATCCTGTTTTCGATCTGACGTGCAATGCTGGCCGCAACCAACTGTGCGTCAAGTTCCGGACGTTTGATTTCGAAGATATTAATCTGTACTTCCTTTCCGGTGATCTTTTTGAGCTCCTCTTTCAACTTGTCTACCTCCTGGCCACCTTTACCGATGATGATTCCCGGACGGGCCGTGGTGATAGTAACGGTTACAAGTTTCAGGGTGCGCTCGATGATCACTCTGGAAACGCTAGCTTTAAACAAACGCGCATGGATGTACTTACGGATCTTGCTGTCTTCAGCAATCTTGTCTCCGTAATCTTTTCCTCCATACCAATTCGATTCCCATCCTCTGATGATTCCCAATCGATTTCCTATTGGATTTGTCTTCTGTCCCATGCTCGTTAATTACTTAAATTATTGGTTCCTAAAATCAAGGTTACGTGATTCGATCTTTTTCTGATCCTGTGTGCCCTTCCCTGAGGTGCAGTTTGCAATCGCTTCAGCATGGTAGCGCTGTCGACATAAATCTCCTTCACAAACAATCCGGCATCTTCGATATTGGCTTCTTCATTCTTGGCCTGCCAGTTGGCGATGGCTGAAAGCATGAGCTTCTCAAGATTCACTGATGCCTCTTTCGGGTTAAACTTCAGGATCTGCAAGGCTTTCTCTACCTCAACTCCTCTAATCAAATCTGCAACCAGGCGCATTTTCCTCGGAGAGGTGGGGCAACCATTGAGTTTAGCAACGTATGTGTTCTTGCGCTCTTCTTTGCGCTGATCTGCTCTTAACTTCTTACGAACTCCCATAACCTGTTATTTATTTCCTTTATTCTTAGCTCCGGCATGACCTCTGAACGATCGGGTCGGAGAAAACTCCCCTAACTTGTGACCCACCATGTTCTCAGTGACGTACACCGGAACGAACTGACGTCCGTTGTGCACTCCAATGGTCTGACCGACGAAGTCAGGAGTGATCATGGATGACCTTGACCAGGTCTTGATCACAGACTTCTTGCCTGATTCTATATTCTTTTGGACTTTCTTCTCCAGCGCGTGGAAAACATAAGGTCCTTTTTTTAGCGAACGTGCCATACTTCTATCGATTTATTTTTTTCTGCGTTCTACAATTTGCTTATTGCTGGCTTTCGTCTTGGAACGGGTCTTGTACCCTTTGGCAGGGATGCCGTTCTTCGATCTTGGGTGTCCTCCTGACGCCCTTCCTTCACCACCACCCATCGGGTGATCAACCGGGTTCATGGCAACAGGACGTGTTCTCGGTCTTCTTCCAAGCCATCTGTTTCTACCGGCTTTACCGGAAACGGTAAGCTGATGATCTGAATTCGAGACAGCTCCTATGGTCGCCTTGCATGTGAGCAGCACCATTCGAATCTCGCCCGAAGGCAATTTAATGGTCGCGTATTTGCCCTCACGTGCCATAAGCTGACCGAAAGAACCGGCGCTTCTCGCCATGACCGCACCCTGTCCGGGACGCAACTCGATGCAGGAGATAACCGTTCCCAGTGGAATGTTGGCCAGGGTCAAAGCGTTTCCGATTTCCGGAGCCACTTTTTCACCAGAGACAACAGTCTGTCCGACTTTCATTCCGTTTTGGGCGATCACATAACGCTTTTCGCCATCCGCATAGTTCAACAGAGCAATGTAAGCAGATCGGTTCGGATCGTACTCTATGGTCTTCACTGTCGCAGGCACTCCGTCTTTGTTTCTTTTGAAATCAATGACACGGTACCTTCTCTTGTGACCACCACCCATGAAACGCATGGTCATTTTACCTTCGCTGTTTCGTCCTCCCGACTTCTTGATCGGAGCCAAAAGGCTCTTTTCAGGCTTATCAGTGGTTATCGAATCGAAGTCGGTAACGACTCTGAAACGTTGTCCGGGAGTTATCGGTTTTAATTTTTTCAATCCCATCTTTATCTACTTAGATATTGCTATAAAAATCAATATTATCACCGTCGGCCAGTTGAACGATGGCTTTCTTGTAGCCGCCTTTCATGCTTTCAACCAAGCCCTGTTTGGTGTACTTGGTCTTCCTCTTGACAGGATAATTCATTGTTCTGACTTCTCTTACTGAAACGCCATAAGCACTCTCAACAGCTTCCTTGACCTGGATCTTGTTCGCTGTTTTCTTGACAACAAAACTGAAGCAGTTGCTCAACTCGCTCTGGTCGGTTGCCTTCTCCGTAATGATTGGTTTTATCAATATACTCATGACCCTTACTTGCTAAAATTAGACTCAATTTCTTCCAGGCAAGCCTCAGAAATTATTACTTTGTTTGCGTTTAATACGCTGTAAGTACTTAATTCTGAGCCTCTTATGACATCTGCCTTCTTCAAATTTCGTGATGACAAATATACATTATTATTCGACCCTTCCAACACAAACAAAGATTTTTTGTTTTCCAACTCCAAAGCTTTCAAGATGTTAGTGAATTCCTTGGTCTTTGGCGCTTCAAAATCAAAGGACTCGATCACGACGATATTGTCCTCCTTGGCCTTCATGGAAAGTGCAGATTGGCGAGCGAGTTTCTTCAGACCTTTGTTCAGTTTGAAACCGTAATTTCTCGGTCTGGGGCCAAAAATTCGACCTCCTCCTCTGAACACACCGGACTTGATACTACCTGCTCTGGCCGTACCTGTTCCTTTCTGCTTCTTTATCTTTCTTGTACTTCCTACAATTTCAGCTCTTTCCTTCGCCTTGTGAGTTCCTTGCCTTCTGTTGGCCAGGTGCTGCTTCACATCCAGGTAAATAGCATGATCATTCGGCTCAACACCAAAAACAGTGTCTGAAAGCTCAACGCTTCTTCCAGTCTTTTTCCCGTTGATATCAATTACTGCTACTTTCATTATTTCTGAATAATTACATATGAATTCTTGTGACCTGGAACAGCTCCCTTGACAACCAAAAGATTTTTGTCCTTAACCACTTTTAAAACCCGGAGATTCTGAACCGTCACACGGCTGCCACCCATTCTTCCTCCCATTTTCATTCCTTTGAAAACACGAGCAGGATACGAGGCCGCACCTACTGAACCCGGAGCCCTGTTCATGCTCTGCTGACCATGAGTACGCTCCGATCCGGCAAATCCATGGCGTTTGACAACCCCCTGGAAACCTTTTCCTTTTGACGTTCCTGAAATATCGACGAACTCACCTTCTTCAAAGTGATCCACGTTGATCTCATCTCCTAATTTGTACTCCTCCTCAAAACCAATGAATTCAACGACACGTCTTTTTGCAGAAGTACCGGCCTTTTTGAAGTGACCGTCAAGCGCCTTGTTAGACTGCTTCTCTGCCTTGTCATCGAAACCAAGCTGAACGGCTTCGTATCCGTCAACCTCTTTGGTTCTGACTTGGGTAACCACACACGGACCAGCCTCAATCACTGTACACGGGATGTTCTTCCCGTTCTCGTCGTAAATACTGGTCATTCCAATTTTCTTTCCTATTAACCCAGACATTTTAATTTAATTTAATATTGATTCTATTTCAAAAAAACAGGGTCAAAATATCTTCAACCCTGAATCTATTTTTCCGTTTTTCCCTCGTCAACTGCTCGGGACATGTGACCGAAATTTCCTTTTCGGCCTTTGGTCGTTCGAAACTCTTTCGTCAGACCTTGATCTCAACTTCCACACCACTTGGCAACTCCAATTTCATAAGAGCGTCAATGGTCTTGGAAGATGAGCTGTATATATCGAGAATCCTCTTGAACGCGCTCAATTGGAACTGCTCGCGAGACTTCTTGTTCACGTGCGGCGAACGCAGCACCGTGAAGATCTTCTTTTGCGTAGGCAAAGGAATCGGGCCGTTTACAACAGCACCGGTGTTCTTTACCGTCTTTACGATTTTTTCAGCAGATTTATCTACTAAATTGTGATCATAAGACTTTAGCTTTATTCTGATTTTCTGGCTCATTTTTGTTCTTTTTAGTAGATTAACCTTGTGCCTTTTTGATTACTTCCTCAGAAATATTCGACGGCGTAACAGCATAATGATCGAATTCCATGGTAGAAGTTGCTCTACCCGATGAAAGCGTCCTCAATGTTGTCACATATCCGAACATCTCCGATAGAGGAACATGGGCCTTTACTACCTTGGCACCCGCACGGTCATCCATTGAATTCACCTGGCCTCTTCTTCGGTTCAGGTCACCAACGATATCTCCCATATTCTCTTCAGGAGTAACCACCTCCAACTTCATAATCGGCTCAAGGATAACAGCTCCGGCCGCTTTAGCAGCAGCTTTATAACCCATTTTAGCAGCCAATTCGAAAGACAAGGCATCAGAATCAACAGGGTGGAACGATCCATCTTTCAAAGTCACCTTCATGGTGTCCATCTCATAGCCTGCCAAAGGACCATTCTTCATAGCCATTTGGAATCCTTTTTCCACAGATGGAATAAATTCTTTTGGAATGTTACCACCTTTAACCTCATTGACAAACTGAAGTCCTTCGCTTTCAAAGTCCTCATCCGCAGGGCTCATGTCGAAAATGATATCGGCAAACTTACCTCTACCACCAGATTGCTTCTTATAAACCTCTCTGTGACCGGCACTTTTGGTAATCGCTTCTTTGTATTCAACCTGAGGTTCACCTTCGTTCACCTCGACTTTGAATTCTCTTCTCAATCGATCGATCAAAACTTCAAGGTGAAGCTCTCCCATACCCGATATGATAGTCTGGCCAGAGGCCTCATCCGTTCTCACCTGGAAGGTTGGATCCTCCTCTGCAAGCTTCGCCAGACCCATTCCAAGTTTATCAACGTCGGCTTTGGTCTTTGGCTCCACAGCGACCCCAATTACAGGATCTGGGAAATCCATGCTTTCCAATACGATCGGCGCATTTAAATCTGACAGAGTGTCCCCGGTTTTAATATCCTTGAATCCCACAGCAGCACCAATATCACCTGCTTCGATAAAATCGATGGCATTTTGCTTATTGGAATGCATTTGATAAATTCTAGAAATTCGCTCTTTCTTTCCGGAACGGTTGTTCAGAATATAAGACCCCGCGTCAAGACGACCTGAGTAGACTCTAAAAAAGGCCAGTCTTCCTACGAAAGGATCTGTTGCGATCTTAAACGCAAGGGAAGCGAAAGGTTCATTCACTGAAGGCTTTCTGGCTGCTTCAGCTCCTGTATCAGGGTTTGTTCCCACGATCGCCTCCTTATCCAGAGGTGAGGGCAGATATCTGCAAACAGCGTCCAAAAGGAATTGAACCCCTTTATTCTTAAATGCCGATCCGCAGATCATTGGAATGATAGCCATATCCATAACTGCAGCCCTCAGTGCATTGTGCACTTCTTCTTCAGTGATTGAATCTTCATCCTCCATAAACTTCTCAAGAAGATTCTCATCATACGATGCAACCTCCTCTATCAGCATAGCTCTGTACTGAGCCGCTTCTTCTTTCAATTCTTCAGGGATCTCGATCACGTCAAAGGTAGAACCGAAGGAATCTTCATTCCATACAATCGCCCTGTTCTTGGCCAGGTCGATAATCCCTTTAAAGTCAGCCTCATCTCCGATAGGAAGAACGATAGGCACCGCATTGGATCCTAACATCTCTTTTACCTGAGTACAAACTTTTAAGAAATCTGCTCCCTGACGGTCCATTTTGTTCACAAACCCGATTCGAGGAACCTTGTAGTTATCGGCCAGCCTCCAGTTGGTCTCTGATTGAGGCTCAACACCGTCAACAGCACTGAACAAGAACACAAGACCGTCCAGGACCCTGAGCGAGCGGTTCACCTCAACCGTAAAGTCAACGTGACCCGGAGTGTCAATTATGTTGAAATGGTATCCCTTGGCGTCTGAAGTAGGAACTCCATTCTCAGTAGGAAACTGCCAGGTACATGTCGTAGCCGCTGAAGTAATCGTAATACCTCTTTCCTGCTCCTGCTCCATCCAGTCCATGGTTGCAGCACCGTCGTGAACCTCACCTATCTTGTGCGAGACACCCGTGTAGTAAAGGATACGCTCCGTAGTTGTTGTCTTACCGGCATCGATGTGCGCGGCAATACCAATATTTCTCGTTAATTTTAAATCTCTTGCCATTGTTACGCCCTATTAAAATCTAAAATGTGAGAAGGCTTTGTTCGCGTCCGCCATTTTGTGGACATCCACTCTTTTCTTCACCGCCGCTCCCTCTTCTTTTACAGCAGCAAGGATTTCTCCTGCCAAACGCTGTGACATTGATTTTTCATTTCTCTTTTTCGCATAGAGGATCATCCATTTGATCGCCATTGAGATCTTTCTGTCAGCGCGAATCGGCATAGGGATCTGAAACGTAGCTCCCCCTACTCGACGACTTCGAACCTCAACGTGAGGCATCACGTTTGACAGTGCTTCTTTCCAGAGCTCCAACGCGGTTTTTTCCTCGTCTTGCTTGCGCTGCTCCACGATGTCCAATGCATCGTAAAAAACTTTGAATGCAACAGATTTCTTACCATCCAACATCAGGTTGTTCACGAAACGCGTGACCATCTGATCGTTAAACTTCGGATCGGGTAAAAGAATCCTTTTCTTTGATAATCTTTTTCTCATTGTCGTTTACATTAAAGCTTTTGAATTATTTCTTCGGACGTTTGGTTCCGTACTTCGAACGACGCTGAGTTCGTCCTTCCACACCTGCTGTATCCAAGGCACCACGAACGATGTGATACTTGACACCAGGCAAATCCTTTACTCTTCCACCTCTAACCAATACTATCGAGTGTTCTTGTAAATTGTGACCTTCTCCTGGGATGTAGGCGTTCACCTCATTGCCATTCGTCAACCTGACCCTTGCTACTTTTCGCATGGCAGAGTTAGGTTTCTTAGGCGTTGTAGTGTAAACACGAGTACATACCCCACGACGTTGCGGACACGAATTCAAAGCAGCCGATTTATTCTTCTTGGTTGTTTTGGTTCTTCCTTTGCGTACTAATTGTTGAATAGTTGGCATTCTAACGTATAAAATTATTATCTAAACTCTCTTTTTTAAGAGTTTGCAAATGTATAACTTTTTTATTCATATTCAAACTATATGAATTTGATTTTTTTCACATTCGTTTTCAGGGAGATAGCATTTCGGCCGAATCCTTTGAAAGTTTTGGTTTTTGGACGGATTGACAGCACCCTGGAATGACTAATATTTATCAGCTTTTAACCGCTCAGAATTAAACAAAAAGTTGGGTGTCATTTCAACGGACTCTCAAGCGATTTGAATTTGGATGAAAATTGAGCCATCTTTACCCCTGAAATCAACAGCTCAACACACTTCAAAAACACCTTAGCTTGAAGGGAACTACTACACCATATATATATATCGTTCTTTTCTTTCTGATGAGCACCTCTCTCTATTCGCAGAAATTCACCCTGGATCTGGAGGTTACCAGCGAAGCCGACAACAAGATTTTTAGCTCCATCGACTACGAGCGCTTTCACCCGGATAGCTCAGCAGCCAGAGCCGAGCTGGACACCATCGGCAAACAACTTCAGTTGCTCGGGCATGTCGGAGCCCGTGTGGAGTCTATTCAAAAAACAGACAGCTCCATGACGGCTGTGTATGAACTTGGGCCAGTGACAAAAACCATAAGTCTTTCGGTCAATCAATCGGATTGGGCTTCTCTGGAGGATCTGAACTGGAACGATCTGGCTGAGATTCGTCCCGATGGTCAAATCCAGGTTTCTTTTGAGCGGCTGACTGATTTTATGCAGCGCATATCCGACGAGCTGGAAAGCAAAGGCCAGTCTTTTGCAAAAGTCCAGCTTTCAGAAATTCGGCTCGACGGGGATCTGGCACAAGCTCGGCTCAATATTTCCTACAGTCAGAAACGAACCATTGACAGGATTGTCATACGGGGCTATGACAATTTTCCAACAAATTTCATTCGCCACCGACTGGGTCTGGTGGTTGGGGAAAAGTTTTCTCGCTCGAAACTCGAACGTGCATCACTCGCCATGACGGGAGTGACTTTTGCCGAGGAGACCCGGGCTCCCGAGGTTCTCTTTACGCGAGATTCCACTCTGATCTACCTCTACCTTAAAAAGAGACGCTCAAATCGCTTTGACGGAATTATCGGATTCGCGTCCGAGGAGGAGTCTTCGGGCCTGGAGTTCAACGGCTATCTCGACCTGTCCCTGAACAACATATTCAACGGCGGGGAGTCTATCGCCCTTTACTGGAAGAATAACGGCAACGACCGGCAACGGTTCTACCTGCAGGTGGCGACCCCTTTTCTGTTCGGCAGTCCGTTGACCCCCACACTGAACTTTGAGCTGTTTCGCCAGGATTCGACCTTCAACAATGTCAGCGCCCGACTGGATCTGGATTACCTGCTTAATCGAAGGAGCCAGATCGGAGCGACCTTGCGCACCGAAACCTCGAACGACCTCACCAATCTCGGAAATGCATCCATTGCATCCTATTCGAATTGGTATGCCGGTGCGTCATACCAATTGCAGGAAACTCTGAATGACCGTTTGTTCCAGACTCGGTATGCATTGGAGCTGAAAGCACTTTTCGGATCGAGGTCGACCGATCTGGAAACCGTCTCCCAATCTCAGTTCCATCTGACCGCGAGCTATCTCTGGTCCATTGACCCCAGGAACCACATCTATACCAGGAACCAGAGTGCCTGGCTGAACTCTGCAGATTATCTGCAAAACGAATTGTACCGGATCGGGGGCATCTACAACCTCCGGGGTGTCAATGAAGAGAGCCTGTTCGCATCAGGATATAGCATCTTCAATCTCGAGTACAGATACAAGCCTTCTGCCAACAGCTATTTTTATACCATTTCGGATTTTGCATGGGTCGAAAACAGGGTCGATCAGGAAAGCTTCAACGTGATCAGTTTCGGGGTCGGTTATGCCTTCAGAACCAAGGCCGGTATTCTCAACCTGAGCTACGCGAACGGAACTTTCGAAAACAGTCCCTTCAGTTTTGAAAATTCGAAGGTTCATGTTAAAATTTTGAGCTATTTCTAGGGTTTACGCAACCATTGACGATTTTAACATCCTATAAGAAAGACGCCCTGGGTCTTAACATATTATTAACCTCTTTTTTAAATTTTTGTGTTAAAAACTTGGTATATTAACTTTTTATTAAGATTTTTGGCGGAAATTAATTCAAATAATTTATATAATGAAAACAAAGTTAAGTGGAATTTTAACGCTGTTTCTGGCGTTATTTGTGCAACTTTCATTTGCGCAAGAAAGAACTATCACGGGTACTGTCTCGGACGAGTCCGGACCATTGCCAGGTGTTAGTGTTTTAATTGAGGGTACCACCACGGGTACTGAAACTGATTTTGATGGTAATTATTCGATTTCAGCGAACAGCGGGGACGTTCTTCGTTTCAGCTTCGTTGGAATGACTACTGTCTCAAGGTCAGTCGGTGCCGAAAGCACGATAAACGTGACGATGGTATCTGAAACCAACACGCTTGACGAGGTTGTTGTAACGGCCCTTGGTATCAAGAAAGAGAAGAAGGCCCTTGGTTACGCAACCACGCAGGTAGACGGTGAGAAGCTCGAGGACAAAGCGGAGAGTGATGTTGCCCGTGCCCTTCAAGGCCAATCTTCTGGGGTGAACATTACGTCTCAGAACGGTATGTCGGGATCAGGTACGAACATCGTGATCCGTGGTATGTCATCGTTCTCTCAGAGCAACCAGGCGTTGTTCATCGTTGACGGTGTGCCTTTCAGTAATGACACGAACACGTCAAATAACAATTCAAACCGTGACTTCATTGACGGTAACAACGGTTCGTCAAGATCTCTTGACCTTGACCCGAACAACATTGAGAGCATCTCGGTTTTGAAAGGTCTTGCGGCTTCTACGCTTTATGGAGCTCAGGGTCGTAACGGGGTTATCCTTGTTACTACGAAATCAGGAGCTGCCGGTTCAGGTAAGAAAAAGAATGAGGTAACAGTCAACTCTTCGTTCTACTTCAATGAGATCGCTTCTCTGCCAGATTATCAGAATCAGTACGGTAATGGTTTCGACCAGGCGTTCGGATGGTTCTTCTCTAACTGGGGACCAAGCTTCGACCGGGACGGGATCGCAGGTTGGGGTAACGCACCTCAGATCGATGAGAACGGTACACTTCCTCACCCGTATTCAACTTCAACTCAGGAAATCCAGGAAGCATTCCCGGAATTCCAGGGAGCAAGATATGACTGGAAGCCTTATGACAGTGTGAAAAAATTCTTCCGTACAGGTAGCATCGCACAAACTACCATCAACTTCAGAGGAGCTTCTGATGACGGTAAAATCGCTTATAACGCAAGTTACGGTTACCTGGATGACACAGGATTTACTCCTGGCAACCAATTGAGAAGAAATAACTTCAGTGTGGGTGGTCGTGCGCTTCTGTCAAACAACTTCACAGTAAACGCAACATTGAACTATGCTAGAACCGACTTTGTTTCACCTCCTGTAGCCTTGAGCCAGGGTAATGGTGCGACAGGAGCTGGATCTTCTGTGTTTGGTGACTTATGGTTTACACCGCGTTCCATTGACGTTCAAGGACTTCCTTATGAGAACCCTGTAACAGGTGGATCTGTTTACTATCGTCAAAACAACAGTATCCAGCACCCGCTTTGGACTGTACAGAACGCACAGACAAGTCAGGAAACAAATCGTATTTTCGGGCAAGGAACATTGCAGTACGACTTCAATGAGAACTTGAACCTGGTATACCGTGTCGGTCTTGACGTTTATCAAGAAAACAACACAAACTCACAAAACAAAGGTGGTGTGAACAGTAACTCGGGTGACGTTCGGATTGCAAGTGGTGTTTACGAAACCTGGACGAACACGAATACGATCTGGGACCACAACTTGGCTTTGAGTGGATCATACGATCTGGGAGCTGCTTTCGGATTGGACTTCAACGTGGGTGCTACCACAAGAAGAAATACTTTCTATCAGCAAGGTGCTCTTAGTGACGGCCAGCAAGTTTTTGGAGTCTTGAGACACTTTAACTTCCTGAACACAATCCCAAGGGAATTCGAGTCAGAGCGTAACATTATTGGTGCGTACGGACAGGTTTCTTTCGACTGGGATGATGCGCTTTTCGTGACGTTGTCAGGACGTAATGACTGGATCTCGAACTTCTCAGAGGACAACAGATCACTTTTTTATCCATCAGCAAGTTTGTCTTGGGTGCCTACAAGCCATATTGACGCTTTGAAAGGAAGCGACGCGCTTTCTTATTTCAAATTGAGAGCTGGTTACGGTCAATCCGCTGGTTTTACTCCGGGATATCCTATCGCACAGACATTGATTCTCGATGTGCGCGACACACAGGATGATACGGGAAGAAACATTGTGACCAATACAACAAGTAACGTGTTGGGTAACCCTGATCTCAAACCAGAGCTCGTATCTGAGCTTGAGGTTGGTTTTGAATCCAGATTCTGGAAAAATAGAATTCGCCTTGACTTCTCTTGGTTTGACAGGGAAACTACAGACCTGATCATCACGCGTCCATTGGACCCTGCTTCAGGATACACCTCAACTCCAACGAACATTGGTAAGATCGAAGGTGACGGAATCGAGATTGACTTCGGCATTGACATTTTCCAAAGCAATACAAACGGATTCGAGTGGAATCTCGGTGCTAACTTCACGCAGCAGGAATCTATCGTTACCGATTTGGGTAATGATACTGACTTGATTGTTTACACAGGTTTCTCTAACCTGGGTAACGCCGCGATCGAAGGTGAGAACATCAACACCATCTACGGGTCAAGAGTTCTTCGCGATGACAACGGTGAGTTGGTTGTAAACGCTGCAGGTAACTATGTTCAGGATCCTGAAGACGGTATCATTGGTAACGCCAACCCGGACTACATAGCGAACTTGAACAACACGTTCCGTTTCAAGAATTTCTCTCTTTACTTCTTGTTTAGCTACAAAGCTGGTGGTGACATCTGGTCTGCGACAACTTCTACCCTTCTCGGTCGTGGTTTGATTACAGAGACAGTAGATCGTGAGGCTACGTTCATCCTGCCGGGTGTTCAGCAGTCTACAGGATTGCCAAACGATGTACAGATCAACAACTCGACGTACTTCTTCAGTAACGTTTTGTTCGGTCCTAGCGAATTGCAGGTATACGACGGTTCTACTTTGAGATTGAACGAGATCTCTTTGAGCTACAACGTACCTCAGAAATACTTAGACAGATCGCCATTTGGAGCCCTTTCATTCAAGTTGACAGGTTTCAACATGTGGTATGACGCTTTCAATACTCCTGACGGAGCCAATTTCGATCCGAATACGGCTGGTCTGGGTGTAGGTAATGGTATGGGCTTCGATTATATCAACGGTCCTAGTACGAAGAGATATGGTATGAGTATTAAAGCGACATTCTAAGACTAACAGAATAATTTAAAAATATCACAAAAAATGAAAAGATTATATAAAATATTGAGTTTGGCACTTGTTTGTAGCTCGGTCTTTTTCTACTCTTGCGAGACGCTGGAATTAGATCTTACAGAGAACCCAAACGCACTCACTCCCGGTGACGCGGACGTGAACTTTTACCTGAACTCGATTCAGGAAGATTTCGTTCGTCAGCTAGAAGGTGATGCTCAAACATCGGAGGACAACTTTGCTACCGGTGGTTTTCAAAACGGAGACGGGTTCAATGACATTGGTCAGACCCTGGTTAGACTTTACAACTATGGATCTCGTGATTATGCGAGTGGTATTCAGCCTGGAGATGGCGATGATGAGTGGTTGAACGCTTATGCAGGAATGCTCATCGACATCAAGGCTATGAATGTTTTAGCTGAAGAAGCAGAATTAACACACCACGTTGCCATGGGACAATTCTTCCAGGCTTACACATTGGTAGTATTAGCTGACTTTTTTGGAGACATTCCGATTACGGAAGCACTTCAAGGTTCAGAAAACCTGAATCCAGTTCTGGAGCCCGGAGCTTCTGCGTATGACGCTGCATTTGGTCTTCTTGATCAGGCGATCGCAAACTTTCAAGCTGAGGCTGCAGCCGATCCGGACTACGACCTGTTCTACAACGGAGACTGGGAAGCTTGGATCAGAGCTGCAAATACCCTGAAAATGAAGATGTGGCTTCAACTGAGATTGGTTGACAGTGGTGCGAAGGCTAGCTTTGACGCTATCGTATCTACTGGACAGTACATCCAGTCTACCGACCAGGATTTCCAGTACAGATGGCCTGCGACCAGTGCTTCACAGCCTGACACAAGGCACCCACGTTACGGTCTGAATTACCAGGCTGCTGGGGCTGGAGACTACATGTCCAACTGGTTGATGAACCTAATGGATACACGTGATGATCCACGTAAGAGATACTACTTTTACAGACAAACAGATGCTGTACCCGGTAGTAATGACGCGCCACCGAATGAGGAGACTTTGAACTGTTCATTGGAGCAGCCACCTGCACATTATATAGAAGGCGGATTCACTTTCTGCTGGTTGGATAATGGATACTGGGGTCGCGACCACGGTGATGACGACGGTATTCCGCCAGACGGGCTATTGAGAGCTACCTGGGGTGTTTACCCGGCAGGAGGTCGTTTTGACGACGACAGATTCTCTGCAATCAGCCAGGTTACAGGAGGACAAGGAAATGGAATCACTCCAATTCTTACCGCAATGTATGTAGACTTCTACCAGGCTGAGTTTGCGATGGCAAGTGGAGACATGGCCGGAGCCAGAGACTTTATGATAGAAGGAACGAGAAAGTCAATCGCCAAAGTTCAGCCTTTTGCTGCACTTGACGGAGATGCTGACCTGGACTTTGAACCAGATGCAGCAGCTGTTGATGCATGGATAGCTGACTTAGGTTCTTCTTTCGACGCTGCTAATGAATCAGGAAAATGGGACGTGCTCTCTGAAGCTTTCTGGGTAACTTCGTACGGTAATGGTGTTGAGCCTTACAACTGGTACAGAAGAACAGGATATCCAACTACGTTGCAACCCAACCTTGAGCCAGATCCGGGAACTTTCCAAAGATCACTTTGGATTCCCAACAATGTTGTGAACAGAAACTCAACAGTTTCTCAAAAACCAGATCAGGCTCAGCCCGTATTCTGGGATACGAATCCAACCGCTCCTGAGGCGAACTAATTTAGAATTGAATTATGAAGAAATTTATTTTAAAATATTCATTCGCCCTTGCTGGATTGCTTCTCTTCATCTCGTGTGAAGAAGGTGACAAAACCGTCGACTACGTTTTCGATAATGTCACCCGAGGAGCTACCCTAAGGACGATGAATGTGATAAACGGTACGATCAATATATTTGATCTCCAGAACTCCTCTTTCGAGGTGGAGCTCGAATACCGTGACAACGAAGGAGGAGATCTTTTTGACTCCTATGACGTTTATGCTGCCTTTACCGACAATACGGATGATGGCATTGATAACAGCAAACCTGAGGTTTTTCTTAGAAATGTTGGGCGCGAGCAATTGCCAATCAATGAAGAATATGGATTTCCAAGAGGTGTTTTAGAGATTTCTGCTTCAGAAACTTTCTCAGCGCTAGGTTTGAATGAGGATCAACTCAACGGAGGTGATGTAGTAAATTACAGGTTGGTTCTGAAATTGACCGATGGACGCGAGTTCACAGACAATGCAAGTGGTAACGTAACGGGTGGGTCCTTCTTTAGTTCCCCTTTTGCTTACAATGCCTCTTTAGTATGCTTGTTTGATGAGCCAGACTTCTTCTCAGGTACTTACTTGTTGCAACAAGTACAAGGTGCAGGTGGATTTGGAGTTGGTTTCGCTGATCAAGTGGTAGAAATTGCAGCCGACGGTATCAACAGAACGACAACTGTGATCTATTTCCCAGGCTTCGACATTGCTTCTGATTTCAGAATGCAGCTTGTCTGTGGACAGATCATCGTATTGGACGATTCGGTTGGATTGGCCTGTGCCGGTGGAACTGCTGTAGGATGGACACAAGGAACCCCTGCTGCGACATTTGATCTCAACTTTGAAGACGACGATGTGATCGACGTCAATATTGAAGATGCGAATCCAGATGGAAACTGTGGTGCCGGTAGCGGCCAGGTAGTCCTGAGGTTTACCAAGCAATAGATGAAATAGTTACTACCTGATCTCCTTCTTGAGGTCAGGTAGTTTTGAATCTATTTTTTAGCATTTTAACGTGTAACTCGAAATTCTCAAATGAAAAAATATTTCAAACAAATTTTACCATTACTCGTCGGCCTATTCTTTTTGCAGTCTTGTGAGGAGGGTGACCAAACCATTGACTACGTTTTTGAAAACGTATCACGCGGGGCCACTCTTCGAACCATGAGCTTGATCAGTCCTTCGTTTGATCTCCTGGATCCCAATTCGGTTTTTTCAGTTCTTCTGGAATATCGTGACAACGAGCAGGGAGCGTTGCTTCAAAGCTATGTTGTCTATGCCGGATATCAGGACAACAACGATGATGGTAATGACATAAGCAAGCCTGAGGTGCAAATCGACGTAATCAATGCTGCCGATTTCACCAACGGGCCTAACGACTTCCCACAGCATACCTATACGGTATCCTTGTCTACAGTTCTCGGTGCCCTCGGTATCGACTTTGATGACACAAATGCTGGGGATCAGGTTCAATTCAGAATGGAATTGAATTTGGTTGACGGAAGAACATTCACAAACAACGCGAGTGGTAACGTAACCGGGGGTTCATTCTTCAGCTCACCGTTTGCTTACAATGCCAATTTGGCTTGTGCATCGGCTATTGGAGGAACGTTTGACTACGTTTCTACGAATCTGAAAGCAGGTTATGGTGGACCATGTCCTGAAGGCCCTGTGACGGGTCAGGTATCTTGGACCGATCAAGGTGGTGGAAACTACCTGTCTTCAGATCTTGGCTTTGGTCAGTACGGTTCTTCGTGCTGGGGCGATAGCCCAGCTACTAGTGCAGGTGCAATTATCATTGACGTATGTAACGAAATTAACCCGGGAGGTGTTGGTGGATTGGATCAATATGGTCTGACTTATATCTACACAATCACTCAGGTTGATGGTGCGGACCTGTATATCAGTTGGGAGAATGATTACGCCGATAGTGGAGACGTCGTTCTGACTAGAACAGATGGTTCAGTTTGGCCACCCTTGTTCACATCGAACTAAGCTAAATTCTCTGCACGAAGCAGAAGATTAATTTTTACCAGCAGCTGACAATCCTTATATTTGTCAGCTGCTTTTTTTTATGTCTATGGATAGATTTATTCTCTCTTTGCTGTTATTATGTTCCTTTGCCCAAACTGCCTGGACACAAAATACAGTAGGTACCGTCTTCAATACAGATCAGGCTTATGATGGACTGAGTCTCTTTACAGTGGGCAAAGAAACATATCTGATCAACAATTGCGGTGAGGTTATTAATCAATGGACGAGTGACTATTTGACTGGCAAATCCGTCTACATTTTACCCAATGGTGACTTGTTGCGTGGTGAGGAAATCCAAAATCCGGATGTTCCTATTCCCGGCATTGGCGGTAGATTATCTATCTACGGTTGGAACAACGAACTTAAATGGTCGTATAATTTCAGTTCAGAAACCATTACTTCACATCATGATGTTTTCCCATTACCCAATGGAAACATATTAGTGCTAATTATTGAGAAGTTGAGTGCAGATGAAGCTATCGCTGCCGGCAGGGATCCCAACCTATTGTCAGAGGGCTTTCTGTACAACGAAAAGATCATCGAGATTAAAACAAGTGGATCGAATGATTTTGAAATCGTTTGGGAATGGAGTTTTTGGGAGCACCTGGTCCAGGACTTTGACGAGAATCAAGATAATTTTGGTGATGTGCTGAACAATCCCCAGTTGCTGGACATTAACTACCTTGGTGACGCAGGGGATTTTATGAACTGGCTGCACGTGAATTCCATTCAGTACAATGCCACCCTGGATCAGATCATTGTCAGTTCGAGAATGATGGGTGAATTCTATATCATCGATCACAGTACAACCACTGAAGAGGCAGCAGCCCACAGTGGAGGCCTTCGAGGCAAAGGAGGAGATTTCTTGTATCGATGGGGCAACCCGCAAGCCTACCGAGCCGGAGGTCTGGCAGATAAAAAGCTTTTTGGACAGCATTACCCGCACTGGATCCCTGATGCCTTGCGAGAAGGTGGAAAAGTGATCGTCTTCAATAATGGCTTCAACAAAGCCGAAAATTTCTCTAGTGTTCACACGATTACACCGACGGTAAACTCCGATGGAAGCTATGCCGTGCCCATAGGCAAGCAAATAGGACCTGAAAACTTTGATTGGACCTATAAAGATCCCCAGGATCCTGTTAATTTCTACTCTAAGATCTTATCGAGTGCTCAAAGACTTCCCAATGGTAATACACTCATCTGTGAAGGGACCAAGGGTAAATTTTTCGAACTCAATGAAGAAGATGAAATCGTCTGGACCTATATCAGCCCCATTGGTAATGATGGCCCATTGGCCCAAGGATCTGAGCCGGCGGTGAAAAGCGTTTTTCGCGTTGATAAATACAGTTACGATCATCCTGGTTTTCGAGGCAAAAATTTGACCCCGGGTGACCCAATAGAACTTGACTTTGATATATCTGATTGCCAAAAAGTTTTGTCTGTTCCGGAACTGGTGGATACCGATCAAATACGGTTCCAAAATCCAGTAGGAGACCAACTCATTATCCGCACGAATCTGATCGTGGAAAAAGTAGAGCTGTATAACCTGCAGGGGCAGAAAATTCTGGTTGCAAATCAGGAAAAAAATATTAACTTTACCTACATCCCGTCAGGAATGTATTTCATAAAGATTTTTACAGATCAGGGGCTTCTGTCCAAAAAGATCATAAAAGCCTAATATATAATTTAGATTAGACACTTTTTATATG
>JAHEHE010000160.1 GCA_024644725.1 Flavobacteriaceae bacterium | reverse complement strand
CGGCTTCAAAACCGCGGTACAATCGTTTGGTGACATGATCAATCGGAAGGACCTCATTTCTTACTTGGGAGACCACGGCATAGCTTGCGTCGACCAAACCGGACATGTCAAAATCGTAGGGCACGGGCACTATTTTTTCATCAACATAGAACATTCTTTCATTGTGAAGATAGACCGTTGAGAAATCCGTGTTGCCGATCATGTACTGGAAAAATGCGTTGATGACCCTGTACGTTTCGTCCTGGGCCTGATGATCCATGAATCTTTCAATTTCCCTGGCATTGTTCATGCGGGAAAAACTCTCATCGTCCTGGATCATAAAGCCCAATAACTGATGAGTATCGGTTTTGTTTTTTCGAACCCAATCCAGTTCAATTTCCAGGAGGCGAGTGTTGAAATGATAAGGACTCAGAGCTTCGAAGATCTTATAGGCCATCAATTCCTTGAGCAAGTTGTCATCTGCCTTCTTGCTCTTGAGACAGGGCAGCACCAGTTTTGACTTCCGGTCATTTTCAAAGAGCGTGCCGATAGCTTCTTCTTTGGAGATTTTAAGTTTTAGTGGGGTGTAAAAGCAGTAGGTTCGGCGAAATCCGCCTCGCACGCGAATTTCAGCCTGGATGTCTTTCCATACATCACCCTCGAGATATTGGAGTTCACAATCTATGTAAGTACTATCATTGCTGATCTTCAAAATCTCTTCTGAAACATAGCTCAGTCGCATACCCAGTGGTTCGCTGGAATCGAATACGAGGGTTGCTGAAGGGACAGAAGGGGAGTCGTCCGGTGATTGAGGTAAAACGAGTTCAAGTCCCGTTAAAACATAAAACATCATGAAAAGAAATATTCCCCGGGATGCAAGATGACTCATTTCAGGATTTGTATGAATTGAAAACAAACCGATCGTCGTAATTTCCCAACGATCGGTGCTGGATAATATTTATGCCAAATAAATTAGTTATTTGGTGTTCCCTCGGTCATTTTCGACATGGCATCGCCCAAATTGAATGAGCCGGGTTTCTGTCTCGGCGGAAAATCTCCAAAACTCTTAAGATAATTGCCGACATAGGACTGGGCCGGAGCCAGCACGTAGGCCCGATTGATTCTCCAGTAACCATAACCCATACCTTCGTGATCAGCTCGCTCAAACGGATCCGTTCTCAGGTTGAAGAGCTTGGGCAAACGCAATGTCACAAAGGGTTCTTGCCAAACGTCAAATCCGTGGGACCTTTGTTCCATAAACACAATTTTCCAGTTGTTGTAGCGCAATGCAGCCACGTTGCCATCATCCGTCCAGTAGAAGAATTCCTCTCTGGGCCATTCTTTAGTTTCCCCTTTAAAATAAGGAAGCAAGTTGTAACCGTCTAGATGCACCTTGTAAGATCTTTTCATGGATGTAACTCCCTTTAATAGATTTTCCTTGACATTGGAGTCTCCTACAGCAGCCAGGAAAGTAGGCAACATGTCTTCGTGCGAGCCTATCTCGTTGATTATTGTTCCAGGCTCGATGACACCGGGCCATTTTATCATGCAGGGGACCCTGTAACCACCTTCCCAATTGGTGTTCTTTTCACCTCGAAAAGGAAGTGTTCCTCCATCTGGCCAGGACATAGCTTCGGCTCCATTGTCTGTGGAATACATGATGATCGTGTTGTCGGCAATGCCGAGCTCGTCCAACTTGTCCAGGATCTGCCCAATATGCATGTCGTGTTCCACCATGCCATCCGGATAAACACCCAGGCCTGTTTTTCCTTTTGCTTCATCATTCAAATGCGTCCAAATGTGCATCCTTGTAGAGTTCCACCAAAGGAAGAAGGGCTTATCTGCTTTATTCGCTCTTTCCATGAAGTCCAGTGCCCTGTCGGTCACATCGTAATCCACCGTCTCCATTCTCTTCTTAGTCAACGGCCCGGTATCTTCAATACGGCCATCAGCATACGAATGGATCACACCCCTGGGTCCAAAATTTTTCTTGAATTCAGCGCTTTTGGGATAGTCCACATTTTCAGGTTCCTCTTCGGCATTCAGGTGATAGAGGTTCCCGTAAAATTCGTCAAAGCCATGATTGGTTGGGAGATGTTCGTCTCGATCGCCCAAATGATTCTTTCCGAACTGCCCGGTCATGTAACCCTGACTTTTCAACAATCCTGCGATTGTCGGATCTTTCTCCGACATCCCTTCTTTAGCACCAGGAAGACCGACTTTCGTCAATCCCGTTCTGATGGGTGATTGTCCGGTCAGAAAAGCAGCACGACCCGCTGTGCAGCTTTGCTGCCCGTACCAGTCGGTAAAGATTGCCCCTTCTTCGGCAATTCGGTCAATGTTTGGGGTCTGGTAACCCATCATGCCCATATTGTAGGCACTGATATTGAACCAACCAATGTCATCGCCCCAAATGACGAGGATATTGGGTTTTTTTTGTGAATTCATGCTGATGCCAACAAAAAATACGATCAGCGTCAGCCAAATGGTCAGTTTGTATTTCATGGTTAAAGGTTTAGGTTAA
>JAHEHE010000092.1 GCA_024644725.1 Flavobacteriaceae bacterium | reverse complement strand
AGTACCACCATCAGTACCGCCATCAGTGCCGCCATCCATGCCACCATCAGAACCACCATCAGTACCTCCATCAGTACCTCCATCAGTACCTCCGTCAGTTCCACCATCAGAACCTCCATCAGTACCTCCATCAGTGCCGCCATCCGTGCCGCCATCGGAACCATCGTTCATTCCGGCGCAGGCCTCGACCGCCATAGTGAGAGTACCCTCCAATTCAGCCAGACTGTACAAAACCGTTGGATTGCCTTCGGTATCGAGTAAGGTAATTGGAAAATAGATATAATATTGATTCGGTGTATTTTGATACGTTGTAGATGTAGTCGTCATTGTATCGATAAAGGCAAGAAGCTCTTCATCAGAATTGATCTCCCACTGGACAGGATTCGGGTTGTCACCCGAATAAACGTCAAAGGTCATCGGATACTGAAACTGGGTGCATTGGTCGTCTACCGCAGGATCCGTGCTTTTGGACAAACTTTCTTTGTTCTCCCCGACGGCATAATCAGATTCACTGATAATAGCCGCTTTCATCAAGGAAAGGACCTTGGAATCGGGTGTTAGTTTGGATTCCGAACTCAAAATCGGATCATCCAAATCATTTTGACAATTAACAAGCAGGAATACGGGCAATATCAGCAGATACGCGAAAATGCCCATTTTAAATGGTATTTTTCTCTTTTTCATAGCAATTTAATATTCTTTTTCACCTTATTAAACGTAATTTTATTAGGAATATTTTAGCGTTTATGAGAAAATGAAGTGGTTTTAAGAAATGGGAAATAAATGACGCTTCACCAATATTTCCTAATTTAGAGGCTAACCTGAAAGCCACTTGTAAACTGAAATAATGAAAGCCGCTATTTGCACCGCCTACGGACCTCCTGAGGTACTGATTATCAAAGAAGTAACTAAACCGGTTCCAAAAGACGATGAAATCCTGGTCAAGATCATGTCGGCCTCAGTAAATTCCGGGGATGCACGTATTCGAGGCCTGAGAGCACCGGGCATATTTCCTCTTGTAATGCGCATTCTGTTCGGATTCACAAAACCGAGAAATCCCATCCTGGGATTGATGTTCTCCGGGGTCGTAGAAGAGGTTGGTAAAGACGTTACGGCTTTTAAGCCCGGTGATGAGATATTCGGAAGTACCGGAACCCGAATGGGCGCACATGCCGAGTTCGCCACAGTAAAGGCGGAGGGTGTGTTGGCCAAGAAACCCGAAAAAGCTTCTTTCGAGGAGGCAGCGGCCCTGGTATTTGGTGGAATGACCGCCATCTACTTTCTAAAGAAAGCGGGCATAGACTCGATGCAACAGCCCAAAGTCCTGATCTACGGGGCTACAGGTTCGGTTGGAGCAGCTGCCGTTGAAATAGCCAAACATTACGGGGCGCACGTTACTTCAGTTTGCAGTGAGCGAGGTGTAGGTTTGGCAAAATCCCTGGGGAGCGACGAAATTGTCCTCTATACGCAACAAGACTTCAGAAAACTGGATGCCCAATTCGACATCGTCTTTGACGCAGTAGGCAAGACCAAGAAAAAAGACGCCTCGGACATTCTCAAATCCAAAGGGAATTACCTGACCGTTGGCGGCATGGATGTGGCAAAAGAACGAAAAGAACAAGTAGAATTTCTGGGAGACCTCTTTGACAGAGGAGAAATCCGGGCAAACATTGATAAGATCTATCCCCTGGAGGAGATCGTTGAGGCCCACCGTTATGTCGACTCCGAACGTAAAAAGGGCAATGTAGTTCTGAAAATTCAATCCTGAACCGAAAGAATATGGAAATAGGAAAAACACTGGCCGATAGTTTGCGTGAAGTTTTGCTCGATGGCAAATGGGTCACGGGTACAAACATCAAAGACGAGATCAAAGACCTGGATTGGAAGACAGCAACAATAAATATACATGCCTTGAATTCGATCGCCGACCTGACTTTCCATATGGACTACTATTTGGCAGGGGTCCTTAAAGTTTTTGAAGGCGGAGAACTCGAAATACGCGACAAGTTCAGTTTCAACTACAAACCCATAGAATCCCAAAAGGAATGGCAACAACTCATAGACAAATTCTGCAGCGATGCTGAAAAGTTCGTACAAGCCGTGGCGAATATGTCCAATGAAAACCTAAACCAGGATTTTGTCCAACCCGAGTACCAAAGCTACTTTCGAAACATCATGCTGATGAGCGAACACTGTTACTACCACCTCGGGCAGATCAAGCTGATCAAGAAGATGATCGGGCAGAAACACGCATAATATTGACGAATATCAAATTGTAACTTGATCATAATCATCCAATTTTGAAATTTCCTGAACTAAATTTGATAGTGTTGAGCTGATAGAGGGTGTGAATCCATTTGTCGGGTTCGTGCCAGGTTAATTTAAATTCAGGGAAGGATGAGCTTACAGACCATTACCATTCACAAAAAAATATTCGCTGCCTTTTTGATTTTCCTAATACTTTTCCATGCCGTAGGATGCAAGTACTACAAGGTGGATTCTGCCGAAAGGAGTGAATTCGAGCAAATCATGACAATGGGTGAGATTCACAAGTATTTCATTGTCCATGCAAGCGATCAAATGTATGCTTTGAAGGACATCAAAACAACAAAAACGGATATCTCGGGCATTCTCACAACCCCTCAGGAGAAAATACTTTACAATGAGGAAAGAAAGAAGAGAATTAAAAAAGAAGAAAGCAACATCATCAATGAGGTTCATATCTATTTGAAAGATCAGTACGAGGAACTGGATCTGGGCCATGTTGAGTTTCCCATTTCGGATATCAATGAGATCCGAATACTTGACAGAAATACTGGAAAGGAAATTGCTGTTTATGTCCTGATTGGGATAGGTGCGCTGGCTGTTGCTGCTGCAATTACCGCTGCGACTAAAAGTTCATGCCCCTACGTGTATGTTGACAATGGTGAGAGTTTTGTTTTTGAAGGAGAAATCTATGGCGGATCCATAGGAAAGAATCTGGAAAGAATCGATTATATGCCTCTGCCCTCCCTCAAAATGGATCAGGGTAATTACACAATACGGCTTAGCAATGAATTGAAGGAAAGGCAATACACTAATTTTCTCGAACTCGTTTTAGTGCAGCATCCGGAAGGTGAAGTAGTGCTCCTTGACAAAGCCGGAAACCCGCATTCAGTGGGTGAGGCTGTCCTACCCGTGGAAGCCATTTCTTCCAGTCATGAAGATATTCTGCCATTGCTCTCCGAGAAAGATTCCAAAATCCATCTTTTCGATGACACGGAAGTGAACAAAAATACGGCTGTCCTGCGCTTCAGGAGACCTCCTGGTGCACAGCAGGCAAACCTGGTTATCAAAGGCAAGAATACGTTGTGGTTCGATTACCTGTTTGGAGAGTTCATTGAGAAATTTGGCGTGTCGTATGCCGATTGGATGAAAAAACAATCGGAAAATGACCCCGCTGATCGAATGAGAAAGATCCTGGATAGTGATTTCCCACTTTCCATCTCAATTTGGAATAATGGACACTGGGAAAGCGTGGATCATCTGATGACCGTTGGCCCTTTGGCTTCAAGAGAATTTGTTATTCCTCTGGATCTCGGTAATTTGAATGAAGATGATATCCAGATCAAACTGCAAACAGGCTTCATGTTCTGGGAACTCGACTACACCGCAATGGACTTTAGATGGAACACCAATCTGACGTCTAAGGCCCTTCAACCGTTTATCGCAATCGGAACCGGTTCAATAGATTGGAAAGACGCTCTCAAGAAGTCTGACAACCTGTATATGGCTCAGGAGAATACAGGTGACATCACCGAGATAATGTTTACCGTTCCGGATGCAATCAAAGACAAACCTCATACCCCGTTTCTCAAGGTGCAGGGCTACTATGAGTTGGTACGAGATTTTGAGGGTTTGCCCGAATGGACCCAATTGAGAAAATTCAAGGTTCCAGGTTATTTCTCAGATTTCTCAAAGGAAAGATATTTGGATGTGATTCACATGGACTATGAGATCGCCTCAAATGAAATGGAATAACTCATTTCACATGGAATCAGAAACAATGACATACCTGGAAAAAAGTGAAAACGGTGTTCAAACTTCACCGATCATCCTGTCTGAGCAACAAAAGAAAAAGGCGAGAAGACAGACCTTTATTGAAATGTATCGGATCCTGAATAAAAAAACCGGGAATCCGGTGACAACCCTTCGGCTATTGGCGAGTTTCAAAAAGAAGTATCAAAATATTTTTGGGGGAAAGATGATGTCAAAAATTTCAAAAGTTGATGGCAGAACCTTTCACCGTCTGGGCTCACCCGGATTTCCCTCTGTCGCCTCCAAGAGGATGTATGACAATGAACTCTCACGTTTGCTCTCGGATAACACGCCCAAAGGACTCCGCACATTGATCATTGCCATTACAAAAAAATGTCCCCTGAATTGCGAGCATTGTTTCGAATGGGAGAATCTGAACAAAGATGAATCGATGAGCAGGGCAGAATTGATTGAACTGGTTCGGTCCTACCAGGATTTCGGAACCACCCAGATCATGTTTAGCGGCGGTGAACCCCTGATGCGAAAAAAAGACCTTCTTGAAATCCTGGATTCAACCAAACCGGGAACAGATTTTTGGATCATCACATCCGGTTTGGGTTTAAACCCGGAAAATGCCAAACTATTAAAAGCTCATGGTTTGACCGGAGTTATGGTCAGTTTGGATCATCATGAAGCTCATAGGCACAATCAATTCAGGGGAAACAAAAATGCTTTCGATTGGGCCATCTCTGCAGTGAAGAATTCGAATAAAGTCGGTTTGGTCACGGCATTGTCCCTTTGTGCAACTCGGGATTATGCGACACCTGAAAATTTTGCCAGCTACATGGAGCTCGCAAAATCACTTGGCGTTTCCTTCGTCCAAATTTTAGAGCCGAGGGCAGAAGGAAGGTACAAGGGTAAAGACGTTATGCTCGAAGACCATCACATTCAGGCGCTGGATGAAAGCTATTTGAAATACAATTCCGAAAAAAGGTATTCATCCTATCCGATTGTTAATTCTCTCGGTTACCATCAAAGAAAAATAGGATGTTTTGGCGGAGGAAATCGTTTTTTCTACATAGACACTGATGGAGATGCCCACCTATGCCCCTATTGCGTTGGGAAATCTTCGAATGCTGTGCACAATTCTCCGGAGCAGGTCATTGCCAAATTAAAACAGGGTTCCTGCCATATTTTCGAGGAAAGCCTCGTATAAACCTCAACCCCCTCTTATAAATCCTAAATCCCCTTTGAGTCAAATAGCTTTATGAGTTGCTCACTGGAAGGCCTCGGAGCGCTTGCGCTCACAATTTTTCCTTCCGGATCGACCAAAATAAAGCGTGGGATTCCATAGATCTGGTAGGCTTTGATAAAGTCGGACGCCCACCCGTCGGGAGCAAAAAGCTGGATGCCTCCAAGCTCTTCCTCGCCCACCATTTTCTTCCAGCTTGCATGGGCCTTATCTGCGGAACCACCATGTCTTTTGGCGTCGTCAATGGATATGCTGACAAAGGAAATGTTCTTGTCGTGGTAGTCCTTTTCCAGTTTCTTCAAAGCAGGGATTTCGGCGATGCAGGGTCCGCACCAGGTGGCCCAAACGTCAATATACACGTACTTGCCCTCAAGGTCGTTGAGCGAGGTGGTATCACCGTTGAAGTTCTCATAGTCCTCGAAGGAAGGCGATTCCGCTCCTTCAGGAAGTTCTCTTTTCAAGGCAAGATCAGCATCGAGGTATCTCTTGTAGGCCTGCAGTGTACCATCGATACGTTTCATGCTGTAGTTGATCACCATAGTATCGACATCTGCGGCAGCTTCGTGAAAATCCTTCAACTGCTTTTCAATCGACTGAAACTCCGCCTCCCTCGAAACCGAATCCATGGCAATCAGCGCATCCAAGTCAAATAGCTTTTCCTCCAGGAGAGTTTTCTCCGCGAGGAAATTGCTGTTTTCAGCTCCTTCTCCGGAATATTTAACCGTTTCATCGAACAATTTTGTGTCCAGGGTCACCTGGATGTCAAATCCATTTCTCAAAAAGAGTGAAGTCGCCTCCCTCCCATCGTACAGCGAATAAACCCCGGGTTCCACCTTCAGGGTATCTTTAAAGGATCCGTCATCAGCCACCGGAATCATTTTGGAATAGGACTGCTTGCGAATCACCAACGAATCGCTGTTCTGGTTGGTAATTTTACCAGAGATCGTCGCGTAATTTTTGGGAGCATCCGCACAGGAAAAAAGGACCAGCGTTACAAGGACAAACAAAATTCTTTTCATAGGAAATCAGGTTTAAATAGGATTTAAAATGTGTTTTAATTACTCCTCTTGGGTGGAAGAGGCAAAATTCGTGATACTTCTCGTTTATACTTCGCAAAAGATTCGGGCCTGTTCTTCTCCATTTGCCTGTCTTTCATCGGTATCGAGGCAAAAAGGAACATCAGCAGCATGCCAATAGAACCTATGGCCGTGTAGGAAGGCGCCCCATAGGCCAATCCCATTCCGAGCAAGCCAAACCAAAACAACATCTCCCCCAGGTAATTGGGATTTCTCGAATAGGCCCAAATACCGGTTCTGAGGATGTCTTCTTTCTTCTTGTTTTCTCTTTTTCGAAATCGATCCAGTTCATTGTCTGCCAAAAGTTCCAGAAATCCACCGAGAAAAGCAAGCGCTGCTCCTACGTAGAAAAGAACCGGGTTCTCCATTTCTCCAAACTCGTAGACCCAGAACAAAGGCCACATGCCCAAAAACACGATGACCGTCGGAAAGAGGTGGATGGCCAGAAAGTTGATGGGTTGAAAGAATTTCCCAAACTGCTTTCTGAAATTGACATACCTCCAGTCTTCATGATGCCAGCCTGGCCAACCCCGCGCCCAGCTCAGGGTCAGTCGAAAACCCCAGAAGGCTATCGCCAGGGAGCAAATCCATGGGTAAATTCCCCATTCGGTCCCGTTGTAATATCCATACCAAAAAAGAACAAAGTAAAACGGAATTAAGCTCCAATAGGGATCGTAGACGCTACTGTTCTTCTTCAAGACCGAAAAGAAATAAGTCACAAGGGTCATGGTAAGATCAGCATAGATGAATCGCAAAAGGATTCCGGAGTCGTCGAAATATTCAAAAGTCACCCATCCGACAAGGCCAACCACCAGATAGATCAGGGTCACTTGAAGCAGGGCTTTCTGTTTTTCATTCATATTTGTACGTTCAATAGATCAGGAAATTTCAATTCTTTGGTAATGATTCAATTCAAAATATCGGCCACCGAGCCAGGAAAGCTCGTGAAGCGCTTCGGGAGATGCAGGCCGAGTAATTCTTGCCATTTTTGAAACCAGTCCCTTCGCATGCTTGTCTTCGTCGTGAACTGCCATTACCTTTTTCGGGTTCAACACTTCACAGAGATGCTTTACCCCATCGAGTCCGGGAGACACCGTTCCGCCCAGAAAAAAGGGCAATTCGTAGCGATTGAAGGGGGTTACCAACAGTTCGCAGGGAGAAGCTTCTTCAACCAGGCTCCGGCCGCTATCATCAAACTGATAACCGTGCGTGGCCAGAAAGACACTTTCCTTCCCGTTGTCCAACAGAAAGGCGTCATAGATCGGATCCACCTTTCTTTGGGTGGGCAAAAACACCACCCGCACATTTCCAAATCGGATTTGACTATTATCTGCATCCAAAAAGGAAAGTTTGACTCCAGGAAAATTATTTTTGATTTTCTTTTTCAAGGACTTAGGCGCAATGATGTGGGATGGAGATAGCTTCTTCAAGGTTTGTAGGTGAAAATGGTCGGGATATTTCTGGGTGATCAGTACCGCATCGAATTCAGGAAGCTCTTCAAAAGACAGGGGCGCTGTTCGATGCCATTGGGTATTGAACCAGGAAAAAAAGTCAACTTCCGTGCCTTCCAGCCAGGGATCGATCAGTACTTTAAAACCCCCAATCTCCAGGAACAACGAAGTGTCCATGTTCAGTCTTTGAAGTCGAATCATCCGGAAATTTAACGATTTACAACCAACTTGAGAAATTCGACCCGTACAAACTCAATTTAGGTCAGTTTTCGAAGGCATTTATTTTCTCATCCAATCTCAGGTATAAATCCTGGGCAAGCATTAGGGCTTTCTTGTATATTTCAA
>JAHEHE010000004.1 GCA_024644725.1 Flavobacteriaceae bacterium | reverse complement strand
CCATTCAGGTCAAAGCCCTTCAGGTCATCCACCGTTTCACATCCCTTTTCTATGATGTATCTGACCATCAGGCCCCTTGCATTCTTGGCAAAGACAGCGATTGTCATCAGTTTGCCATTTTTCAAGTCTTTGAAAACAGGAGTGATCACCTTGCCTTTGAGCTGTTTTGCCTTTACAGCCTTGAAATATTCATTGCTTGCCAGGTTAATGAGCAGTTCCCCCTCTTCCATCTCGTCGTTCAAGGCATCGGTAATGGAACTGTCCCAGAACTGATATAAGTTTTCCTTTCTGCCTACTTTGAGTTTGGTTCCCATTTCGAGACGGTAGGGCTGTATCAGGTCGAAAGGTTTGAGTAATCCGTACTGACCCGAGAGGATCCGCAGCTTATCCTGCAAGTCATCAAGCACATGGGCAGGCAGCGTGGTGGCGTCGAGTCCGCGGTACACCTCACCGGTGAAGGCATAAACCGCCTGTTTGGCATTGTCTTCCGTAAAGGGAAGGTGCCAGTTCTGGTTTCTTTCATAATTCAGCTTCCCAAGAGTGTCGGAGATCGACATCAATTTGGAAAGGGAACGAGCAGACTTTTTCTTCAAAACCTTACTGAGTCGTTCGGCTTCATCCAAAAAAATGGGTTCCGAATGGGCCTCAAAAGGAGCTTCTGTTTCAAAGTCCAGCGATTTTGCGGGTGATATGAGAATCTTCATGTGTCTTAAAATTTAGGTTTTATGAATCCCACGGATTCAATTCGTTTAAGAATGAACAAATTTACAAAAACAATGACTTATTGCCGAATGTCCTAACGGCTCATGCCTCCCTTTCGGGATTCTGGGATTTCGTATACACCCTCCATTTATCGAGACAAGATGTCATGTCGGCAGGAAGGTCAGATTCAAATTCCATCGTTTTTCCCGTTACGGGATGCTCAAATCCCAGGGTTCTTGCATGCAGCGCCTGCCGGGGAAGAACCTTGAAACAGTTTTCGACAAACTGCTTGTATTTGGTAAAGGTTGTTCCTTTCAGGATTTTATCGCCTCCGTAGCGGCTATCATTGAACAAGGGATGGCCCATGAATTTGAAATGCGCCCGTATCTGATGCGTTCTGCCGGTCTCCAGTCGACACTCGACCAGAGTCACATAGGAGAATCGCTCCAAGACCTTGTAATGGGTGACGGCGTGCTTGCCCTGCTCACCCTCAGGGTAAACATCCATCTGCAATCGATTTTTCATACTTCGTCCAATATGGCCTGTAATAGTGCCTTCGTCATCGGCAAGGCTTCCCCAGACGAGGGCCGCATAGCGTCTTTTGGTTGTCCGATTGAAGAACTGACGAGCCAGGTGGGCCATGGCGTACTCGGTTTTGGCGACTACGAGAAGGCCACTGGTGTCTTTGTCGATGCGGTGGACAAGACCTGGCCTGTCACTGCTGTTGCGGGGCAAATTCTGAAAATGGTGGATCAAACCGTTGACCAGGGTTCCGGTGTAGTTTCCGTGCCCGGGGTGAACCACAAGGCCCGCAGGTTTGTCGATTACGATCAATTCGTCATCCTCATAGACAATATTCAAAGGGATGTCCTCCGGAACCAGGAGGTTCTCATGCGGAGGATGTGCCAGAACGACCCGCACGATATCGTGGGCTTTCACCTTGTAATTTGCCTTGACCGGAAGGTCATTGACCAGGACATTGCCCGCTTTGATCGCGAGTTGAATCTTGTTTCGCGTGGCGTTCTCGATGAAATTCATCAGGTACTTGTCTACGCGGAGTGGTTCCTGACCTTCGGAAGCTACGAATTTATGATGCTCATAGAGCTCGTCATTGATCTCCTGTTCATTCTTTTCATTCATGAATCAACGGTTCTCTTCTCTTTCCTCCAATCCGTCTCCCAGGACCAGGTCGATAACCGTGTTCTTTGGCAATCGCACCCCGGGTTCAATTTTCTTGCCTCTCACTTCGAGACCCCGGACCACATCTTTTCCGAGATCGGGAATATAGCGTTCCTTACCAATCTGGAATCCTACGGATTTGAGCTGAGTCACAACCTGGCGTTTGGTGTTGTCGATGACATTGGGCACAGAGATCTTACGGTAATCCGAAGGGTTGAGGGTGAGGTAAATCTTCCTGTTTTCCTTGACAAAATCACCGGAGACAGGATTTTGTTCAATAACGCTTTTGGGCGGATATTTGGGATTGAATGAGGCCGAGTCAATGACGACAAAACGCAAGTTCAGATCCGCGAGTTTCTTTTCGGTCTCCTCCAGGCTCAGCTTTTCAAGGTTTGGAACTGCGATTCTCTCGTCGTGTTTGGTATGGTAGTTCAACCATTTGCCCAGCATGAAGATCAACAGGAAGCTGACTGCCACTACAAGGATTGCAGTTCTTAAAAACTCTTTGCTTTTGAGGTATCCGAATAAGCTCATCGAGGTGAAAAATTTTTCAAATATAAAGTAATTTTCACAAGGTGGCTCCTCTCTCTGCAGCCATTAAAGTCTTTTTCGTAAGTTTGTTTTGAACCAGCAAAACAGGCAAACACCAGGGGTGAATGAAAAAAAATATTGCCATTGTCATGGGAGGCTACTCGTCTGAGGCGGGTATCTCACTCAAAAGCGGACAAGTCGTCTATGAAAATCTGGACCGTGAGAAGTACATTCCTCATCGCGTTCACATCTTGAAGGACAAATGGGTGTATGTAGATGAGTCAGATCGAGAGCACCCTATAAATATGGAAGATTTCAGTACAACCGTAAACGGGTACAAGACGCGCTTTGACTTCGTGTTCAATGCGATTCACGGTCACCCGGGTGAAGACGGAACACTTCTCGCCTATTTCGATCTGCTGGGTCTCCCGCATTCCTCGGCTTCCTTTTACCAGATGGCCGTTGCGTTCAACAAGCGTGACTGTTTGAGTTTGTTGAAGCCTTATGGGGTACATACGGCTAAATCCGTTTATCTGAACCAGGGAGATGAAATCGATCCTGATTCGATCACAGGTCATACGGGATTACCCTGTTTTGTCAAGCCCAACCGCGCGGGATCGAGCTTTGGAATTTCCAAGGTCTACAAGAAAGAAGAATTGGCTCCTGCCCTGGAAAAGGCTTTCAAGGAGGACAGCCAAATCCTGATTGAAGAATTCCTGGATGGCACCGAGGTATCGGTAGGCGTAATAACATGGAATGGCAAGATCAAAGTCATGCCGATCACTGAAATCGTAACAGAGAATGATTTCTTCGATTATGAAGCCAAATATCTGGGCGAGTCCCAGGAAATCACCCCCGCCCGAATTTCCGAGGAACAGCGAAAAAATGTCCGGAAAGAAGCCGAGAGAATATACGCTACCCTACAATTGAAAGGTCTCTCGAGAATCGATTTCATGCTTGTCGGAAACATCCCGTATTTCATTGAACTGAATATGGTTCCAGGATTGTCTGCTGAGAGCATACTGCCCAAACAAGCTGAAGAAGCAGGCATGAGCCTGACAGAGCTGTTCGAAAGTGCCATTGAAGGAAACATTAATTGAATTCCCATGAAAAGAGCTGTATTTCCCGGATCGTTTGATCCTCTTACCTTAGGACACACTGATGTGATCGACAGAGCAATTCCACTGTTTGATGAGATTATAATTGCCATCGGAACCAATTCCTCCAAAGATTACATGTTCTCCCTGGAGCAGAGAAAAGGATTCATTGAAAAGACCTACAGCGATGAGCCCAAAGTGAAAGTGGATACGTACGAGGGTCTGACAATCGACTACTGTAAAAAAATCGGCTCCGATTTTATCCTCAGGGGACTCAGAAATCCGGCTGACTTCGAATTTGAAAAAGCCATTGCACAGACCAACCGGAAGATGTCAAAAATCGAAACGGTCTTCCTGCTTACGAGCGCCGACACTTCCTACATAAGTTCGAGCATAGTCAGGGACATTCTCTTCAACAAGGGGGATGTCTCCTTGTTGGTTCCCCCGGCGGTGATCACAGATGATATTCCGTAAGGCTTTTTGGAAATAGTTCGGGATTGGCAGCGAGATGATACCTCGGATCGTCAATGTCATTGATGATGATATCCTGGAAAAGGATGTCCGATTTATAAAGCAGTGCCTTACACTCTTCGCTCAGGTGCTTCAGCTTTACGGATTTACCTTCAGCATGATACTTCTTCACCAGGTTAGCAATGGCCTCCAGAGCGGAGTGATCACTGATGCGCGACTCTACAAAATCGATCTCAATGTGGTCAGGATCATTTTTGACGTCGAATTTTTGGGCAAAAGCTGAAATGGAACCGAAGAACAAGGGCCCCCAAATCTCGTATACTTTTGTACCGTCCTCTTTCACGCGCTTTCTGGCACGTATTCGTTTCGCATTCTCCCAGGAGAACACAAGGGCGCTGACGATGACTCCAGCAAAAACCGCGATGGCCAGATCGAAAATAACGGTGAGTGAAGAAACAAGAACAAGAACAAAGGCATCTGACCTTGGAATCTTGTTCCAGATCCTGAAACTACTCCAGGCAAAGGTTCCGATCACAACCATAAACATCACTCCCACCAGTGCAGCGATAGGGACCTGCTCAATATAACTCGAGGCGAAGAGGATAAAAGCGAGAAGCATTAATGCCGCCACGATGCCCGAAAGGCGTCCTCGACCTCCTGATTTGATGTTGATTATCGACTGCCCAATCATGGCGCAACCACCCATGCCCCCAAAGAGACCTGTAATGACATTGGCCGAGCCCTGAGCAACACATTCCCGGTTGCCGTTGCCTCGCGTATCGGTAAGATCATCGATGAGGTTAAGTGTCATCAGTGATTCTATCAAACCAATGGCGGCAAGAATGAGAGCATAAGGAAAAATAAATGTGAAAGTTGACCAGTTCAGGGGTACCTTGCTGAAAAGCTCCCATTGAAAAACAGGCAGTCCTCCCTTCAGGCCTTCACCTCCACCGTCCCGGATAAATGATCCTACCGTGGCCACATCCAGATTGAATCCGATCACCAACCCCGATACTGCAAGGATCCCGATCAATGCTTCCGGCAATTTCGAAGTCAGCTTTATTTTCGGAAGGAAGTACATGATGAGCATGGTGAGCCCAACGAGACCGGCCATAAGGTACAGTTCATTGCCTTGCAACCAGACCTTTTGGTCACCTGCGGACTTCTTGAACATGCCCAGCTGCGAGAGAAAGATGACAATCGCAAGCCCGTTCACGAATCCCATCATCACGGGATGCGGAATGAGTCGAACAAATTTTCCCAGTTTCAAGACCCCGGCGAGTATCTGAATAAAACCCATCAGGACCACAGTAGCGAAAAGATAGTAAAGACCCAGATTTTCTCCAGGCTCCCCAAAAGCATTTCCTCTGGCGACAATACTTACCATGACTACCGCCAGGGCTCCCGTAGCTCCCGAAATCATACCCGGTCGTCCACCGAAAATCGAGGTGATCAGCCCGACCATAAAGGCTGCATATAGACCCACCAATGGATCCACTCCCGCTACAAAAGCGAAGGCTACCGCTTCGGGCACAAGGGCCAGGGCCACTGTGATCCCGGAGAGAATATCATTCTTAACATTGGGTAATCTCCTGCTTATGAATTCTGTCATCTGTTCGGCTTTTTTAAAAGGCCGCAAAGATAGGATAATAATATTGAAAGGAGCAAAGGTGAAATTCAAGCTCCCCTTTGCATCTGCTCTGAGAGAAGCAATTCGATGTTGGGATAGGTATTTTCAAAAACAGCATCCATGTCACTATCGGATTTCCAACCTAAATCCGTAATTCCTTCATCGAGCTGGGGCTTCAAGGTCTCTTGGTCGGAATACATCAGGTACCAATAGGTCACTTTCAAAATCTGCTTTTCCTTGTGCTCATAAATGTGATAGGTGTTCTGAACCCATGACCCAAGCTTCAAACTCGAAAATCCGCATTCTTCCCGAACCTCTCTTACGGCAGCTTCTTCCCTTGTTTCACCGGGGTCGATCTTTCCTTTGGGAAGGTCCCAGGTATCGTTCCTGTAAATCAAAAGATACTCACCGACATCATTCTTTACGATTCCTCCGGCGGCTTCTATCACCTTAAAGCGTCGCGCAAATGCCCGCCACATGGAAGCCGAATCATCCCCTCGAAGAAGAAAGCTCCTTCCTTCATTTTGCTCAAGGGAACGCAGCACTTGTCCCAGATTCTCCTCTGACCAGTCAAGTACTTCACCTGCCCTGGTTAAATCCTTGCGATCTGTTAAAATTACTGAAGCTTGATCTTTAAAAATTACATACATTTGTAGCATGGTTTTTGACAAAAATACAGCAAAAAAAACGGCCGAATTGCTTTTGACGATCAAAGCAATCAAACTGAGTCCCGAAGAGCCATTTCAATGGGCTTCAGGGTGGAAATCCCCCATTTATTGTGACAATCGGATCACACTTTCTTATGTGATGATCAGAAACTTTATCCGTGAGAATCTGTCAAAGATCATTCTGGAAAAGCACGGTCAACCGGACGTGGTGGCCGGCGTGGCGACCGGTGCTATCGCCATTGGAGTTTTAGTAGCCCAGGAGTTGGGGGTACCGTTCATTTACGTGCGTCCCGAACCCAAGAAACACGGTCGTAAGAACCAAATTGAGGGATTTCTCGATAACGGCCAGAATGTAGTGGTCGTAGAGGATTTGATAAGTACGGGCAGAAGCAGTCTCAATGCTGTTGAAGCTCTGAGAGAAGCCGGTGCCCGCGTCAAAGGGATGGTAGCTATCTTCAGCTATGGCTTTGACCTGGCCACGTCAAATTTTGCAGACGCGCACGTAGACCTGACCACACTCAGCGACTATGAAAACCTGCTGGACCAGGCTCTTCACACGAATTTCATCGACAGCAAACAATTGAAAACCCTGCAGACCTGGCGAGAAGACCCGGGAAACTGGGACCTATAGGAAATCAGAGTTAGAAAAATTCCATGAATTTAGAAAGTCCAAAAATAACGGTTAATAAATCGAGTAAGGAACTTTTTGACTACTTGTCAAAAGTCGAGAATTTCGAGAGCATCATGCCCGATAACACAGATAAATTCGAGGCTCGTGAAGATTCTTTCGTCTTTGCACTCAAAGGCATGCCCGAGATAAAACTCCGGATGCTTGAAGGAGAGGAGCCCAAAAAGGTCGTTCTCGGATCAGCCAGTGAAAAATTTCCATTCTCCCTTACGGCAGACATCCAGGAGCTCGAAGCAGACAAATGCGAGGCACAGCTCTTGTTTTCCGGAGAATTCAATCCCATGGTGGCCATGATGGTCAAAAACCCCTTGCAGCGCTTTATTGACACGCTCATAGAGAACATTGGGAAAAACTGACAAAAGCTGACTTTACAGATACTCGATTTCTTTGAAAGCAAAGTGAGCCAGACTGTCATCTTCTTTTCTCAAGATGAGTAGACCGCTCTCAGTTGTGCCCTGTATTTGTGCCATAAACGGATCGCCCCCGGGAATTCGAAACATCTGAGCAGAATTTCTCCTGTACATGCGTTGCTGGTAATGGGCCCTGAGGATTTCATACTTGCCACTTTCAATCAAACCGATCTCTGCTTTGATGCTTCCCTCCAATTTCTCCAGAATTCCATCCAGTGCGTAATGCTTTTTAGTAAGCTGCTTCATGGAAACGGCATTGGGCAAAGAGGACGGAAATTCCTCCTGATTCACATTGAGACCGATTCCGACTATGCTATGAGCGATCCTGTCATGAATCAGTGAATTCTCAATCAGGATGCCCGCCAATTTGGAAGCGCCTGACATAATGTCGTTTGGCCATTTTACCTTGAGCCTTGGTATTTCACATGCGTCCATGACCTTGAAAATGCCATGCGAAACTGCACAATTCAACAAAAACTGATCCTTGGCCTTGAGCCCAATATCTTTGATCAAAATGCTAAATGTCAGATTCTTACCTGCATCCGAAAACCAAACTGCTCCTTGCTGTCCGCGACCCCGGGTTTGCTCATATGTGCTCACCACAGTCCAGTTTCGAGCCTCTCCCTCCCGAACGAGTTCTTTCAAATACGAATTAGTGGAATCTGTGGCATCAAGTTTGAAATGAATCATGTGGACAATTGAAGTGGCACATCCACGAAAGTGATAAAAATGTGGTACATTTGCAAGAAATTTTGAGCTAAATTAATGACGAGAATTACAGTGGACACAGACCTTCTGATTACCGAGATAATCAAAGGAATTGAAGATGTTAAAGGAGAGAATATTACGATACTTGATTTAAGAGACATTGAAAATACGGTGTGTGACTATTTTGTTATCTGCGACGGAAATTCTAATACGCAAGTGAGCGCCATATCGGGTTCGGTTCAGAAAAACGTCAGCAAGTCATTGAAAGAAAAGCCCTGGCACGTTGAAGGTGAGTCGAACGCAGAATGGGTGCTGTTGGATTACGTCAATGTGGTGGTTCACGTGTTTCAAAAACACATCAGGGAATTCTATGGTCTCGAAGAATTGTGGGGAGACGGAAAGATCACTCAGGTACCCAGCGCTTACTGACCCGCTTTACCATTAAAACAAATTCATGAAAAGAGAAGAACCAAATAAAGAAAACGACAATAACTCACCATTCAAGCAGTTCAACTTCAAGTTCAACTTCTATTGGATATACGGGATAATTTTCGCCCTGTTGATCGGATATCAGCTGATGAACAGCTCAGATGTGGGAGGCAACAAGCTCTCGCAAAACGAGTTCATGGAAATCCTCAACGACAATGACATAGAGAAAATCCTCATTGTCAATGGCGACATCGCCCAGTTGACCATTAAAAGTGAGGCCCTCAACACGAAGGATCGCTATAACAAGTCTAAAAATCCGACAATTTTTGGTCAAACTTCACCTACTTACATTTACGACTTCGGAGACCTTCAGAATTTTGAAAACAGCCTGAACGAAGCGAGAAAGGAATATGAACTGGATTTTGACAAAGACAACACGACGCGCACGAGTTTCTTCGATTCCATTCTGGTCTGGCTGCCCTTTATCTTTATCATCGGACTTTGGATATTCTTCATGCGGAGGATGTCAGGCGCAGGAGGCGGTGGAGCCGGAGGCCAGATCTTCAATATTGGAAAATCAAAGGCAAAAATCTTTGACGAGAATACTAAAGTCAGAACATCCTTCAAAGACGTTGCCGGCCTGGAAGGCGCCAAGGAAGAGGTCCAGGAAATAGTGGACTTTTTGAAGAGCCCGGACAAATACACCGCACTCGGAGGAAAAATTCCGAAGGGAGCCTTGCTGGTAGGGCCTCCGGGGACAGGAAAAACCCTTCTTGCCAAAGCCGTAGCAGGAGAGGCAGGAGTTCCTTTCTTTTCTCTTTCGGGATCTGATTTTGTAGAAATGTTCGTAGGTGTAGGAGCCTCCAGGGTAAGGGACCTTTTCAAACAGGCGGCTGCGAAATCTCCTTCGATCATCTTTATCGATGAAATAGATGCCATAGGACGAGCGCGAGGAAAAAACAGCATTACAGGTGGCAACGACGAAAGAGAGAACACATTGAACCAGCTTCTGACGGAGATGGATGGTTTCGGAACCGACACCAATGTCATTGTAGTTGCAGCCACCAACCGTGCCGATGTGCTCGACAAGGCCCTGATGAGGGCAGGTCGATTTGACAGACAGATATATGTCGATCTGCCTGACAAGAACGAAAGGAAGCAGATTTTTGAGGTTCATGTAAAACCTCTCAAGTTGGCTGATGACGTGGATCTGGAATTCCTTTCCAAACAAACTCCCGGATTCTCAGGAGCCGACATAGCCAATGTGTGCAATGAGTCTGCCCTGGTCGCAGCCAGAAAGAGCAAGAAAAAGGTTCACCACCAAGACTTTATGGATGCGGTAGACCGTATCATTGGAGGTCTCGAAAAGAAGAATAAGATCATTACTCCAAAGGAGAAGAAAACCATAGCCTATCACGAAGCGGGGCACGCCACGGTAAGTTGGATGCTCGAGCATGCGGCTCCACTGGTCAAGGTAACGATTGTGCCACGTGGAAGGTCGCTGGGAGCGGCCTGGTATTTGCCTGAAGAGAGACAAATCGTGGAAACCGATCAGATGCTGGATGAAATGTGTGCGACCCTTGGGGGTCGGGCGGCCGAAAAGGTCATGTTTGACAAAATCTCAACGGGTGCACTGAATGATCTGGAAAAGGTCACAAGACAGGCACGGGCCATTGTAAGCGTCTATGGGTTAAATGACAAGATCGGCAACATCACGTATTACGATTCAAGTGGCCAGACCGACTACAGTTTCACGAAACCATACAGCGAACTCACGGCTCAGACCATTGACCAGGAGATCTCTAAAATCATTGAGAAACAATACCAGAGAGCCATTGACATTCTGAAAAGAAACAAGGACAAGCTGATTCAATTGGCTGAAATCCTTGTGGAGAAGGAGGTTATCTTCGAAGGAGACCTTAGAAAGATATTCGGAGCACGGCCTTTTGCTAAAGAAGAGCCCGCTGAAACCGAAGAAACCAGCCCGGATTCCAAGGAAGAAATCCCTGTTGAAAAATCCGATTCCAAGGACAGTGAAATCGCTGAGGAAAGCTCAAAATAATCAAAGTCTTTTTGTACATTTGAGAGATAATAATTGACTATGAGTTTCTTCAATAAGTTTTTGAATAAAATCATTAAACCTACTGAACAGGAAGATCAGAGCAGGGCGCAGGAGATTCAGGAAGGGTCAATCGACGAAGCATTTGTAAAAAAGTTCATTCACAAAGGTGGTAAGTTCCTCTATTGCTCGGATCAGGAGGAGGTTGAGAGAAACCTGATGCAGGTGCTTCAGGAAAACCAATGGAACAATGTCATATCGCACGAAGAGGAGTTGCACAAGCTCCTGACGAGTATTAACAGTGCGAGAACAAAGAAGATCATCCCTTCCCTACCCTTTCTGACCTATTGTGAGTGTCTTGTTGCGACGGATGGGAGCATCATGTTCTCCTCGAGACAGCTCAGGGACAAAAAACTCAAGGATCTTCCGAGTAATTTCATAGTTCTTGCAAGAACGAGTCAGATCGTCAAAGACGGACGAGACGGGATATCCGGAATTCGGAGCCGGTCAGAAAAGAACGCCCCAACCATTATCAGTTCCATAAAAGACTTCATCATTGATAAATCCGAAACAGATTTCATGAGCTATGGCCTCACTAATTCCAAAACGCTATATTTGCTGCTGTTAGAAGATTTATAGGTACATGAACAACTTTACCAAACGAATCATTTTCGGATTGATTTACGTGGCTCTCATTGTGGCGGCCTCACTCTCCGGACCCATCTACTTCTACGGTCTGTTTTTCATGTTCATGCTTGTATGCATCTATGAGTTTATACGAATCATAGAACTGGACAGCATCTACCCTTACCTATTGGCAATAACGGCTTTTTCTGTCGCCGTGATATCCAATAACAACCTGCTCGTATTCGAGGACGATCTCAATGAGCGAATCATAATCGGAGTACTTATCAGCGTGATTTACCTGTCTCTTGTCATGGCTCTGGTCTCGTCGAGGAAAATAGCCATTCAGTATGTGGGAAAGAACTTCCTGACCCTGATATACGTCGCTCTGCCCTTCGGACTCCTGATCAAGATACCCTACCTCAATTTTGACCGTACTTTTGACACCTCGGTTATATTGGGCATCTTCTTTCTCATTTGGAGCAATGATGTTTTCGCCTTTTTGATCGGCAAGAATTTTGGTCGGAACAAACTCATTGAAAGGGTGTCTCCCAACAAAACAATCGAAGGGTTTTTGGGAGGATTCATCTTCACTTTTATCGCAGCATATATCGTAGCAAAATACTGCTCGAGCGTTCAGCCCCTTCAATGGTTCACCATTGCAATACTCGTGAGTGTTTTCGGAGTTCTGGGGGACCTGATCGAATCGATGTTCAAACGTCAGGCCGGCTTGAAGGACAGCAGTAACCTGCTTCCGGGCCACGGGGGCTTTTTAGATCGACTGGATAGTATTATCTTTGCCACTCCGTTTATTTATATTTATTTATTTCTTACCACCTGATGTTTCACAAAGAAGGATTCAAAACCATCCTGATCACGGGTCTGATAGTCGTCGCGGGTATACTGATCACCGATCACTTTGTATCCAATATCTGGATTCAAAAGCCTCTGATGATCCTTTTCCTGCTGCTGTTTCTGCTCATTTTGCAGTTCTTCAGGGATCCGAACAGAAAAACAGCCTTGAACGACCTTCATGTCATTGCTCCGGCGGATGGAAAGGTGGTGGTCATCGAAGATGTCGAAGAAAAGGAATACTTCAAGGGAAAGCGAAAACAGATTTCGATTTTCATGTCTCCACTGAATGTGCATGTTACCCGTTACCCGGTTAGCGGTGTAGTGAAATACAGCAAATACCATCCGGGAAAATATCTCGTGGCCTGGCACCCCAAGTCCTCGGAGGACAACGAACGCACGAGCATCGTAGTTGAGAACAAAACGTTGGGTGAGGTCATGTACCGTCAGGTCGCAGGAGCCGTCGCACGTAGAATTGTCAACTACGCCAATGTCGGACAGCAGGTGGTCCAGGGCACCGACGCAGGATTTATCAAGTTTGGTTCCCGGCTGGATATTTTTGTACCTTTGGATTTTGAGATCCATGTGGGCCTCAATGAGTCGGTGCGTGGTGGAGAAACGGTAATCGCCTTAAAAAATGACTGATCTTGACAGAAAATTCAACAAAGCTTTTGAAATTGCTTCGGCAATGACCAAAAAGCTACCTCCGGATGTCATGCTCAGATTTTATTCTTATTACAAGCACGCAACTCAGAAAGATTCTACCGTGATTCCGTCAGGAAATGACATGGTAAGAAATGCATTCAAACTGAACGCATATTTCCAACTCAACAATATTTCCGTGGAGGAGGCCAAGGAGAAGTACATCGCTCTGGTAGAAAAATACACCGGACAGAAAATCGACTAGCAACCCGCTATAATTCTTTAACTACTAATTTTTGAAATCAATGAAGCATTTATTTTACATTGCAGTAATACTGGTCCTGGGTGGTCAGCTGATATCCTGCAAAAAAGAGAAAACCGAAACTACTGAGGCCGAGAAGCCTTCCATTCAATTCGAAGCTAACGAGGCGGGCTCCAGCATGCAGTGGACAGCCTACAAGACTTCTGAAAAAGTCCCTGTCAAAGGAACTTTCAAAGAGGTCAAAATCGTCAGCAGCAAACCAAGTGAAGATGCCGCTGGCGCCCTGAGTGACCTGGGCTTTGAGATTCCTGTCAATTCGATCTTTACCAATGACACCATCCGGGATGGGAAATTGCAGAAGTTCTTTTTTGCGGTGATGGAGAATTCAATGACCCTCAAAGGAAAATTCAATGTCGAGACTGCCAATTCGGGCAAACTGGAGATTTCCATGAACGGATTGAGCAAATCTCTTCCTTTCAACTATGAAGTGGAGCAGGATACCATTCATGTTAGTGCAACCATGGACCTCAATGAATGGGGTGCCCAAGCTGCCCTTGAATCACTGAACGAGGCCTGCAAGGTACTTCATACGGGTTCTGACGGGGTCAGCAAGACCTGGAACGATGTTGCCCTGAATGCCAAGATTCTGGCTGTTAAAACAGGAGAATAAGCATAAGATTACAAAGAGCGGATGCTTTGTTCCAGGACTTCGATCTTGGCAAGGGCATCCGCTTCCTTTTTTCTTTCATTCGCGATGACCTGCTCGGGCGCGTTGTTGACAAATCTCTCATTGCTCAGCTTCTTCTGAACCGAAAGGAGAAAACCCTTGTTGTACTCCAGCTCCTTCTCCAATTTCTTCTTCTCTTCCTCTAGGTCAATATTGTCTTGTACAGGAATGAAAAACTCATTGGCCCCGACCCTGAAAGACACTGACCTGTCAACTTTGTCATCCACCCTTGTTATCGAGGAAACATTTGTGAGTTTCTGAATGGCCGCATCGTAACCCGACTCCCTGTTCGCGCTTTCGAGCACGCAGAGTTCCAGACTCTCCTTGAACGAAATGCCCTTTTCCTTTCTTATGTTGCGCACAGCAGATACAATTTCTTTGACCGATTCAAACTCTTTGAGCACATTGCTGTCAAAGTCTTCCTGAACCGGATAGGAGGATACGATCAGAGCTTCTTCCGGGCTTCTTTCTCTGAAGTGCTGCCATATCTCCTCTGTGATAAATGGCATGAAAGGATGAAGCAATCTCAGGTTCCCCTCAAAAAAGGATACCGCGGCTTCCAGCGTCTTTGAATCTATCGGTTTTCCATAGGCCGGTTTGACCCATTCCAGGAACCACGAGGAAAAATCATCCCAAATGAGCTTATAGATCGCCGTTAAGGCGTCTGACAAGCGGTATTGCTCAAACTGCTCATCAATATACTTCAATGTGGCATTGAATTTGGAACGATACCACTGTATCGCCAGTTTGGCCGCAAGAGGTTGTTCCGCATCCTCCGAGACTTCCCATCCCTTGACCAACCTGAATCCATTCCATATCTTGTTGGCAAAGTTCCTGCCCTGCATCATGAGTCCTTCATCAAACAAAAGGTCATTTCCTGCGGCTGAACTCATGAGGATTCCTGCCCTGACCCCATCTGCTCCGTATTGAGTCATCAGTTCTTCCGGATCAGGAGAGTTTCCGAGAGACTTTGACATTTTCCTGCGCTGCTTATCGCGCACAAGGCCTGTGAGATATACGTTTTCGAAGGGTTTCGCGTCTGCAAACTCATAACCCGCAATAATCATTCTGGCGACCCAGAAGAATAAAATGTCCGGTCCGGTAACCAGGTCGTTGGTTGGATAGTAATATTTGAAATCCTCATTTGAGGGCTGGTTGATTCCGTTGAAAACGCTAATGGGCCAAAGCCATGATGAGAACCAGGTATCCAGAGAATCCTCATCCTGCTGCAAATCCGATTGCTTGAAATCGGATCTTCCGGGCATCTTGACCACTTGTGCGAGGGCCTCTTCAGCCGTGGCGGCTACCACAAAATCCTGCGTGCCATCTCCGTAATAGAATGCCGGTATCCTGTGTCCCCAGTACAACTGGCGAGAAATGTTCCAATCCCGGATGTTCTCCATCCAGTGACGATAAGTGTTCTCAAATTTCGATGGAACAAGGCGCACTTCCTTGCTGTTCAAGACCGCATCAATGGCCGGTTTGACCAGATTTTCCATCTTCAGGAACCACTGCTCCGATATTTTGGGTTCGATGACTACTTTGGTGCGCTCAGAGGTACCCACCTTATGGGTGTAGTCTTCCACCTTGACGAGATAGCCTTTTTCTTTCAGCTCTTTTGCGATATCCTTCCGCACCTCGAAACGGTCGCGACCTTCATAGTGGATCCCATTCGCATTCAGAGTTCCGTCATCATTGAAGATATCGATCACCTCGAGATTGTGCTTTTCGCCTATCTCTTTGTCATTAGGATCATGGGCCGGTGTAATCTTCAGGCTCCCTGTTCCAAATTCCATGTCGACGTATTCATCCTCAATGATCGGAATCACCCTTTCGACCAGCGGAACAATCGCATTTTTGCCTTTAAGATGAGTGAACCTGGAATCTTCGGGGTGGACACAGATGGCCGTGTCACCCAATATCGTCTCGGGTCGTGTGGTTGCGATCTGAACCACCTTGTCACTTCCCTCAATCGGGTAATTCACATAGTAAAGGTGCCCGGGCTTTTCCTCATAGATAACCTCCTCGTCACTCAAAGTGGTTTTTGCCTGTGGATCCCAATTGACCATCCTGTAGCCCTTGTAAATAAGGCCTTTCTTATAAAGGTCGATGAACACCTTGGTCACCGATTGGTTCATGTCCTCATCCATGGTGAATTTGGTTCTGTCCCAGTCACAGGAGGCCCCAAGCTTCTTGAGCTGTTCCAGGATCATTCCTCCGTGTTTATGGGTCCATTCCCAGGCGTGGTCAACGAACTCTTCACGCGTCAAATCTGACTTTTCAATTCCCTCTTCCTTGAGTTTGGCGACAACTTTGGCTTCTGTCGCAATGGAGGCATGATCGGTTCCCGGAACCCAGCAGGCATTGAAGCCCTGCATCCGCTTTCGGCGAATAAGAACATCCTGAATGGTGTTGTTGAGCATGTGCCCCATGTGCAACACCCCGGTCACGTTCGGTGGCGGAATGACGATCGTGTAAGGCACGCGCCCATCCGGCACAGATCTGAAATAACCATTCTTCATCCAGTAATCATACCATTTGTCTTCGACTTTTTCTGCCTGATACGTGGTCGGGATTTTCATCTGTTAAAATTTTGTCAAATAGTGTGCAAAATTACAATTTTAAGCAATATATCGTTTCCAATTCAGTTACATTTTCAAGTAAAAACATTAATTTTACGGTCAAAATCAGGTACCATGAAAAAATTATTGATCATTATGTTTGTCGGCCTGCTCACTCAGAGCATGCAGGGGCAAACAAAAGAAGAAATTCTCAAAGATTTTACGGGGCCCGTTTTCGAGTTTGAAAACGAAGTCATCGACTACGGTGAGATTGCAGCCAATTCAGATGGCAACCGTGTGTTCAAATTCAAAAATGTAGGAAAGTCTCCCCTTATCATAAGCCAGGTAAAGGGAAGTTGTGGATGTACTGTCCCGACAAAACCCGAAAAGCCTATCATGCCCGGCGAAACAGGAGAAATCAAAGTGAAGTATGCTACGAATCGCATCGGTCCGTTTTCCAAAACGGTGACCATCACTTCCAATGCCTACGAAGACACAAAGGTCCTGAGAATCAAAGGACGCGTTCTTGAGGCCGGAACAGCAGACATTGAAAAGAAAAAATCAGTGGTCTCTGACACGAATTAAGTTCATTTGAGAACCAAATAAGTAAAAGCCCTTGAAATTATTTGAAGGGCTTTTTTTTATTCCTGATTTCTGTCTTTATAGCATACTCCTGAGCACGAATTCGTAATTCAAATGCTCTCCATTGCGATCCACCAGCATTCGAATACGCTTATCGGCCTTTTGAGAAAACATATGATTGACCTCCTCCATCTTCATGTTATACGCCTCTCTTCCGTTTATTTCGAGTATGATATCCCCCTCCCGCAATCCTGCGAGGTGGGCGGGTGATCCATGTCGGATCACCGCAATCTTGTAACTGGGCTTATAGGTTAAGCCATAACTGTAAATGATGTCGGTGATCGACTGGTTGTTCTCGCCCTCAACCGGGTTGATCCGCGTTCGCTTTTCCTTGACCAGCATCTCTCCTCCGTAAACAATCTCTATGCCGCTCTTATTGTAGAGGAAAGGCTCATTAAAGAACCTGTTGTTCTTTTTCAAAGTGATCCGCCTTCCCGGATAATCCATAATCACGTGAAACCTTTTTAAGATCCCGGCCCCCAGAGTACCGTTCCTCTCCTTGTTTTGATGCATGGTTAGCATAGAGGTGGAATCGGGATAGGAAACATTGGCATCGAAAATCAAGAAGCTCCCAATCCGTATTTCTCTCAACTTGGCCCTTTTTCCGTAGATGTCCCCGCTGAGTCCCTTTCCGAGGTAATCATCAAAATTTTTTTCGGGTACATAGATATTGGGATCCGAATATGGAAAAAGCCAAAGAGAGTCCCCTCCCCCGGAATCTATAAGAAGCTTGACCTTGTGCTCGGTTCCGGCCTGGTTGGTCACATAGACGTCCAGATAAGGTTTGCTGCCATAAAAATCCAATGGGAAGCTCTCACACGTTTTGCACTTGGAATACTTGTAGGTGGACGGATCATAAAAAGTCAATTTCTCTGAGGCATAATTGATTTTCACGACGAAGTCCTCGAATAAGTCTCCTCCGATGATCCCGTGGATATCAATGCCCATCTTGGCCGAAAGGTCAAACAGATTGTCTGTGATCATAAAAAGGGATAGAGACGGATTGATGATCCCGTTGCAACTGAACAAATTGCCATTCGAACTGACGGCATTAATAGAATTTCCCTCACCCAAACCCCTCAGCTTCAGGGTTTCAATATTCTTCAGAAGCAGAGAGTCTGACACTTGCACATTGAACAAAACCGTCTTCTTAACTCCCGTATCGACCAAAAATGAGAGCTCTTTCCCATTGACTTTGGCCTTGATGACCATCATGTTGTTCACCAGTTTGAAAGGCACCACGGCTTTGTCCTGGCGACCGGGTGACAGCACAAAGCTCCCCTGTGCACATACTGGGGCAAACGCCAATAAAAACAAGCAGGAAATCAGTACATTCGAGGCCTTCATTTGTAGGTGTAAAGCCTCAGGAAAGTACTATAAAAAATAGAGACAGCAATGGATTTAAGAAAAATTTAGCGTTTCAAAACCAGTGTTTTGAAACGCTATTTTTTGACTATATCATTCATCTTGTGGATGACGAAAGGCACCAATTCCTTGGCGAGCATGAAGACAATGAATATCTTTCTGGTCTTTCTATTGGCCAACAGGAACGTGCCCACCAGACTCATTAGGGCATTCTTGTAATTACCCAATGAAAATGATTCCAAGGAATCATGAATTGATCCTTTAACCGAAGTGCCCTCGATCAGGGCCATAGGTATGGACACAAGAGGATGCTCGAGCAACTCCACTTCCTGGGCCGCTATTTCAAGGCGCAAACCTTCCTTGGCCCGGTTCAGGTCCTTCATCGAGCGAATCGGAGTCTTGGTATTAACTTTCATCTTCCTCCAGTTCAGTCAAATCATCAACTTCCGAAAGTGCAGAAGCCACGATTTCATCTTTGATTTTTGCCTCTACACCCTTCTTGGCGAAGGCTGCATAAACAATAAAGAAGATAAGATACAACGCACCTACAAGCGCAAATCCAATGATTTCGCTTTCAAAGAAAGTTGAGAACCAAAACGCCAAAGAAATACTAAACATGAGCAATATCAAAATACCCATGACAAGCAGCAAGAAGGAACTGACCATTCCTGCAGCCACATTGGCTATTGCACCGATTAAATTTAGTTTAACAAGCTGAATCCTGTTTTCGACGTATTTCTTTACCAATTCAACCATTAAGATTCAATCTGAATTAAATTGAATTCGCGTTGGCTTCTACAGTTTTCGCTTCCTTTTTCATCTTATCCATCTTAGCGGTAAGCTCCTTTTCAAGGTCTTTGACTTTGGCAGACATCTGATCGTATTTCTCCTTCACAGAATCCTTGACGTCATTGAATTTTTCCTTGAACTCGGCGATAGATTCTCCATCGAGATCCTGAATCTTTTGAGACAGCTCATTGAATTTCTTGTCCAGATCACTCTTCAATTCACTTGCCTTATCAGAAATGTTCTCCCGGGTTTCTTTACCCGAAGCTGGAGCCAGAAGCAGACCTGCCACTGCACCAGTCGCTGCACCTAAGATGAGCCCTAACAACAATTTAGAATCACTTGACATAATATCTCATTTTAAAGTTTAACAGATAGTTAAAGATAAGCATTATCCTTGAAAAAAGATAGGAATTCATCGAAAATATAGAGGAATATTTTGCAATTTTGCAATGTAATTCTGGATCTTAAGAAAATGCCAAAAATCTCTGCCAAGGGGCACAACATGCCCGAATCTCCGATCAGAAAACTAGTGCCTTATGCCGAGGAAGCCAAGAAAAGAGGAACGAGGGTCTACCATCTGAACATCGGACAGCCAGACATCAAAACACCTCAGGTAGCACTCGATGCCGTTAAAAACAATTCCATTGAAGTTCTGGCCTATGCGAGAAGTGAAGGATCCGAGACTTACAGGAAGAAATTGGCTACCTATTACCAAAGACACCAGATTGACGTCGACGAATCCGACATCATAGTTACCACAGGAGGTTCAGAAGCCCTTCTCTTCGCCCTGGGCAGCATAACCGATTTTGGAGATCAGATAATCATCCCCGAGCCCTTTTATGCGAATTACAACGGCTTCTCAGTTGCCAATGGCATCGAGGTGATTCCCATCGAATCGAGCATTGATAACGGCTTTGCCCTTCCTCCTATCGAAGCGTTTGAGAAAAAGATCACACCAAAGACCAAAGCCATTTTGATCTGTAACCCCGGCAACCCGACGGGTTATCTCTACTCCGAAGAAGAAATCATCAAATTGAAAAATCTTGCCCTCAAGCACGACCTGTTTCTAATCGCCGACGAGGTCTATCGGGAATTCGTCTACGACGGCATTCAACACCACTCCGTAATGAGCCAGCAAGGCCTGGAGGACCACGCCATCATGATTGACTCCGTATCCAAGCGTTACAGCATGTGCGGGGCAAGAATCGGCTGCATCGTGTCAAAGAACCACGAGGTCATAAAGACAGCCCTGAAATATGCACAGGCCAGACTTAGCTCTCCCACCTTTGCCCTGATGGCAAGTGAAGCCGCCCTGGAAACCCCACAGCGTTATTTTGACGATGTGATTCACGAGTACGACGAGAGAAGGAGGATTCTGATCAGTGCGTTGGAAAAAATCGAAAATGTCAAGGTTTCCTCTCCAAAAGGAGCTTTTTACTGTATGGCTGAGCTTCCTGTGGAGGATGCAGATGATTTTGCACAATGGATGCTCGAGAAATTCGAAGACAAAGGAGAAACAGTTATGGTGGCTCCTGCGAGCGGATTCTACAGCACCCCTGGATCAGGAAAAAACCAGATTCGGATTGCTTACGTTCTCAAAAAGGAAAGCTTGTTGCGATCCGTTGAACTGCTTCGCCTGGCGCTGGATCAATACCCCGGCTGATGTTCCAGGAAAACATTTCTTTGCGTCCCTACAACACCTTCGGCATTGAGGCCAATGCGAGAAGATTCGCCAACGTCGAAAACTTGGATCAACTCAGGTCCATAGTAGAAACGAACAAAGACCTCTTTGTCCTGAGCGGTGGGAGCAATATCTTGCTCACCCGGGATGTCGAAAAGCCGGTGGTTCACATACAGCTTAAAGGCATTGAAGTAATCCCGGGCAAAGATTCGGATCACACATTGGTCAGAGCCCAGGCAGGAGAGAATTGGCACGAATTTGTGACCTGGTGCATTGCCAATGACCTCGGGGGCCTGGAGAACCTGTCGCTGATCCCCGGACAGGTGGGCACCTCTCCCATGCAGAACATTGGAGCCTATGGAGTGGAGATCAAGGATGTTTTCCACGAGCTCGAAGCCCTGGAGATCGAAAGTGGCAGAATTGTGAATTTCTCGGCCAAAGATTGTCGTTTCGGTTACCGGGAATCGGTATTCAAAAATGAGCTCAAAGGAAAGTTCATCATCCTCAATGTAACCTTTTCGCTGACCAAAAGAAATCACAAACTGGTGACAGATTACGGAGCCATTCGCTCCGAGCTGGCCGAGAGAGGCATTGAAAACCCGACGATAAAAGACATCTCCAGGGTCGTAATCGCCATAAGGCAGAGCAAGTTGCCCGATCCGAAGGAGCTCGGCAACAGCGGCAGTTTTTTCAAAAATCCGGTCATCCCCAAAGAGCAATTGGAATCTCTCAAGGCAACCTATCCTGATATGCCTTTTTACAAGATTGATTCCCGAGATGTTAAGGTTCCCGCAGGTTGGCTTGTCGAACAAAGCGGATTCAAAGGCAAGCGTTTCGGAGATGCGGGTGTCCATGCTAAACAGGCGCTTGTTTTGGTCAATCACGGAGACGCAACGGGAGTGGAGATTCTAAATTTGTCGAAGCGCATACAGGATGAAGTCCTCAGGCGATTTGGAATTGAGCTAGCCACCGAAGTCAACATCATTTGACCCACCTGCACCACCTGCACCACCTGAAAAATCAGGTAAAAATCTACCATAGACTAACATATGTCATGAAATAGTTCCTCCATAATTTCATAACTTTATGCGAGTGAACCATTAAAGACTAATTTCATGAAAGTATATGACGAAAAGCACATCAAAAACGTGGCCTTTGTTGGCGCCCATAACAGCGGCAAGACCACACTTGCCGAAACCATGTTATTTGAAGCCGGGCTGTTGAACCGACGGGGAACCGTTGAGGATCACAACACAGTGGCGGATTATCACGAAATAGAGCACGAAAGAGAAGCCTCTGTATTTGCGACACCATTGCACACCGAATGGAGGAACTATAAAATCAACATCATTGACACTCCGGGTCTCGACGATTTCATCGGTGAGATCGCCTCAACCATGAGGGTAGCCGATTCACTGGTAACGGTGATCAATGCCCAACACGGGGTGGAAGTAGGAACGGAGATCATCTGGCAGTATATAAATAAATTCAGCAGACCCACGCTTTTTGTCATCAACCAGATCGATCATCCACAAGCGAATTTTGACAACAGCTTCCAGAGCATTGTTGATCTTGTTGGGAACAACGCGGTCAAGGTCCAGTATCCTCTTGTAATGGATGGCGCCCAATGCATCATCGATGTGTTGAAGATGAAAATGTACAAGTTTAAACCTGAAGGAGGCAAACCTGAGAAGCTGGAGATTCCCGAAGATCAGAAAGAGCTTGCAGATCACCTCCACAACGAGCTCGTTGAAAAGGCGGCTGAGAATGATGAGGAGCTCATGGAACTGTACTTCGACAAGGGAACCCTCAATGAGGATGAAATGCGCCTGGGGATACAGAAAGGGATGCTCAACCATGAGCTCTTCCCTGTATTTTGTGTTTCCGCGCTGAACGACATGGGTTCAGGACGACTAATGGGCTTTATCGACAACGTGGCACCGGCTGCTTCGGACCTCAAACCCGAACAAAGCCTTGAGGGCAATGAAATAAAATGCCTCTCCACCGAGCCAACCGCCTTGTTTGTCTTTAAAACTTACCATGAACCCAACCTGGGTCAGGTCACTTTCTTCAAGGTTAAATCCGGGGAGGTCAAACAAAATGACCGTCTCAAGAATTCAAGAACCGAAGAGCTCGAAGGTCTGAACCAACTGTATATCATGGATGGCAAGAAGCGCGAATCTGTGGAAAAACTCACGGCGGGAGACATTGGCGCTTCTTTGAAGCTGAAGAGCACCGAAACCAATGACACCCTTCGGGATCCCAATACCGAGATCACTATAAAACCGATAATCTTTCCCAGTGCGAGGATTCGCAAAGCCGTCAGTGCTGTGAACAAAAAGGATGAGGAAAAACTCATGGAGGCCCTTAAAAGGCTGCACAGCCAGGACCCGACTATAGACGTAAGATTCTCCAATGAGATTCGTCAACAGATTCTTTCCTGCCAGGGAGAGCTGCATCTGGCGACCATAGACTGGACCCTCAAAAACCTTTATGGCATCGAGGCCCAGTTTGACCAGCCGCGAATCGCCTATAGGGAAACCATTCAACGACCGGCTACCCAAAGTTATCGCCACAAGAAACAATCCGGTGGTGCGGGTCAATTCGGGGAAGTTCACTTGAAAATCGAGCCCTGGTACGAGGGTATGGAAGAACCCGTGGGCTTCAATATCCGGGGCAAAGAAGAAATCGACCTCAAATGGGGAGGTAAACTCATCTTTTACAACTGCATTACGGGCGGTGTGATCGATACCCGCTATTTGCCGGCTATTCTCAAAGGAATACTCGAGGTCATGGAGGAAGGCCCGTTGACCGGATCTTATGCACGTGACATTCGGGTCATGGTATTTGACGGTAAGATGCACACCGTAGATTCGAACGACATCTCGTTCAAGATCGCAGGAGCACATGCCTTCAAAGCTGCTTTTCTCGATGCGAAGCCAAAATTGCTCGAGCCCATCCAGGACCTCGAAGTACGCGTCCCGGAAGAACTCATGGGAAATGTCATGACCGACCTGCAATCCAGGAGATCAATCATCATGGGCATGGACAGTGATGGAACGCACCAGATCATCAAGGCCAAAGTCCCTGAAGCGGAGATGTACAGATATTCGACCAGCCTTCGCTCCCAAACCCAGGGAAGGGCGACCTTCAGCACCAAATTCGCCTCTTTCGAGCCGGTACCCACGAACATTCAGCAGGAATTGATATCCAAGGAATAAAAAAATGGTACTTTTACCCGTCAGGTCTTTCTTGACCTGACGGGTTTTTTATTGTCTGTCCATGAAGATATTCAGATCCGAGAGCCTTGTCGATTACAGCACATACACCTTTAACTATGCCGTATACTGTCTGAAAGAAGCGAAGTCTGAGCTACCTGATATTTACGACAAGGGGTTTCTCCCCTATTCAAACAATCCCGATCTCAAAGAAGAAGTCTATTACCTGGCCCGAAGTCTTCGCGTCGACCTTGGTGAGTTCCGAGAATCATCAGAGAACCGAAGGGTAGCAAAAAAGATTATCGAGATGAATCCGAATTTCGAGGTCCTGCCGATCGAGAAATTTGATGTGAACGAGGCTGCTTTTGTAAGGTTCTGTTCGCATTTCGCGGAACAGCGCTTCAGCGAGCCGATCAGTGAGAAACGCCTGAAATACATCCTCAACAATCCGAGCATCAGCCATATTTTCAAGTTCACGCTAAAAGATACCGCAGTGGGATACGTGGTAGCCATAATCGAAAAAGGAACTCTCCATTATTGGTTTGCTTTCTTTTCCCTCGACCATCAGATCTATTCCCTGGGCAAGTGGATGATGTTTTCCGTTATCAAATGGGCTGCTGAAAATAATCTGGAACACGTGTATCTCGGAACCTGCTACGGAGAAAAATCCCTCTACAAGGTGAGGGATTTCAAAGGGCTGCGCTTTTTCGATGGCAATAAATGGAATGCTGATATGAAACTCCTTAAACAAAAGTGCAAATCCGATAAAAGCTTCGTCGGCGACGTCTTCAAACAGGATACAGACCTCTTTCTTGAAGGGTTGATGTCGATTTGATGAAAACCTGGAAACTTGATGCTCCGGGTTAATTCTTCACTTTCATATCCCCTGTGAAATCACTATCTTTGCATCTCAGAAATTCTACGTATGAAACTACTTTTGTTAAGCATCGTGTTACTCGGTTTGGGCTTTGCCGGAATCGCAATTAAAATATGGGCGAAGAAAGATGGTGAGTTTGATGGAACCTGCGCTGGTAGCAACGTCAAAATGAAGGCCAAGGGAATTACCTGTGGTTGTGGCAATGAAGAAGGTTGCAGCACGAACCTCGATAACAAGAGCACCGAAATATCCCCCAAGGGTGCAGCCTAAGGTTTCATGTTTGTCTTACTGGCCTTTGTTTTTTTTCTGGTTGTTCAACTCTATTTTTATGCATTTGTCTTCGGTTATTACACCCGGTCTGAATCATCACCTCTTCTCATTCCAAAATCTTTAAAAGGTCCGCCAATTAGGAATGTTGATGACTTCCCCAGCGGCGTAAGTGTTGTTGTTTGCGCCTTTAACGAAGCCGACAATCTCCATTCAAATCTCAAAAGTCTCGCAGAGCAAAGATATCCGGATTACGAAATCATTGTTGTCGATGATGGATCGACCGATGAAACCCCTCGGATCATAAAACAATTCCAAGATGAATTCAATTCCGAAAAGAGACCGGTGCGAGTCCTGCGGATTCCTCCATCCGAATCCAACGGCAAGAAATACGCCCTGAGCCGGGGCATAGAAATGGCTCGAAGAGAAAACATTCTTCTCACGGATGCAGATTGCAGCCCGAGCTCACCCCACTGGATCAACAAAATGGCTTCGGGTTTCGAAGGGAGTTCAGAAATCGTTCTGGGATACGGGGCCTATCGTAAAATCCCGGGATCATTGCTCAACAAATTGATTCGGTATGAAACCTTCATGACCGCCCTGCAATACTTTTCATATGCCCTGCAAGGTCAGGCTTATATGGGCGTAGGGCGAAATCTGGCCTACAAGAAGGTGCTTTTTGAGAATGCCGGAGGATTCAAGACCCACCTGGATGTCAGATCGGGTGATGACGATCTTTTTGTCAATGAGGTAGCCACGTCAAAAAATACCGTGATCTGCGACCATCCGGACGCGTTTACGATTTCAGAGCCCAAAGGAGAGCTTTCCTCCTGGGTTCGACAAAAAAGGAGGCATATCACCACTTCAAAACACTACAAATCACAGCAGAAATTCAAACTCGGAGTCTTCTACATTTCCCAGATCGGTTTTTACACGGGTGCAATAGTTCTTCTGACCCTCAACACAAAGCCGATGCTAGTCATAGGATTGATCCTGCTCCGCTTTTTGGTTTTCTATTTCACAATAAACAGAACAGCCAAAAAACTGCATGAAAAAGATTTGGTCACCCTGGCACCTCTGTATGAAATTTCAATTATATTTATGCAGTTATACCTGTTTGTTGCCAACACTTTCTCTCCTCCAAAAAAGTGGTAATTACCGGGTGAAAAAAGATCCATGAGCGAATCTAAAGACATTGAACAACTGGTTGCCCAGGCCAAGCGAGGAGATCAAAAAGCTTTCAACGATCTTCTCAACCTTTACTGGAAGGACGTCTACCTCTTTCAGCTCGGCAAAAGCAGGAGTGAAGATGAGGCCGAAGACATAACGATAAAGAGCTTTGCGCGTGCTTTTGACAAGATTGACACGTTCGATGAACAGTACAAATTCAAAACATGGTTGTTCACCATATCGAACAATCTGTACATCGACGAAATGCGCAAGAAAAAAACCGAAACGATTTCAATTCACAAGAACCCAAAGGAGATACATAAAATCGCTGATGAAGACCCCTCCCCGGCCGATCAGTTGATTCAGGAACAGAATCTGGCCCAACTGAAAGCCTATATCCAACAGCTGAAACCCCATTACCAGGTCGTGATTAACATGAGATTTTTTCAAGAGCTCAGCTACAAGGAAATGGCAGAGAAAATCGGCGAGCCCATGAACAATATCAAAGTCAAGCTGCTACGCGCAAAAAAGCTTCTCGCCGAAATCATAAATAATTCGGAGCGAGGCTGAAACCGGGATGAGAATCTTACGGATCATAAAAAACCTAGGGCCTGGCCTGCTTTTTGCAGGAGCGGCCATCGGTGTCTCACACCTGGTGCAGTCGACAAGGGCAGGCGCAGATTTCGGCTTTGGGCTTCTCTGGGCACTTCTCCTGGTCAACTTGTTCAAATATCCCTTCTTCCAGTACGGGCCTCGTTACGCAGCTGCGACCGGGGAAAGTCTTATTGACGGATACAAGAAATTGGGGTCCTGGGTCCTCGTGAGTTATTTTGTGATCACCCTGCTAACCATGTTTACCATTCAGGCGGCGGTCACTGTGGTCACTGCGGGGCTTGCGAATAATCTTTTCGGAATAACGAATGACATAGGGCTATGGAGCATTATCATAACCCTGGTGTGTTTGGCAATCCTCTTAATGGGCAGGTACAAAGTACTTGACAATCTCATGAAGCTCATAATCACAGTACTATCGATCAGCACGATCGGGGCGGTTGCCGTGGCTCTCTCAAAGTCGGAAACAGCTGTTTCTCTGGCACCAAGCCTCCCTCAGGGAACTGTCGAAGTCGCATTTCTGATCGCATTCCTCGGTTGGATGCCGGCACCCCTGGATGTTTCGATCTGGCATTCCCTTTGGGCCATCGAGAAGAACAAGGATATGAAGACCGGCTTTGGCACACAGAAAGCCTTATTTGACTTCAATATTGGATATTTGTCTACGGTGTTTCTCGGTGTTTGCTTTATGTCGCTGGGAGCACTTGTCATGTTTCATTCCGATAAGGAGTTCAGTAGCAGTGCCGCACTTTTTGCCCAACAACTCATCGAGATGTACACCGCGAACCTCGGTAACGGGGCCGCTGTTTTTATAGCGGTAGCGGCTTTCACAACCATGTTCAGCACCACGCTGACTACCCTTGACGCCTCACCCCGGGCAATGGCTAAAACCACAAATCTGCTCTTCCAAAGAAGTTCCAGGGGATACTATCTTTTCTGGATCATTGTGCTGTCGGGCGGCACGATGATGATTCTGAGTTATTTTCAGACAAGTATGATCACTTTTGTCAAAATTGCGACCATCTTATCTTTCTTAACGGCTCCGCTGTATGCTCTGGCCAACCTCCTTCTCGTCACAGGAAAACAAATGCCTCAACCCCTTAGGCCATCGAAGCCACTGGTCATTCTAAGCTATCTTGGGCTTGCTTTTCTCGTTGGATTTTGCTTGTGGTATTTGGTCAGTACATTTGACCTTTTTTGAATTTTTCTGATTTTTTGCTTGGAGCCAAAGAAATAGCGTTATCTTTGCATTTTAAATAATAATTATTCAAAATGTTACAAGGTAAAGTAAAATTCTTCAACACGACCAAAGGATTCGGTTTCATCGTTGAAGACGGAACAAACGAAGAACATTTCGTTCACGTTTCAGGATTAATCGACCAAATCAATGAAGGTGATTCGGTTGAATTCGAATTGAAAGAAGGAAGAAAAGGGATGAACGCGGTAAACGTGAAAACCATCTGATATATTCATTACCACTTTTTCGAATGTACAAGCCCGCTAATTTCTAGCGGGTTTTTTTGTGTTTTTTTCCATACATGACATATGTCAACTTGAGTGGAGTTTCAATGCGTACTTTTACGGATTGTGAATATTCTTGTTCTTTAATTCAATGTTTTTCATATGTCAAAAAAACACACATTCCACATTCCCGTCATGGGAACCGGTTTTACCCTCGACACACCGCTTAAAGTAGCCCATTTGGGTATTGATTCGGTTGTATCCATCGTTGATGATGTACTGATCGAAAAAATGAGACGGATGCTGTGCTCCCAATTCGACCTGACCTACAGTACCATTTCAGAAAAGATGGAAGACTTCCGCGCCAAGCGAATTACATCCTACCTCAACTTGCTCAATGACCTTGTCACAGCGCGTTTCAATGATCTTAAAAACGGTTCACGTGATTCTCTCAAGGAAATCAGAAAGTATTTGGACCTTCTTCCGAACAATGAAGAGCTGATTGCTCAATTCAAAACCCTTACTAATAATTTCGATTCGCTGGCAGATCTGAGGATCTGGTTGGATAGAAATCTTGCTCCAGGAAGCATCGACGTGAACATAATGACAAAACTTGACAAGCCCAACCATTTCAAAGGCCAACCCCTGGGCCATGAGCACAACGACGCTCATGCTGCATTGCGAGGATATGCGAAAAGCGAGCTTGAATCCTCTGTCGTGTTCTCAGCGGGAATGAATCCGCGACTTTACACCTATTTGGAAAAGTTTGATGATTTCTTTCCCGACTCCAACGGAAAAATCAAGAAAAAAGTCATTCTCAAAGTAAGCGATTACAGGTCGGCCTTGATCCAGGGTAAGTTTCTGGCCAAGAAAGGAATCTGGGTTTCAGAGTTTCGGATTGAATCGGGTTTGAACTGCGGCGGGCATGCATTTGCAACCGAAGGTTCGCTGATGGGCCCGATACTTGAGGAGTTTGTTGGAAATAGAAAAGAACTTGCTGAAACTCTTGAAAGCTTGCTCATAGATGCACTTCGAGACAAAAACAGGACCATACCCGAAAAAAGCCCGAAGATTAGAATCACGGCGCAAGGCGGAGTGGGAACTGCCGAAGAACATCGGTTGCTGATTGAACGATACGAGCTGGACTCTGTGGGCTGGGGGTCTCCTTTCCTCCTGGTTCCGGAAGCAACTACAGTTGACCAAGAGACACTTGACAAACTGGTTTCAGCGGATGAGAAGGACCTCTATCTGAGTAACATTTCCCCACTGGGTGTCCCCTTCAACAATCTCAAAGACAACTCGAAGGATATGGAGAAATTAGAGAAAATCCAAGCTGGAAGGCCAGGCAGCCCATGCCCCAAGGAGTACCTGGCATTGCACGCCCAACCCGAATCCAGAAGCCTGTGTACGGCTTCCCGACAGTACCAGAGAAACAAGATAAAACTCCTGGACCGCGACGAGTTGTCAGAGGAAGAATTCAACAGGAATTACAATGGCATCGTGGAAAAAGCATGTCTGTGCATGGGTCTGGGGGAAGCTTCCATGCAGGTCTACGATCTCGATCCTTCTGCAGACAAGAAAGGGGTTGCAATCTGTCCGGGACCTAACATGGCCTATTTCAGCAGCATAATGAGTTTGAGAGAAATGGCTGACCATATCTATGGAAGGATCAACGTAATTGCAAAAAAGAACCGGCCCCAGATGTTTGTTAAGGAGTTACAGCTTTACCTGTCCTATCTGTCGAGTAAAATAGATGAGATACAAGGGGTTCCAAGCAAAAAACAACAAAAGTACCTGAATGCATTTTCAAAAAATCTTCAGGATGGAATCGACTATTATCGCAGTTTCACCGAACAGGTCAAAGATATATACAAAGAAGGGTTTGAGCGTATCGAAGAAGAATTGAGCCTTCAAAATGCAGACATGAACAAACTGCAAGAACGTCTGGCATTGCTCCCCTTAAGTTAGTCCAGCAGACCTTGAAGTTTGGCGTACTGAAGCAACATGATGGTCTTACCGTCACGTATTGAGCCGTCAGAAACCATCTCCAGGGCCTTTTCAAACGGAACTTCGAGCACCTCGATGTCTTCCTGTTCCGATTCGAGTCCGCCTCCCGGCCCGACTCGGTCGGCATCCGTGTATTCCGCGACATAAAAATGAATGATCTCCGTCACGGCTCCTGGTGACATGTACGACTCGAAGACTTTTTCAGCTTTTCTGGGTCGAATTCCCGACTCTTCCTCGGCCTCCTTCAAAACACAGGTCTCAGGATCGTCTCCGTCAAGCACACCCGCACAGGTTTCAATGAGCAGTCCATCGCTGTTCCCGTTCAAATAGGAAGGCATGCGAAACTGCCGGATCAGGATTACTGTCTGCTTTTCTCGATTATACAAGAGGACGGTTGCGCCATTTCCACGGTCATAGGACTCTCGCGCCTGGGAAGACCAGCTTCCGTCCCTGTTCTGGTAATCGAAAACGACTTTATTCAGGGTGTACCAATTGTCAGACAATAAAATCTTCTCGACGTTCTTTACTTTCGGATTCACCGATCTAGCGCGTTAATTTTTTATACTTGATCCGTTTCGGTATCATATCACCGCCCAGACGCTTTTTCTTGTTCTCTTCATATTCCGAGAAGGATCCTTCAAAATAATACACCTGGGAATCTCCTTCAAAAGCCAGAATATGGGTACATACCCGATCGAGGAACCACCTGTCATGGGAAATGATAACCGCGCAGCCGGCAAAATTTTCAAGACCTTCTTCCAGAGCTCTCAACGTATTGACATCCAAGTCATTGGTTGGCTCATCTAAAAGTAAAACATTACCCTCTTCTCGAAGGGTCATTGCCAGGTGAAGACGGTTGCGCTCCCCGCCCGACAGGGCAGATACTTTCTTGTTTTGTTCGGAGCCGCTAAAATTGAAGCGCCCGAGATAGGCCCTTGAATTGACCATCTTCCCACCCATCATGATCATCTCCTGCTCATCTGAGAAATTCGCCCAAATCGATTTTTCCGGGTCGATATTCGAATGACTCTGATCCACATAGGCGATCTTTGCCGTTTCTCCAACCAGGAATTCACCTTTGTCAGCCGTTTCTTCCCCCATGATCATTCGGAAAATTGTTGTTTTACCGGCTCCATTCGGCCCGATGATACCCACGATCCCATTGGGAGGTAGGTTGAAATTGAGGTCGTCATAGAGCAACTTGTCTCCATAAGCTTTGGCCACTCCCTTGGCTTCAATCACATTGTTACCAAGTCTAGGTCCGTTCGGGATATAGATCTCCAACTTCTCCTCTTTGTGTTTTTGATCCTGGGAAAGGAGCTTATCGTAACTGGACAGCCTTGCTTTGGATTTGGCATGGCGACCCTTGGGTGCCATTCGAACCCATTCCAGTTCGCGTTCCAGCGTTTTCTGTCTTTTCGAGGCTGTTTTCTCCTCTTTCGCCAGTCGATCTGACTTTTGTTCAAGCCAGGACGAATAGTTCCCTTTCCAGGGAATCCCCTCGCCTCTGTCGAGCTCAAGTATCCAACCCGCAACGTTGTCCAGGAAATAACGGTCGTGGGTTACGGCGATTACCGTCCCTTTGTACTGGGCCAGGTGATGTTCGAGCCAATGCACAGATTCGGCATCGAGATGGTTTGTCGGCTCATCGAGCAACAAGACGTCCGGCTGCTGCAGCAAGAGCCTGCATAGCGCTACCCTTCTGCGTTCTCCACCGGAAAGATTGCGAATCGGAGTGTCCCCTTCTGGGGTTCTCAGAGCATCCATGGCGATTTCCAGTTGCGTATCGAGCTCCCAGGCGTTCAGCGCGTCAATTTTATCTTGAAGCTCGGCCTGTTGAGCCATGAGCTTTTCCATCTTATCCGCATCGGAGTATACTTCCTCCAGGCCAAACATGTCATTGATCTTATTGTATTGGTCCAGGACATCGACGGTTTCAGCGACGCCTTCCTTGACAATCTCAATGACCGTTTTCGAATCGTCCAACTCCGGTTCCTGCGCCAGATAACCTACCGTGTAATTTGGAGAAAAGACGACATCGCCCTGGTAGTTCTTTTCAATTCCGGCAATGATGCGCAGCAAGGTGGATTTACCCGAACCGTTGAGGCCCAGGATGCCAATCTTGGCACCATAGAAAAAACTCAGGTAGATGTTTTTAAGGACTTGCTTGTTCGTGCTCTGATAAGTCTTGCTCACACCTGCCATCGAGAAGATGACCTTTTTATCGTCTGCCATTTTTCGAATGTTAGATTGGGATTTTTAATAGTCCATTTGAGAGAGGTAAGTCAGCTTTTGTTTCCAAACTTCAAGCTCTTTCTTGTGGTTTTCAATGTTCTTGTAAACATTTTTTACGAGTGGATTGTCTTCCGAAGCATTGGAGATAAAACTGATGTTGTTCTCCAACTGTTTGATCTCTCTGGTTATCTCATCAATTTTCTTTCGAACAAACAACTGCTCATTATTGAGCTTTCTCTCATTGTTCGAGGCGGCATAACCGTCCATGAGATTCTTGAACTTGAGAAATTCGGATTCCTGCTTGTCGAGACCCAGCTTTTTATAAGCCGCATCCAGCTGCTTGCCGAACCTGGACTCCAAATGCCTCACCTTCTCGGGCAACCTGCCGAGGTTTCTCCACTTGGTGCGATACTCTTCAACACCTTCCATGGTGATTTCCTTGGAAGCGATAAAGCCCTTCAACTCATCCAGCATGCTCTTTTTGTCATCAATGACCTTGGACTGCTCCTGCGTCATATTGCTTTTCCTGGCGTGAAGTCGATCGAAATAATGGTTACATGCATTTTTGAAGCGTTTCCAAATTTTGTCAGAATCCTTTCTGGGAACATGACCAATGGTTTTCCAATCCGCCTGAATCTTTTTGAAGATTTCGGTCGTTTCTTCCCAATCTTCGCTATCCTTCAAGGATTCGGCCTTTTCGACCAGTTCCATTTTCATCTTCAGATTCTCAGTCTGTCCCTTTTTCAGACCCTTGTAAAAATCATTTTTGGCCGAATTGAACTCTCTCGTCGCCTGTCTGAACTTCTGCCATACCTCATCACTTTTGGTTCTTGGAACCTTGCCGATTCCGAAGAACTCCTCGCGAAACCCTTCAAGCTTCTTGATCTGTTCCTGCCAAAGTTTGTGTGAATTGATCTGACTTGTATCTATGGATTTGATCTTTTCTATGACTTCCAGTTTGAGGTCAACATTTTCTTTGTATTTCTCCTCCAGCTTATCTTGAAGCTCATGTCTTTTCCTGTGGATCTCCTTAGTCGCTTCCGAAAAACGGCTCCATATGTCTTCCCTAAACTCCCGGGCAACCGGGCCGATCTCTTCTTTCCACAAGCGATGTAAAATCTGAAGATCTTTGAAAGCGTGATTCACGTCGCTGTCCTGGGCCAGCTTCTCTGCCCTTTCGACCAATTTGGTCTTTTCTTCGAGGTTGTGTTTGAAATCGAGATCCCTGAAATCGTTATTGAGGTGAAGCAGATCATAAAACCGTTCGACGTGATGATGGTAGGTTCTCCACACATCATTGTAATTCGCCCGTGGAATCTGACCGACGGCTCTCCATCTCTCCTGCAATTCCTTGAAGCTTTTATACATCGTGGCTGGCTCCGCGGTATCGATCAACTCTTTCAGTTCATCAATCAACTTAAGCTTCAGCTCCAGGTTGTCCTTCTGCTCCTTTTCAATGTCCTTGTAGTATTGTTGCCTTTTTCGCTTGTACTCGCGAATCAACGAATCGAACTTCTTTTTTACAGGGGAGTCGTAGAAAAAGCCGGTTTCTTCGCCACCGCTTTTGACATGCTCCTCCCTTTTTTCTTTCAACAAGTCCTTGAATTTCTTGGTGAAAACCGTTTTAAGCTCTTCGATCTGTTGCTTAATGTCTTGAATGTCATAGTCTCTGAGGAAGTCATCAAGCATTTTGGTCAGATCATCCAGGGAAAGCTTGGCGAACTGTATTCTTGGAACATCAATTTTTGCAGATTCTCCAACTGATTCCTTCTTGGTGCCCTCATTTGATTCTTCTGCTTCTTTCTCTGACTCCACTTTGTCCCCAGTTTTCTCTTCGACCTTAGGTGTTTCTTCTTCGACCTTAGGTGTTTCTTCTCCGTCCTTAGGTGTTTCTTCCTCAACCTTAGGCGTTTCTTCTTCGTCAGGGACCTTTTCAGAAACCTCTCTTGTCTTGACGGGCTCTTCCGTGATCTTATCGGTTTCAGCGGTCTCCTCTTCTGCCTGGTCTATCGCAGCATCCTCTTTCTTTATCTCTTCTGCCGAATCCTTTGCTTCCTTGCTCTGATCTTTTTTATCATCTTCAACCGGCTTGTTCTCAGATGGAAGGTTCTTTGTATTCTCGTCTAACATGATTCCATGTTTAAGGTTCCAATAATATCACTTGTAAAAGTCTCGAAAGATACTAATAGCCCTTCAAAACGCAAAACAGTGTTGACAATAAGATACCTTTATTTACAGGGAATTCCAAATGGCCCAGGCACGATCGGCCTGCTTCTCGAGCATTTGGCTGCCATTCAAAATCTTAGCCCCTCTCTTTTCTCCTTCGAGAAGAAAAGCGGTCTTTGCCGGATTGTAGATCAGGTCAAAAAGAAGATGGTCGGATCCGAGATACTCATAGGGCAGGTCAGGCTTTTTATCGATTTCGGGAAAAGTACCCAGGGGTGTGCAATTTATAATTAGCAGGTGAGATCGCAGAGTCGATTCGTCGAGATCCGCATAGGTCAAAAACTCCTCACCGGATTTTTGCCGCGACACAAAACGAAAGGACAAGCCCAACTTCTCGAGGACAAAGGCCACGGCCTTCGACGCGCCTCCCGTGCCAAGTATGAGTGCTGCTTCATGTTTGGGGCCAAGCATCTTCGACAGGGAAGCTTCGAAGCCAAAAGCATCTGTATTGAAGCCTTTGAGCTTTCCTTTCGGTAGAATCTTGATGGTGTTGACCGCGCCGATTTGAAGAGCTTCCGGATCGACCTCATCCAGATAGGGTATGATTTCCTCCTTGTAGGGAATCGTAACGTTCAGTCCTCCGATATGATCCAGCTGGGGAGCCACTACAGTCTTGAACTGATCCAGGTTCTGGAGGTCAAAGTTGACGTAGCGGTAATCATTCAATCCGAGATCACGGAACTTTTCTGTAAAATAGGACCTGGAAAATGAATAGGCAATATCCTTTCCGATAAGGCCGAATAATTTCTTCTTTGAATCACGTGTAGTAGAGAGATTCATTGGCTGGAGCTTCTGTAGGCATCGACGGCCTTCCTGACACTCTGATGCTCCAATAGCAGCTTCTTCGCCAATTCATTGTCGACACCCAGCTCGTTGGCAATCATGAGCGTACCCCTATTGACGAGCTTCTCGTTGGTCAATTGCATGTCCACCATTTTATTGCCACGTACCCGGCCCAGTTTGACCATGACCGAAGTGGAGATCATATTCAGAACCAGTTTCTGAGCCGTACCGGATTTCATCCGGGTGCTGCCTGTAACGAATTCCGAGCCGACAATGACTTCTATCGGGTATTTGGAAACCTCCGCCACTTTGGATCCCTTGTTGCAGGTGATGCAGCCAGTAAGAATCCCATTCTCATTGGCTTTCATCAGACCACCTATGACATAGGGGGTTCGACCCGATGCCGCAATGCCCACCAGGACATCATTGGTGTTGATATTATACTCGGAAAGATCCTTCCAGGCCTGTTCCATGTCGTCCTCAGCAAACTCAACGGCCTTCCGAAAAGCACCATCGCCTCCAGCGATCAAGCCGATCACCCAGTCATGTGGAACCCCGTACGTGGGCGGGCATTCTGAAGCATCCAAAACTCCAAGGCGCCCGCTCGTTCCAGCGCCTATGTAAAAGAGTCGCCCCCCTCTTTCAAACCGATCGACGATCTCCTCGACAAGGGGCTCGATCTGTGGAATGGCATCCCCCACCGCTTCAGGCACCTTTTTGTCTTCGCGATTCATGTTCCTGAGCAGCTCGAGGACGCTCATATGTTCGAGGTTATCATAATAGGAGGCCTGCTCCGTTACCGATTTTTCGCTCATTTTAGTTTTTTTTGGTTCGAATGATCCAAAGTCCTGCCATGGTGAAGCCCGCGTTGACAGCAATGCTTATGAATCCGAAGTCAAAATTAAACGAATTTTTCAAATAGACGCTGCTGGCGTAGGTCAGAACCGGGGCAAGTATGCACACCGCAGGAACCCATCGATCCTTCACTGAAATCTGACTGAACATGCCCATGAGGTAGAGACCGAGAAGAGGGCCATAGGTGTAGCCGGCCACTTTGAAAATCAGGGAGATCACATCACCCCGGCTTCCGGAGAACGCCATAATGATCACGAAAACGACCACGGAGAAACCGAATAACACCCGGTTTTTAATCTTTTTGCGCTCTTCTCCAGTTTTCGAAGACATATCGAGGAAGTCGTAGCTGAAGGATGTCGTTAGCGCCGTCAAAGCCGAGTCCACGCTGGAAAAGGATGCTGCTATGATCCCCAGTAAAAAACTGATGCCGGTTATCAACCCGAGATGGTTCAGCGCAAGGTCGGGAAAAAGGGTATCCGTGTCTAAAAAGGCCCCGTTTTCATCTACCGGGAGTCGCACGCCGACAGAATCGGCATAGATGTACAGAAGAATCCCCAATCCGAGAAAAAGAAATTGCGTGACGGCAAGTATCAAGCTGAAGCTCAAAGTATTCTTCTGAGCATCCCACCGGTTCTTACATGTGAGGGTTTTCTGCATCATGTTCTGGTCGAGTCCCATCATGGCGATCGCGATAAGTATACCGGCAACGAATTGCTTGAAGAAATTGTTACCCGACTTGTTCTCCCATTCAAATACCCTGAAATAGGGATGGCTGGTAACACGACTAACGGATTCCCCAAGGCTAAGCTCCATCGAAGTGGTTATAGAATAAATGGTCACCAGAGCGGCGAGAATTAGAAAGAATGTTTGCATGGTATCGGTCCAGACTATGGTCTTGATTCCCGACTTGTTCGTATAAAGCCAAACGAGCATCAATATGATCACCACGGTCAGAAAAAAAGGAACTCCGAACTTGTCAAAGAAAGCGAACTGCAGAATCTTGGCAGCGAGCAACAGTCGCAAAGAGGCCCCGAACGACTGAGAAACCAGAAAGTAAAGGGATCCCGTTTTATAGGTATGATTCCCGAATCTTTCCTTCAAGTAGCTGTAGATAGATACCAGTTTGAGCCTGTAATACAGGGGGATCAGCACAAAGGTGATGAACAGGTAGCCCACTACATTGCCGAGAATGAATTGGAAAAAGTAAAAGTTGTTGTTTCCGACCATCCCGGGGACAGAAACAAATGTAACCCCTGATAGGGCTGCACCGACCATCCCGAAAGCGACAAGGAACCAGGGAGACTGTCGATCTCCCGTAAAGAAGGACTCATCACCGGACTTCCTGGAGGTCAGGTATGAAATCAGCATGATGATGCCAAAATAGGCGATGATGATGCCAAAAATGAGATATGTGCTCAAAATTCCTTCTTATTTGCCGAATCGGTTCAACTCCAGGATTTGATCTTGTGCCCCTTCACCGCATAAAGAAAGATGATAATATAGGCGGGAAGAAGGATCCAGTAGCCCTGGTTGGCCGATTGCGACATGGCCGCGGCCTCTTCCATCCCGTTGGAAAGATAGGACTCATTGAGATAATCAACCAGGCGACCGTACAGCGGAGTAAGGATGGCTCCCCCTGAAATCGCCATGATCAGGAAGGCAGCCGCCGTTTTCGTGAATTTGCCCAAACCGTCCAATGCGAGGGGCCAAACCGCGGGCCAAACGAGTGCATTGGCAATCCCGAGTGAGGCCACGAGCAATACCGAAGTGAAGCCCGAGGTGTTCACGATGACCAAACTGAGTACAATACCCAAAAGCCCGCTCAGCAGCAGGGCTGTTTTCTGACTGATTACCTTAGGGATCAGGATGACGCCGAGTGCATAAGTACCCACCATGGCAAAAAGCGTAAATGTGGTGAACCATTTGGCCTGTTCCACCGGAAGGCCGAGAGATAGCCCGTAGGCAATGATCGAATCACCCGCAATCACTTCAACACCAACATACATGAACAAGGTGATGACTCCTAAAATAAGCTGAGGAAACTGAAATATAGATGTTTTTTCGGTTTTGCCCTTATCGGTTTCCTTCATGGGTTCGGCCTCCACATGTGGCAAAGGAGCCTTTCGTATCAGGATCGCAAGAAGGGCCAGAACGGCTGCCATTACTATATACGGAACGTATACGCTGTTCGCCATTGTGTCCAGCAAGACTTCTTTCTCAGGGCCACTGACAGTTGATAGTTTTTCGTTGACCTCATCGATACCACTCAGGAGCAGGGCTCCAAAGATCAATGATCCCAATGCGCCCGCTACTTTGTTGGCAATTCCCATGACGGATATCCTTTTTGCCGCACTTTCGATGGGCCCAAGGATGGTCACATAAGGGTTTGCCGCTGTTTGAAGCAGAGTCATTCCGGATCCCTGAATGAAAATTCCTACAAGAAACAACCAATACATTCTTGCGTTTGCTGCCGGGATAAAGACAAGCGCGCCGATCGCCATGACGAACAAGCCGATGGACATTCCCTTCCTATAGCCTATTTTTTCGAGAATCGCAGAAGACGGCAGGGCCATGACCACAAAGGAAATATAGGAGGCCGAGGCCACCAGGTAAGACTGGGCAGCTGTCAACTCATTGATGGTTTTCATAAATGGGATGAGAGCTCCGTTGATCCAGGTGACAAAACCAAAGATAAAGAAGAGCGCTGCAATGATCATTAACGGAACCAACGTGGATGACGTGGATGACTTGGACATATCAGATAAATTAGAAGTTTTGATTACAATTTAAACTCGCAAACGGAAATAAAAGTAAGCGATCCATTTATTATGATTTCCCTTTTTCGTCAAAAAACAGGAAAACCGCGACAAAATACACTAAAAAACTTTAAGGAGATTTGTCCTTGTCTTCTTTCCTGAGCATTTTCTTTTCCTGCTTCAGGCTGTCAAGCTGATCCCGTGTCAATAATTTTTCCTCCTCTGTTCGCTTCAGCCCCAGTTTCTCCAGGAACTCTCCTCCGTTGTTGAAATCAAAACTATAGGATATACCCACGCCCTGGGTGTAACCCTGGCCTTCGATGACATCAAACTGTATCTCATTCTGACGATTGTAGACTTTGCCCCACAGAGTTTCCGGTTCATTCAAAGGGACACGAACTTCCACCTCCCCAATAATACTGGAATTCGTATTGGATCCAACCGGTACCCCAACTTTTCCGCTCACCACGACCTTATCCGCAATACGCCCAGACACCTCCAGACCCAATTGATCGTCAGTAGTGACGTCCTGTACCGAATTGTCGGTCCCAATGTCATAGGTCACGCCGACCTGGAAGTTTTCATTATCACTTTCAAGCATACTGGATAAAAGCTGAGAGGCCTTTTGAGCTATGGTTCCTGCAATCGCTGCATTGCCGTCAAAATTAGTCCTGTTGTTCGCTGTGGCGGCAAAGGACCCGGTGGCGAGCAGGGAAAAGAATTGCGTGAGCTTGTCGTCTTCGTTCCTGAGCTTGAATTCGAGCTCACTGGTCACGTTTGAGCTTGCGTTGGGTATGATCACGTCAAAATCAAAGTTGGGTGCAGAAAGTTGCCCCGTTATACCTGTGTGAAGTTCCACGTCTATCTTGCGTGAACTGGCAATGCCTTCGAGAAGAATCGCCGGATTGGCTCTTGTATAGTTGATCGCCAGGATATCAAGTCGGGCATCATAGGGGTTGCCATCCCAAACTATGGTTCCACCGCGTTGGACCACAAAGTCCTTGTTCACAATGTTCCTGAACTTGTATTCCCCCTGGTCCACGGTCAGGCTACCAAACATTTCAAATCGCCCATTGGTGTCAATGTTGAGACGAATATTCCCATCACCGCGACCTCTGAGCGAACTTCCCGTATTGCGATCGATCACAATTTCTGCCAGGGCATCACGGGTCACGTTCAGGTTAAAATTCAAATTAAGACCCTTGAGACGCTCAAAAATCACCTCGCCCCGTCTCTCATCGTCCACCTCTTCCTCCTCAGCCTCAAAATGAATCAGCTTCGTGGTGTTTACCGTGCTTGTATTCCCAAGGGGGATATAGAATTCTGTTCCGGGCATTGTAGTTCCGCGAACAGTAATTTGGAGCTCATCTGTGTAACCTTTCAAGGTAGTTCGGCCTGACATAAGGCCCTTACCGTAATACAAGGCACCTTCTGCATCTTCAGTATTTAGCACCAGTAGATTATTCGTATTCAACTCGAGATCCAAAAGCCATTTTTTAAAGCGCTCATGAGTGATGGTTCCTTCAATCCACCCTTTGGTACCCATTACGTCGTCCACGACACTGATTCGCTGAAAATCAAACGTGTGATCGTAAAGTTTGACTATGGATTTTCCTGCAAAATCATAGTTCACATTCAGATAAGGTAGCTTTATGCCAGCTTCTTCCAATTGGATTTCCCCATTGATATCGGGATTGGCCAGCATGCCTGACATGGTAACTTCACCGCTCGCGATTCCCCGAATATTTGAAAGCACGTTCTTACCCAAAGGGCTGAAGGCCCCTATCTTGAACTTGTCAAAGTAGACATTGGCCAACATCGTAGGGTCAGAATTGCTGAAGTCAATCTCACCAGTTGAACTGAATGTCCTAAGTCCTGAATTGATCAGAGAAGTCCCGAAACTGTAGTTTCTGATATTATCATCCGAGGAAGCATTGAATTCGAAATCTCCATAGTATTCGTCGTTGATGCTGAAGTAATTGACAACGAGCTCTGCTATGGGTAAGATCTGTCCGTTGACGGGCCTCAACTGAATGTTCCCATTCAACTTTCCATCCACACGGACACTATCCATAGTTGGGGTCACGTCGAAAAGATTGACATTGGTGAAATTAACGTCAATGTTTCGAGATTCCTTGCCACTTAAGAGCCCGGCCATGTGAATTTCCTGATCTCCGGATATCAGGTTGAAATCATCGATGGCATAGGTATCAATATCCTGATCATAGACAATTTTGTTCTGATTGTTGTCCTCCGGATTCACAAACCAGGAGTTGTCTTTGAAAAAGAGTTCGGATCGTTTCATACCGAGCACCGATTGACCCTTTTCATTAAAGGTATGATAGACGCTGAAATTATAACGTTCCTTGCGCTCCTTGCCCCCGATCATGTCTGCTCGCATAAAGAGGGTGTCATTCAACATCACATTGACCAGGTTTATCTGAGACAGGTTATAATACTTTGTGTCGAGCTCATCCACACTCAATAGCGTATTGAACAGTGGATTCTTGTTGTCCACCTGCAAATTGATCCTGTCGACGTAAAAGTCAAAGGCCTCTATCCTGGGGGACCTCACATTGAGCTTAAAGATGTCCTGATCCGAATTGACCTCCCCATAGATAATCGTGTTCGCTCCCAGAATAAGGTCTGGAAAAAACACTTCTACGATCTTGTTGTAAATATTGAACCTGAATTCCAGGAATTGTCCCTCGAGCACTTTTTTCTTCTGATAGTTTACAAAAAGGCTACCAAGGGAATTCTGCCCCAATCGCTTAAGCTGGCCAAACTTAAAATCCCCGCGTATGTAGCCGTTGATGATGTCTGTCGAATTTACGGTCACTTCCCTCAGGGTGTCTTTGAAATAGGAGCTAATGGCGAAATCCTTGAAGAAATAATCATCATTCTCATTTGAATAGGAGGCGTTCCTGAAGCTGATAATTCCCTCGATGTCATCTGCTGTGCTTCCCTGGAGATCGATGTTGATCATACCTTTCAGAACAGCTTTTTCATCACGAGTGAAGAGATTGAGTCGATTGAAATCCGAATGGGCCACATCAGCGCTGAAATTGAATTGGTAAAATTCATCTGAAAGATCGGCAAGCCCTTTGAATTCTATTTGAAGATTCGGATCATTGATAAAAAGATAACCATCGAACCTCTTGTCCATAAGAACCCCGTTGATGTCGATATTTGAGTAGGTATAGCCCTTGTACTGATGCTTGGAGATATGCCCCCTGACATTGATGTTTACATTGTCTATCGAAAATCCCTGACCCTCTACTTCGCCGGTCATAGACAACTCCCCGATCAAACTGTCATTGACAAAGCGCCCAAGCTTGAAGTCGATAAGTTCTATGCTCCCTTTATAGGTCGCCAGATCGCCCTTGTCAATGTCATTGAGGCTCAGGTCGACGTCCGACAAACCCAACTCTGCAATAGTTTTGAGTTGCACGTCCAGAGAAGTCTTGGTCACTTTTACCTTTCCCGAGCTGGAGAAAAAGCCTATGTCTTCCAGAGCCTTTGGAATTCTGGCACCCAAAAGATCCGGCAGCAAATTGACCAGGTGATCGTAGTTGGAACTCAGCTCCCGAATATCTCCGTTCAATAGGAAACGATCCTTGTCCAGCACATTTTTGATATGGATATTTCCACGCAACGAGGAATTCCTGTCTGAGGTCAGGTTTATCTGTGAAACCTTGAAATCATTGATGGTCCCCTTGGCCTTCGCCGAAAAGTGAATCCGATCGTAGCGACCGAACTGACCGTAGAATTTTTTGAGATCTGAAAGAATGATATCCGCCTGTTTAAAATCAGCATTTATCTGCACGCGATTGGTAAAATCAGACAGATCCCCGATTTCGTAGTCAAAATAAATGTCCGCGTTTAGCTCTGAACCCTCGGTCCGCAACCAGGTATCGACGAACTCCATACGCGTATTGGTATAGCGAAAACGAGAACTGAAATTCAACACCTCAACATCGTGGTCCTCAACGGTTCGCAAGTCGCGAATATCTGCTCGCACATCGGCCCCGTCGATATTGAAATTGTCGAAAACACCATGAATGTTGTGATAAAAAACTATGGGACCTTCTTTCTTGTTCTCATTGTATAGATTGAAATCAATTCCCTCGGCGACGATGGAGGAGGACTTCATTCTAAAGGTCTTGTTCGAGTCAGGGTTCTCCTTCTTAAACTTCTTTACGAACAAACTCAGGTTGTTCGTTGAGTCTCCCTGGTAGGTCCTCAAGTTGAATACACCTCGCTCGAGGAGAATATCTCCAAATTCCAGATTGGTTCTAAAAAGGTTTCGGTAATTTAAAATGGAAGTCTCAATGCCACCTACAGAGATTAGCGTGTCGTTCATATGATCCCTAATCAATACAGACCTGAGCTTCACCTTCCTGATCGAGGAAAGATCGACCCGGTCTATATGAATCTCCGTCCCGTAAGCGCTGTTGATTCGATTGGTCACAATTCTCGCCAGGCCCGTTTGGACAGCTGAAAAAGAAAGGAGGACGCTCAACATGACCAGGAAGAAACTGGCCAGCAGAAAAAAACGTATTACTATATTTTTCAGGCGCCTGATGAGATTTATTTCTAAATTTGCATTTTTAAAAGTACAATTTTTGTGCCTAAAAAAATGAGGTGAAAAAAAAATCTGTTCACATACTTGCCATCGAATCTTCCTGCGACGACACGAGTGCCGCAGTGCTTGAGAATGAGCGGGTTCTCTCGAATGTTGTGGCGAATCAAAAGGTTCACGCCCAGTATGGTGGCGTGGTACCGGAGTTGGCGTCCAGGGCCCACCAGCAAAATATCGTCCCGGTGGTCGACCTCGCCTTGAAAAGGGCAAATGTCAGAAAGGAGGACCTGGACGGAATTGCCTTTACCCAGGGTCCGGGACTGCTCGGTTCCCTGCTCGTTGGTTCCTCCTTCGCCAAATCACTTTCAATTGCATTGAACATTCCGCTGATGGCGGTCAATCACATGCAGGCCCATGTTCTGGCTCACTTTATCGAGGATGAGGCCCAGAAGATTCCTCCCTTTCCGTTTCTCTGCATGACGATCAGCGGTGGACATACTCAGATTCTGAGGGTCAGTGCGTTCGATTCTTTTGAAATACTCGGGGAAACGATTGATGATGCCGTAGGAGAAGCTTTTGATAAAACGGCCAAATTACTTGGGCTCCCGTATCCGGGAGGACCGCTTATCGACAAGCATGCGTCCCAGGGTGATCCGTTGGCGTTCAGCTTCTCCGAGCCCAAGACGGAAAACCCGCTGGACTTCAGTTTCAGCGGGCTCAAAACGGCTATTCTTTACTTTTTGCAAAGAGAGCAAAAGAAGAACCCGGATTTTATTCACCAGCGCATGGACGACATTTGTGCTTCGGTTCAACGCACAATAGTCACGATTTTGATGAACAGGCTGAAAAAAGCCGCCGACATGACCGGGATCAAACACGTTGGAATAGCGGGAGGCGTGTCAGCAAATTCGGAGATTCGCTCAACCCTGAGGGCCATGCAAGAATCTGACGGTTGGACAACCTACATTCCCAAGTTCGAATACACTACAGACAACGCAGCCATGATTGGCATCGTGGGTTACCTAAAATACCTGAATCAAGATTTTGACCGGGAAGATTCAGTTGCAAGTTCCCGTCTCGACATGGAGAAATAAAAAATCGACTATTATTCGGTCATGGCATCTTCTGACATAAGTGCCGCAGCTATGCGCTTGTAAAAGCCTTTCTTCAATTTTTCCCGTATGGATGAAAACGCCTTGATGGTTTCCTCCACATCCTCCAGCGTATGCGCTGCGGTCGGTATCAATCTCAAGAGAATCATTCCCTTTGGAATCACCGGGTAAACGACTATGGAGCAGAATATTCCGTAGTTTTCTCTCAAATCGTTAACCATAGCCATGGCTTCCGGAATATCTCCTTCCAGGAAGACCGGGGTTACACAGGTATTGGTCTTTCCGATATTGAACCCCTTTTCCACCAGGCCGTTCTGCAGGGCATTCACATTTTCCCATAGCTTCTCTCTGAGTTCAGGCATGGTCCGGATCATATCGAGTCTTTTCAGAGCGCCTTTCACCATCGCCATCGGCAGGGATTTGGCAAACATCTGGGATCGCATGTTGTATTGAAGATACTTGATCACCTCTTTGTCGCCGGCAAAAAAGGCTCCAATACCCGCCATGGACTTGGCAAAGGTTGCAAAGTAAACGTCAATTGCGTCTTGAACACCTTGCTCCTCGCCTGCCCCGGCACCTGATTTGCCCAGTGTTCCGAAACCATGTGCGTCATCGACCAATAATCTGAAGTTGTATTTTTCTTTTAGGGCGCAAATCTCCTTGAGTTTGCCCTGCTCTCCGCGCATACCAAAGACACCTTCACTAATCACCAAAACTCCTCCGCCTGTCTCTTCTGCTATCTTGACTGCACGTTGCAGGTTCTTTTCAAAACTTTCGATGTCGTTGTGACGGAAAGTGAATCGTTTCCCCTGGTGAAGCCTCGCTCCGTCAATGATGCAGGCATGGGAATCCATGTCATAAACCACAACGTCATTCTTAGTGACCAGTGCATCGATGGCCGAAACCATTCCCTGGTATCCAAAATTCACCAGGTAAGCAGCTTCTTTCCCGACAAACTCAGCGCATTCCTGCTCCAATTGTTCGTGGTAGTTTGTATGGCCGCTCATCATGCGGGCACCCATTGGGTAAGCCATTCCATGTTCTGCTGCAGCCTCCTCATCCGCTTTTCTCACTTCCGGGTGATTCGCCAGGCCCAGATAGTCATTGATGCTCCAGGTGATAACTTCACGACCGTTGAATTTCATCCGATTGGAGATAGGACCCTCAAGCTTAGGGAATACGTAATAACCTTCTGCTTGCTTGGCCCATTTTCCTAAAGGACCCTTATCCTTGATAATTCTCTCAAATAAGTCTTTCATCTTCAAATTTCATTTCGATAGAAGGTAAAAACACCTTCTTCTAAATCAAGTGCAAAAATAGGAAAATTTCTTATTCCCACCTTTTGATGTTTATAGAAAATAATAAAATGAAAAGGCCATTCGCTGTGCGAATGGCCCTATTTTAGAATTGTTTGGATCTCTTTATTGAATGTTTTCCAGAGAACCTCTGGCTTGTTTCTGCGTATCGAAGAAACCCTGATCACTCATCCAGTCGTCACAATAGACCTTTTCCATATATCGTGATCCGTGGTCTGGAAGTATCATGACCACGACACTGTCTTTGTCAAAATAGTCTTTGGTTGCATACTGAATTGTCGCCTGAATCACAGCACCGCTGGTGTATCCGGTAAACAACCCCTCTGTGGTTGCCAACTCTCTGGCCCTGTGGGCTGCATCTTCATCCGTCACCTTCTCAAACACGTCAATGACCTCGAAATTTGTCGCGGAAGGCACAAGATTCTTTCCAAGACCTTCAATTCGATAGGGATAGATTTCGTTGGTGTCAAAGTCTGAGGTCTCGTGAAACTTCTTGAGAATCGACCCATAAGCATCCACACCCAAAACCTTAACATCAGGATTTTTCTCTTTCAGGTATTTGCCAACCCCTGAAATCGTCCCCCCTGTTCCACTCGCAACAACCACATGTGTCACCTTGCCTTCCGTCTGTTCCCAGATCTCAGGTCCGGTTGACAGGTAATGCGCTTCCGAATTCAATTCATTGAAATACTGATTGATGTAAACGGAATCCGCTGTTTCTGAATGAAGTCTCTTGGCTACCTGATAATAAGATCTCGGATCATCCGCACTCACATGAGCCGGGCAAACGTAAACTTTCGCGCCCATGGCCCTGAGCATGTTGATCTTGCCTTTGGAGGCCTTGGAATTAACTGCCAAAATGCACTCGTATCCCTTAATGATGCAAACGAGGGCAACACTAAACCCGGTGTTTCCCGAGGTCGTCTCAATGACCGTGCTCCCTTCTTTGAGTATCCCTTTTTTTTCTGCCTGTTCCACAATATGCACCGCTATTCTGTCTTTCATAGAGTGCCCCGGATTGAAGGCTTCGTATTTTGCTAAGAACTCACCGTCTAACTCTTCTGTTATCTTGTTCAATCGTATGAGAGGCGTCTCTCCGACTAAATCCAAAATAGAATTAGTTATACCGTTATGTTTTTTCATAGAATTATAATACTTTGATTATAAAAACCGCGCAAATTTAATTATTTTTTTCAAACCTCCATTGAATCTGGGGATAAGATTCGGGTCCAGGTCACGTTAATCACAATATTACAAAAAAACTTTTTAATTCGTAATTCCCTCTAAATCAAGAAGAAAAGCATAATCTCGAGCCACTTCCTTCAAAGCGTCGAACCTTCCTGACGCGCCACCATGCCCGGTATCCATATTCGTGTAAAGCAGCAATTTATTATTGTCAGTTTTCATATCCCTCAACTTGGCCACCCATTTTGCAGGTTCAAAATACTGCACCTGAGAGTCGTGCAGGCCCGTAGTAACTAGCAAATTAGGGTATTCCTTCGCTTCCAGATTGTCATAAGGAGAATAGGAAAGCATATAGTCGTAGGATTCCTTTTGCTTGGGATTCCCCCACTCATCGAACTCTCCGGTCGTAAGAGGTATGCTCTCATCGAGCATGGTGGTGACCACATCCACAAAAGGAACTGCGGCTATCACCCCGTTGAAAAGCTCTGGATTCATATTGATTACCGCACCCACGAGCAAACCACCCGCAGAGCCTCCCTCCGCATAAAGGTGATCGGCAGAGGTATATCCCTGATCGATCAAATGAGAGGCGGAGTCGACAAAATCATTGAAAGTGTTTTTCTTGTTGAACATCTTTCCGTCTTCATACCAGGATCTGCCGAGGTATTCGCCACCGCGTACGTGGGCGATGGCATAGATGAAGCCCCTGTCCAGCAAACTCAGTCGAACGCTGCTGAAGCGGTCCCTCACTATACTTCCGTAGGACCCATAGCCGTATAATAGCAGCGGGGTGTCCTTCCCGGGTTTCGTGTCCTTGTGGTAGACCATAGAAATAGCCACTTTTTTACCATCCCTTGTATCCGCCCAAATTCTTTCACTCCTGTAGTTCTCTTTTTTGAATTTGTCTCCGAGCACCTCCTGTTCTTTCTTTACATCTTTTGTCTTTGAATTCACGTCAAAGTCGATGACAGAATTCGGGGTTGTCAATGAGTTGTAGCTGTAGCGGATCAAATGAGTGTCGAATTCTGGATTGTTGTAAACCGATGCCGAATAAGTCTCTTCTTCAAAAGGCAGATAAAAATCTTCGCTGTTGTCCCATTTGCGAATTCGAATCTTGTTCAGGCCATTGTTTCTCTCCTCAAGGACAATAAATTCTTTGAATATAGAAATATCCTCGAGCAAAGTGTCCTTTCTGTGCGCAATGACCTCAACCCAGTTTTCTTTTCCAGTCTTGTCCACCGGGGTCTTCATCAACTTGAAGTTCTTCGCCTCGTCTTTGTTGGTATGCACATAAAAGTGATCCTGAAAATGGGCAATTGAATACTCCAGGCCCCGCTCTCTCTCCTGCACGAGAGAAAAATCCCCTTCTGGATCGTCAGCATCCAGGAACCTGTATTCGGTCGTAAGGGTGCTGTAAGACCCGATAATGATGTACCGGTTAGATTTTGACTTGTAAACGAAAGTCCAGAAAGTCTCGTCGTCTTCCTCGTAGATCAAGATGTCCTCCGACGGATCTGTTCCCAGGGTGTGCCTGTAAATTCTATCACTTCTCAATGTGACAGGGTCCTTTCGGGTATAGAATACCGTCCGGTTGTCATTGGCCCAGGCAGAGTTCCCTGTGGTATTCTTGATTTCCTCAGGGTAAAGTTCCATCGTTTCCAGGTCCTTGAACCTCAGGTCGTATTGACGACGACTCAAGGTGTCCACTCCAAAGGCCGCAATCCGGTTGTCCGAACTGATATTCAAGCCGGTGAGTGCGTAATAGTCATGTCCATCCGCCATTTCGTTGACGTCCACGATAAGCTCTTCCGGCGCCTCGAGGTTCCCCTTTTTTCTGGCGTATATGGGGTATTGCTGCCCGGTTTTGAAACGCGTGATGTAATAGAACCCGTTCTTGCGATACGGAACCGACTCATCTTCTTCTTTGATCCTCGACTTCATCTCCTCAAACAGATCCTCCTGGAACTTCGTGGTATGGGAGGACATCTCATCATAAAAAGCGTTTTCCTCCTCCAGGTATTTGATGACTTCAGGATTCTCTCGTTCATTGAGCCAGTAGTAGTTGTCTATGCGCAGGTCGCCATGTATTTCAAGTTTTTTCGGAATTTTCTGAGCTACAGGAGGCTTGACCTGTTTTTGGGCGTCTCTCATTTGATTACTTTGTTCTGTTTTTTCATTCTTGCAGGAAATTGCAAAAATAAAGGATAATACAATTGCAAGGGTACTTATTTTGCTTACCATGCTTCCTGAATAATCATTTTGTAATTTTGTGAATGCGGTTGCGATGACCGCGAAACTAACATTTAAATTTAACACCTACAATTATGCTTGGAGATATGGAGGGAATGATGGCCAAACTCAAGGAAGCTCAGGCCAAAATCGAAGAAACCAGGAAACGCCTGGACCAGGTCATGGTCGATGGAGAAGCCGGAAACGGCCTCGTCGTTGTGACTGTTACTGCCAATCGCCAGATCAAGAATCTAGCCATAGACGATGAGCTCCTGGAAGACAAGGAGGCATTGGAGGACTACCTGATCCTGGCATTGAACAAAGCGCTTGAAAAAGCTTCAAAAATCCATGAAGCCGAAATGGCCGCGGCCGCCAAGGGTGGGTTACCTGACATTCCCGGCATGGACATGTTCAAATAAGCATTACATGATACACACGACTTGCACTATGCTCATTCTTCAATAGACTGCTCCTCCAAAAGCATGGAGTGACAGATCAGGTACTGGGCAAGTGCGTATGTCAGCATGATGGCTACCGGATAGATCATATGCGGTGAAAAGAACTTGTTCAGCGCGATCATGCTGTCAGAGGCAATAAAGAGCAGGGCCCCGCTCAGCAGAATCAAGGATTCGGCATTTCTTTGGTTCAGGTGATAGTTCAGGGCCGTGATTCCAAACACAGAGATCACCGAACCGTAAATCAATACAGGATAGAATAAGTCATCCAGTTCAGGCGCCAGAGTTCGCATGAGCAGAACGAGATAGATCAGAAAAGGAATTGCGCTCCAAATCAAATTTGACTTTGAAGAGCTACTTGACCTTTTCAGCACCAAAATGATGAAAAGAATTTGGGTGACCAGGAAAGCTCCGATACCCAATAAAAACTGTCCTTCCTTGTCCAGCAGGAAAATGTCCCCCAGCAGCGAAAAGAACAGAGCCCCCAGGTAGAGTTTGCTGCGCCTGGTAGAGACCACCCAATAAAAAGCCATCAGGCTCGTCATCATCAGGGGTTTGCAAATCAAAACGAGCCAATCCACCTTCAATCCTACCCCAATGAGATCCAATGCGGTTACGATAAAGTAGATCCAAATAATTTTGTTTCCTTGCTTGTCCCGGCTCATTTAAATTTCAGTAAGATTTATAATCAGTGATCTGTTCAGTCAAATGTGGGAATCACACATTTTGCACTCCTCTCCAAAAGTAAAGGATTTAATCCTGAAGACAAGGACCTTCGCATCAAGGGAGAGTCTGCGGCATGACACTTGAGACAGGCTCCTACCGTCAGGATGCTTTTTTGCTCATCCAGGCCAAACGGACGGAAGTCGCTGCGCGTGGATAGGACCTCAGCCTTTGGCGGTTCCAAAAACGGAATCCAGGCATCTTCGGGCAGTCCGTCATTGGGGTTGTCCGCGTATTCCGGCGTAAAGGTCCATTCGGTTTCCTTTTGGGAAACATCCAACTCAAGGTTTCCTTTGCCATAGCCAAGTGTCGCAGGATTGGCGTGGCACGAAACACAGGTACGCGATTCTTTTCCAATGGTGTGTGGCGAGTTGGGCGCATAAAGGCGTTTGAAGGCTGTTCCCGTCAGGCTGTCTCCCTCAAAGCTGTCGTGATCGATCGTCAGTATCATTCCAGGAACGGCTGGTTCTATATGACGCTTTCCCTCTCTTTCCCGGACGCCCAGCGCAGGAAGATCTGCTGAAAATTCAAAGACGTGTTCCACCCAGCCCGACTCGGCAACCTTTTTCTCCAGGAGATCATATGCCATAGGATCATTTTTTTCAAAACTGTTGTGACAACCAATGCACCTTGGGGCCCACTGACTGTGGCAGCTCGAACAAGTCAAGTCTTTGTGGGCGGCATCGCGGGCGCAAACTTCGGGTTGAGGCACTATATTCCTGACTATTTTGTCTGACTTTCCAATCAAAAAGGCCTTTTCTTCTTCCACATATGTGTTGACAAGTGCAATGCTATCTTTGGCACGCCGGAGCATGGGCTTGTCGAGGTGTTCAAATCCACGGTGAGAGAATACGAGAATGGATTCCCTGTCCAGGCTCTCAAAATCAATCGTGTTTGGCTTTTCTTTGTAGTGACAATCATTGCAAGCCAGGTGAACAGCATCCTCTTCATGGGTGTAGGTCCGGCCGTCGCCCATCACATCCCGAACTCCATGGCAATCCACGCAAAGCATGCCCGAAGCGTGGTGCACGTCTTCCGGCTGGCTCTTGTAAACACGTCCATCCTGAAAGGCCCTGTAGCCAGGGTCTCCACTGACATCCTGCCTGCTTTCCAGCGTCTCCTGCCAGCCCATGTAATTGGTAGAAATTCGACTGGAACGACTGTGACATCCAAAACAGTGGGTGTCACCGACCTGTATGTCTGTCGCCGGATGAAAACTCGGAAGCACCTGTTTACCTGAAGACAGGTATTGGGTCAATTCTTCTTCAGCTGACTTCGAATAGTTGAGATGACAGGCATTGCACCCCCCTCCTCGGGTCAATTCGGTGATCGGTCCGTACGTTGACTTTTGGGCTCCCAGGTGGCAATTGGCACACAGATTCCGCAAATGCTCATCTGCCGCACTGTGACCTATTTTTCTTATGTCGTACTGACCGTCGGGCGTATGGGCCTCGTCAAAAACATACTTGTCGACGGCCACCAGTCCGGAATTGGTCGTCATGAGAGATGTTTCTACCTTCTGCAGTTCATTGGGGTGACAGGTCCCACAGGTTTGGGCCGCGTCGGCCAGATTTCCGGGTATCAAGATCATGGACGCATGGGCCGCTTCCTTGTCAAACTCCCCAGGTTGACCCAAATGACAGACCGCACACCCTATGTTTTCAGGATTGTGATACTCCGAATAGCCTTTCAACTGGTTGTGACATACCAGGCAGGATTCTTTTCCAGTCTCCAACTCACCCTCAAGCTCCGTATAGGAATCAGGGGAGCTTTGCTTCGGCCCTTCTCCGCAAGATTGTATCAAGAATGCAAAGGTCACGGCCACTAGTATTGTGACGGTCGATGATCTCAAGGTTACTATGGAAGGTAAAAAAATCAAAACTGAATCTTAAGGAACTTCAAATCCTGTCTCTGCTAAAAACAGCTCAAACTCTTCATACGACAAAAGTACATTTTCGAAGCAAGTTAAAATATGAGCGATGGCAGGATTCATCAACAAATATGTGACCGGTGTCACATTGGTTCATGACGAAAATCATCTTCGCTGGGACCAAGTGAAACTAATTTTACAACTGCAAAGCAGAACCATGCCCTTCGTTTTAGCCATAGATTCCAGAGGGCAAAAACAAATAGATTATGGACAAATCGAGAAGGTCTTTTATTAGAATATCAGCTCTCGGCGCCGGAGGCGTCGCAATGGGAACAACAGGTCTCGGGCTCTATCCGGTCAGTTTTGACGACACGGGGGTCAAAGCGAGTTCCGTTCCCTTGACACGCACCGCCACCTATTGCGAGGTTTGCTTTTGGAAGTGTGCCGCCTGGGCCTATACGGATGATAAAGGCGATGTGGTGAAACTCATCGGCAATGAAATCGACCCTCATTGCTATGGCCGTTTGTGCCCAAGAGGAACCGGTGGCGTTGGGATGTACAGCGACAACGACCGTTTGAAGAAGCCCTTGATACGTACCGAGATCGACGGTGAACAGACTTTCCGGGAAGCTACCTGGGAAGAGGCCCTCGATTTAATCGCCAAAAAATTCACAGAAATCAGTCAGGCTCATGGCCCTGAATCGATAGCCCTGCTCAAGCACGGATCCCCCGGAAAACACCTGGAACACCTTTTCAAGGCCATGGGGTCGGACACCATTGCCGAACCCGCCTATGCGCAATGCCGAGGACCCAGGGAAACCGGGTTTGCCGCGACCTTCGGAAGCTGGGTTGGGTCTCCTGAACCCACAGACATCCGGGACACGCGCTGTCTCGTTCTCATCGGCTCACATATCGGCGAGAACATGCACAATACCCAGGTCCAGGAAATGTCTGATGCCATCGACCAGGGGGCGACCATCATAACCGTTGACCCCCGCTTTTCTACCGCCGCGAGCAAATCAAAATACTGGTTGCCCATAAAGCCGGCAACCGATATCGCACTCCTCTTGTCTTGGATGCACGTCTTGATCTATGAAGACCTGTACGACAAGGAGTACATCGACAAATACGCTCTCGGATTCAAACAACTCAAGGATCATGTGAGAACCTTCACCCCGGAATGGGCCTATGGCATCACAAAGATCAAACCTCAAGATATACGAAGAACCGCCAGGGAAATGGCCAATGCCGCGCCTGCCGTTATCGTCCACCCAGGTCGCCACGTTACATGGTACGGCGATGACACGCAGCGTTCAAGATCAATCGCCCTATTGAACGCGCTATTGGGCTCCTGGGGTCGCCGGGGTGGATTCTACTTTAAGGAGAGCATCAAAGTTCCGAAGTACCCGCATCCCGAATACCCGGAACACAAATGGGGTTGGAAGGAGCTTGGCAAGGCCTATCCATTGGCCCAAATGGGAATAACCACGGAGGTGATCAAGGCTTCGATCCCGAATCCTGACAATCCATACCCGGTCAGGGCCTGGATGGTGGCAGGAACAAACATAACCAAATCCATCCCGAACAAGAAACTTCTGGAAGAGGCCATAGAGTCCATAGATTTCATGGTCGTGATGGACACTATGCCCATGGACGTCACCGGATACGCAGATGTCGTTTTACCGGAGGCCACGTATCTGGAACGCGTTGATGGAATTCGCTCTGCGACCAATCGAGAGCCTTCTGTAGCCGTGCGCCTGCCCGCAGCAAAACCTAGATTCGATTCGAAACCGGGTTGGTGGGTAGCCAAACAGATTGGGGAACGCCTGGGTCTCTCAGACTATTTTGATTACGAGGACTACGAGGATGTCATCAAATGGCAGCTTGAGCAGATGGGAACCTCGCTCACCGAGCTCGAAAGATCAGGAGTGAAGATGTTTCCAAGGAAATCGGGTTCCATGTATCTCGAAAAAGGCGAATCACATGAGTTTTACACGTCAAGTGGTAAGATCGAACTCTACTCCGAGGAGTTGAAGGACCTCGGCTTTGACCCTATGCCCGTCTACAAAAAACATCCCGAGCCACCCGCAGGTTACTACCGATTGAACTACGGACGGGCGCCCATGCATACGTTCAGCCGCACCGCGAACAACCCGAACCTCAACGACCTTAAAGACGAGAATCGACTTTGGGTGAATCCTAAGGTGGCGCGTATTCTCGACCTGAGAAACGGTCAGGAGGTATGGCTGAAGAACCAGGATGGGGTGATTTCTGACTTCTCCATCAAAGTAAGAGTCACAGAGCGCATACGTTGGGACTCCGTCTATATGGTTCACGGGTTCGGACACACGAACAAAAAACTGTCACGGGCTGCGGGCAAGGGGATAAATGATACCCAGATGATCAGCAGCGTTGCTGTAGACCCAATTATGGGCGGTACGGGAATGCGAGGAAACTTCGTGAGCATTCTAAGTGAAAATCCACATAAACCTATAGAGATATGAGATATGCAATGGTCATAGACACCCTAAAGTGCGTAGGATGTAGCGATTGTGTGGTAGCGTGTCAAACAGAAAACAATGTTCCTGTCGGATACTGCCGGGACTGGATCACCGAGGTAGTCGACGGATCATACCCGAACGTCGAGCTGGAACTCAAATCCGAAAGGTGTAATCATTGCGAAAATGCGCCTTGCGTGCGTTGCTGCCCTACTGGAGCGAGTCATATCATAGACGGAGGAATCGTCCTGGTGACTCCAGAAGAATGCATCGGATGCGGGGCATGCATCGAATCCTGCCCTTATGACGCCAGATTTCAACACCCCGAAGGCTACGTCGACAAGTGCACTTTTTGTCACCACCGCGTGGAAAAAGGTCAGTCACCCGCCTGTGTTTCGGTTTGCCCGACGAATTGCATGTACTTCGGTGACCTCGACGATCCCAACAGCGAAGTGTCAAACTTGTTGAGAAACAGAAAATTCAAAACCCTGGCTCCCGAAGCGGGCACCAAACCTCATGTCTATTATTTGATTTGAGTAAAAAATATTTGAGTGTAAAATGTCAAAATAACATGAGATAAACTTTCAACCATGCAAGAAGAATTATTCATAAGTGGAAGAGACATCCCCAATATAGATCCCTATCTACAGATTTGGCACTGGCCGATTTCGGTCTACCTCTTCCTGGGCGGGCTCGCTGCCGGAATCATATTTTTCAGCAGTGTAATCACGGTGCTGGGCAAAGACAAAGAGTACGTGGGTGCGGTCAAATACGCCACCCTTGTTCCTCCGGTGGCCCTTTCCCTCGGATTGTTGGCCCTGGTCTATGACCTGACTCACCCTCTTTACACCTACCAGCTTTACACCACGATTCGTTTGGAGTCCCCCATGTCATGGGGTGCCTGGGTCCTTTTGATCACCACTCCCCTCACCTTCCTGTGGGTATTGACCTACTACTCTGAATTTGTGAAGAATTCTTCCAAACGAATCGGTTTTCTGGTCAAAATCGAAGAATTCCTGGTTCCCTACCGCAAGCAAATGGCCTACGCCCTGATTCCTCTTTCCATTATACTTGGTGTTTACACCGGAATACTACTGTCCGCTTTTAACGCCAGACCGTTATGGAACAACGCCATTCTCGGCCCCCTGTTCCTGACTTCCGGACTTTCAACCGGGGCAGCAACCATCATTCTTCTGGCGAAATCCTCAGCTGAGAGACACCTCTTCACCCGAATCGATCTGGCCCTTATTGTACTGGAACTGGGTCTTATCGTTCATATGATCATGGGAATGCATGCCGGTTCACAGGTTCAGCTGGAGGCGATGCAGTTGTTGGTCGGAGGAGAATTCACCCTGATGTTCTTCGGTTTCGTGATCATTCTGGGACTCCTTGTCCCTGCCAGTATTGAGCTCATGGAGATCCTGGGAAAAAAGGTTCCTGCCGCGGTGCCTGCCATGCTGATTCTTTTGGGAGGACTGATTTTCCGGTTTGTGATGGTCGAAGCCGGGCAGATAACCCGATACCTGTACTAAATACGAACCAAACAGAACCTAAAAAACAAAACAGGAACCAAAGAAAAATTCAAATAGAACTCAAACGCTGAAAATGGCACAGAAAGAAGAAAAAAGAATGCGCGTCTACTGGAATCCTTACTTCGGAGGGTTCCTCCTGGGGATATTGATCATCTTCACCTTTTATATAACCGGTCGCGGACTCGGAGCCACGGGAGGACTCAAAAGCGGCGTCGTGGCGATCGTAGACAAGGCGGATACCGAGCACGCCCACGAGAACGCCTATTACAGCAAATTCCTCAGTGATGAAGAATCGCCACTCAACAATTGGCTGGTGTTCGAGACCCTGGGAATCATCCTGGGCGCTTTTCTCTCAGGAGGCCTCAACGGCCGATTGGGATTTAAGGTTCAGCATTCCCCAAAGATAACCGTAAAAAGACGTTTGATATTTGCTCTTATCGGTGGAGTGCTATTCGGCCTCGGAGCGCAAATTGCGAGAGGATGCACCAGCGGGGCGGCTTTAAGCGGGATAGCTGTCCTTTCTGTCGGTGGCTTTATCACGATGCTCGCCATTTTCGGCACCGCCTTCTTGTTCGCTTATTTTTTTAGAAAAAACTGGATATAATCAACAACGACTAAATAGACAACTATGGGACCATTGATTCCAAATGAAATAATACCTGCTGAATGGAACAGCATTTTCGCCCTTGTCATCGGCATCGTCTTCGGGTACATCCTGGAAAGCTCGGGATTCTCCTCGTCGCGAAAGCTTGCGGGTGTGTTCTACGGCTATGACTTTGCCGTGCTCAAAGTTTTCTTTACCGCAGCCCTGGTTTCCTCGATAGGAATTCTCTACTTGGATTACATGGGTTACCTGGATCTCGGAGCGCTATACGTCCACCCGACCTATTTGAAAGGGGCCCTGATCGGGGGCGGAATCATGGGGCTGGGTTTTATCACGGGTGGATTTTGCCCGGGAACCAGCATTTGCGCAGCTGCCATCGGCAAGATCGATGCCCTGGTTTATGTCGGGGGAATTCTGATCGGGATCTTCCTGTTCTCAGAATTGTTCTCCCGATTCGAACCCTGGTACGACGGTGGGTTCATGGGATACATGACCATTATGGACGCCTTTGAGATCTCTCCCTATGTTTTTGTTTTCGGTTTCACCTTGCTGGCAGTGCTCTCCTTCATAATCGCAGATGTCGTCAGAAAACGGGTCAAAAAAGTGGTTTATTAATTAATTCCCTGTATCATGTACAACAGAAAATTAGCAAAACTCCTCACCCACAGCTACAAGATTCTCGCTGTGGTCCTGATACTTCTGGCTGGAGGACTTCTCTTTCTTCCTACCTATGAAAAACACGAAGGCATAGACCCCGAAGCGTTGCTGGCCAATTCGATCAGCCCTGAGCGCTATATCTCTTCCGACGAGTTGGCGCACAAAATCATTTCGGGAGACCCGTCCATTCTTGTGATTGATGTTCGGGATTCGGTACGATTCGAATCCTATTCCATTCCGGGAGCGATCAATATACCCCTTGAAGATATCCTGGATGAAGAAAATGAAGGATATCTCGATCAGGCCGCCTACGAGATCGTACTTTGCTCAGATGACAACTTTTATGCGGATCAGGCCTGGATTCTTTGCAACAGGTTGGGATATAAAAATTTGCGCGTGCTTCAGGGAGGCATACAAAATTGGTTCAATTCGGTAATCAATCCTCCGAAACCGGATGAAAAGATGCCGAACAGCGAGCATGAGCTTTATTCCTTCAGAAAATCAGCGAGTATGTTCTTCGGCGTGGCCTACGAGGATGAGGTGAAAGCAACCCCACCTCCCCCAAAGCCCAGTCCAAAGCCCAAAACTGTGACTCCGGTGAAGAAGAAGAAAAAAATGCCAGAAGGCGGATGCTGATAGCACAAACACTTCGCAGCCACCCAAAAAAATTCTGAAACTCATGAAAGAACTAGAAAAAACAAAACGGATATCGATCGCAGCGGTGCTGTCCATCCTGCTGATATTGATTGCCCTGCTCAACTACAAAAAGCCCAGCTTTCTCTATGCGCAGAACACGTCCACAACATTGATGAAAATGGACACAACCGACTACCTGGTCTCCCCTCAAGGGCTTAAAACAGAAGCCTATGTGTTGGTCGATGTGAGAAATCCATTTGATTATGAGAAAGGGCATCTGCCGGACGCGATCAACATATATGCCCCTGAGCTGTTGAGCAAAGACCACACCACCCAATTGAACGAATACCTCGAAAAAGGCAAGATTATCCTGCTATACGGAAGGAGTCCCAATGAAACCCTTCCTGTTTTTATGATGCTATGTCAGCTCGACATGGGACCGGTCAAAATTCTGGAAAGTGAGAACTACTTCGAGAAGGACAAACTCATAACGACCTATTCCGAAGTCGAGAAACCCAGCCCGGATATAGCCGGGTTCATAGAAACTTCGGTAAAAAAAGTAAATGAATCCAAAAAACAGGCTGCTAAAAGAACAGTGGCGCCGCCACCTCCTAAAAAAGTTGCTCCCAAGAAGAAAAAGAAAAAGAAAATGCCCGAGGGAGGCTGTTGATTTGACCTCCTGAGTATTTAGTTGATTGTTTTGATAGATACCCCGCGTCCGCGCGGGGTATTTTTTTTTGAAATCGGTCCAAAATGGTACCCCTTGTTTCATTAGAATGTAACACAGGATACTGAGTTAACTAACTCTATATTAGGGTTTAATGACAATTGTCATAATTATTACACAACCCCAATTCTACTTTTACACACAAGTAAAAACAAATATTTAATTGAATCATAAAATCTTAGAAACCATGAAAAAGCGAATTCTTTATCTACTTGCTTTTGTTCTTCCGCTTTCATTTGCACTCAGCGGATTTTCCATTGCGAAAGACAACAATTCTGAACCTCCTCTCTCAACAGGGGAAACAGAGATTCTTCTGGAGTTTTTGGAAGGCAATCGCAATTTTGTGAACACAGATGCCGCACCTGCCATAGTACCAGCAGATGAGGTGAAAAAAAACCTTAAAAACGAAAAGTATCACATCATTGACATTCGCAGCGACAGCTGGTTCGAATACGGCCACATCAAAAATGCCAGCAATGTCAAGTCAACTGATCTTCTGACCTATTTCGAGAACAGCATCACTCCTGCCGATTTTGACAAGATTGTATTGGTATGCTATTCAGGCCAATCAGCTGCTTACTTTTCAAGTCTTTTGAGAATTGCCGGCTATGACAATGTTTACAGTATGAACTGGGGAATGAGCTCCTGGAGAGTCGACTTTGCCGAGAATTCCTGGTTGAAAAACACTAAGGACGATTTTGCCGACAAGGTGGTGACTGCGGGGAATGAAAAAGGCCCCAAAGGAAGCTTGCCAGCTTTGAGCACAGGAAAAACACAAGCCGAAGCCATACTCCGCGCCCGCCTGGAAGAATTGTTTGCAACGCCTTATAAGGAGTCGATAGCCAAATCTTCCGACGTATTTGCCAATCCCGACAACTATTACATCGTGGATTACAATAGACTGGATCGTTACGAAAAGGGACACATCCCAAATGCAGTTCAATATCAACCCAACGAATCATTGACCTCTTCTGCAGATCTCATGACTCTTCCTGCTGACAAAAAGATTGTAGTCAACGGCACAACCGGTCAGGAAACGGCCTATGTCGTTGCCTACCTAGATGTATTGGGCTATGATGCTTCAAACATCGCCTACGGCGCCAACAGCTACATGCACAAGACTTTAAAAGACAATGGATGGGGAGCTTTCACCAAGAAAGAAGTCAATATGTACCCGGTTGTCGAATAGTGGCACTACCCTTTTGAACATCAATAAAAACAATGAAAATAAAACTCACATTCAATTCAAAAATTCAAATTATGAAAAGGTTTAGTTTATATCTGATCGGCCTTCTGTTTTTTTCAGGATTCTTTTTGACTTCCTGTGACAGGGGAGACGATATCATCGCTGAAAACCCAATCTTCAAACCGACGTTTGAGACACTCAAAGACTATATGTTGACCAACAACCTGGACATCGGCTATATTCTTTCAGGACCCGATGGCGGAACTAAGTTTGTCGCCGGCGCACCTGCCGAGGCCGATTTGGACGCGTTTTTGAACAAGTACACGATTCTTGACATTCGCGCAGCCGGTGACTTCGCAAAAGGTCATATTGCGGGAGCAAAAAATGTTCCGTTTTCCAATATACTGGACGAAGCCGCCAGTGCACCCAAGCAAATTCTCGTCGTGTGTTATACAGGACAAACCGCTTGCTATGCTGTTTCGCTCTTGCGCATGTATGGATACCCAACAGCTCAGTCCCTCAAATGGGGTATGTCCGGCTGGAACCCTGAAACTGCAGGGCCATGGAACGGAAATACGGGGGATGCAGCCAAGGATAACTCCAATTGGTCCTACGATGGCGCACCATCAAATACCATTTTTGACGATCCTGACATCTCGAGCTTGTCTCAAGACGGATCTGAAATTCTTAGAAAACGTGTTGAAGATGCTGTGGCTGCGGGATTCAAAACGGCGAAGGGAGGAGATGTCCTTTCCAACCCATCGAATTATTTCGTAAACAACTATTTCTCTGCTACAGACTACGGTGGATTCGGTCATATCAAAGATGCCTTCAGGATCAAGGAAGAGCTAAAACTTGAGGGAGATGGCTACAAGGCTCTGAACTCCAGTGAGAATGCCAAGGTCATCACATACTGCTACACAGGACAGACATCTGCGGTTATGACGGCCTGGCTGCGAGTTTTGGGCTACGACGCGTATAGCATGACGTTTGGAATGAATGGTATCTACCATTCAAATCAAGCCTGGAGCACCAATCAATGGGGAGTAGGGTCATCTGTACCTAAGAATCTTCCTTTGGTCCAATAAATGAAATTCAAAATTGTAGAGATGAAAAAAATTGAATGGATTTTGCTGCTCGCAGCAACGTTGATCTTCACGACCTCCATGTTTGCACAAGGTTGTGATGTGGATGATCCCAACGATACGTTGGCCCAGCCGAAAATAAAGATTTTCGGATACCTCCAACCAGAATACCAATACACCCAAGGGGATCCTGGTGAAAGCACCTTTACGTTCCGCAGGGCGCGAATTGGTGTGCGAGGACGGGTTTTGGATGACTTCACGTACTATTTCATGCTTGAAGCGAGCCCCTTCATAGGAGGCCAAACCCCGGGAGCGTATCTCATGGATGCCTTTATCACCTGGGATCGCTTTGAATATGCGTCATTCTCCATCGGGTCCTACAAGCAACCCTTCGGACTGGAAGTCTATGCGACCGGGTGTCACAACCTGGTGACCATTGACCGGGCTATTGTCTCGGATCAGCTGGTTGTGCCCCAACGTGACTATGGACTCATGATGCTCGGAGGGAACATGCATTCGACCCGTTTTAGCTACGCCGTGGCCATTATGAACGGTAGTGGATTGTTGACCAAGGACGAAAACAACAAGAAGGATTTCGTTGGTCGCGCCACCTATAGGCTCTTTGACTGGATGCACATCGGTGCGAGCTTCCGCTATGGATACCCTGTACCCAATGACAATGATTCCGACCGAACCACCTGGGGTGGAGAAATCCTCATGGAATTCAACAATCTCCATATTCAGGGAGAATACATTCAAGACGAAGGTGCATACAACCGCGCTGCCGATGCGGGTTGTGGTGCGGAACCTCTGGAATTGGGTGAGCGACGCGCTGGTGCCTATGGTATGATCTGGTATGATACCAAGTGGAATTTGCAGCCTGTGTTCAAGTATGAATTCTTCGATCAGGATCTCGACGTGAAGGACATTCCGAACGCCTACAGCGAAAGGATGACAATTGGCCTGAACTATTTCTTCAGTAAAAATGTCAGAGTTCAATTGAACTATCAAGCGAATATCGAAACAGTTATCAATGAAGATAACGACAGATTCTTAGCCCAAGTTCAAGTTAGGTTCTAATTATCTATTTGTTTTGCTTGAATTTAATCAGAGTAAACTCTGGTGGAAAACTCTTTAACTGGTTTAAAGAGTTTTTCTTTTTTGGTAACATTTGATACTCATTTTTTCAGAATTCTTGGTGCGAATTCCAATTTAAGCTAACTTTGCCGGGATTTCATGTTAATCTCCATTCTATGAATGCCCAGGAAGCCTTACTAAGAGACAAGCTCAGCGACTATTATACCGATATTTTTGAAGCTAATCTCATTGACGAGATCGTTAGGGTTGGGTTTCTCGACAAATTCAAACCGGGAGAGATTCTTGTTGACATTGGGGAGAACATGACCCATATCCCGTTGCTCTTAAATGGTTCGATCAAAATCATCCGCCAGGAGAAAGAGGGTGATGAACTCGTCCTTTATTTCTTGGAAAAAGGAGATACCTGCGCCATATCCTTCATCAATTGCATCAACAGAAAAGAGAGCATCTTCAGGGCCGTTGTGGATTCAGATACGGAAGCCATATTTCTGCCCGTTGAGCACATTGACGATTGGCTCGCCAAATACAAGTCCTGGAGATATTTCATTATCGACAGCTACCACTTCAGGCTCATCGAGATGGTAGAATCAATAGATGGTCTCGCCTTTATGAATATGAACCAGAGATTGATGAAATACCTGGGAGACAAGGCTAAAGTGCAAAACAAACAGGACCTTGAAATCACCCACCAGGAGATTGCCGACGACCTCAATACATCACGTGTCGTAGTCACTCGGCTGCTGAAGCAATTGCACAACGATGGCAAGGTCTACTCTACTCGCAACCGGGTTAGGGTGAACGAAATATAAAAACTCAATCACTTTTCAACACCCTTCGTTCATCCTTCAAAAGTTCTCAATCATTTTAAGGTAGTCGTGTTCTGTTATTATCGGAATTCCGAGGCTTTCGGCTTTTACCTTCTTGCTGGGTCCCATATTGTCTCCGGCGATGACATACGTGGTCTTTTTGGAAATGGAGCCTGTAACCTTACCCCCATGGTCCTCAATTGACTTTTTCAACTCATTGCGAGACAGAACTTCAAACACGCCAGAGACCACAAAGGCTTTCCCACTCAGAACATTTGACTGATAACTCAACTCCTGCTCATTCAGTGCCAATTGAACTCCATAGGTGCGAAGACGGCGAACAAGTTCCCGGTTTGATTCCAAAGAGAAAAAATCGAGGATGCTTTGAGCGATCTTCTCACCGATTTCATCAACCGTTGTAAGTTGCTCGAAAGTGGCCTCCATCAGCTGATCAATATTCTTGTAATGCCGAGCCAGTTTCTTGGCTACGGTCTCACCGACAAATCGAATCCCCAGGGCGAATAAGACTTTTTCAAAAGGCACCTGGGTCGAATTTCGGATTCCCTGAATCATATTGGTCGCTGATTTTTCAGCCATGCGCTCCAGGGGAATGATATCTTTCTCTGTCAGTTCATATAAGTCGGCATAGTTGCTGATCAGATGATTCTTGTAGAGCAGTTCAACCGACTCTGAACCCAATCCTTCTATGTCCATGGCCTTACGACTCACATAGTGTTGTATGCGACCGGTAATTTGAGTTGGACAGCCAAACTCGTTCGGGCAAAAATGTTTGGCATCCCCTTCTTTTCGCTCAAGCGGTGTATGACAGTCCGGGCACTCGGCAATGTATTGAATCGGTTGTGCTCCGTTCGACCGCGCCGCAAGATCCACGCCGGTGATTTTTGGAATGATCTCCCCGCCTTTTTCCACGTAAACTAAATCGCCAAGCCTCAAATCGAGCTTCTCGATCTGATCGGCATTGTGAAGGGAAGCCCGCTTGACCACGGTACCCGCAAGCTCAACAGGTTCCAGGTTCGCTACAGGGGTTATCGCACCGGTTCGACCGACCTGGTAACTGACACTGTTTAATCGGGTTTTTGCCTGTTCGGCCTTGAACTTGTAAGCCAGGGCCCACCGTGGAGATTTTGATGTGTAACCCAGCTCCTCCTGGTAATCCAGGGAATTGACCTTGATCACCACCCCGTCAGTTTCATAAGGCAGGCCGTCACGGTGCTCGTCCCAATACGTCAAAAACTCAAAAATCTCATCCGTTGTTCTGCAAATCTGAAGTGTCTCTGGCACTTTGAAGCCCTGCTGAGAAGCATACTTCAAGACGTCATAATGGGTGCGAAACGAAAGATTGTCCGACACGACCTGGTACAACAGGCAGTCCAGAGGGCGATCCGCAACCTCCGCACTGTCCTGCAATTTCAGGCTGCCACTGGCTGTATTTCTGGGATTTCGATAAGGGTCCTCACCCGCTTCGATGCGCTCTCGATTCATCTTTAAAAAACCTTCCAGGGGAAGAATGATCTCTCCCCTTATTTCAAAGGACTCCTGCTCTCCCTCTTTCAGTACCAGGGGAAGCGAGCGTATGGTTTTTACATTTGCGGTGACGTCATCGCCCTTCACCCCATCACCCCGGGTCACGGCCCGCACTAATTTTCCTTTATCATAGGACAGGTTGATCGAGGCTCCGTCATATTTCAACTCACAAGTGTACTCCACGTCCTCTCGTCCCAATAATTTCTGTACCCGTTTCTGCCAGTCGAGAACCTCTTCATGAGAATAGGAATTGTCCAAAGAATACATTCGATTCTTGTGCTCAACGGTATTGAATTTTTTGGTTACCTCGCCTCCTACTCTTTGGCTGGGCGAGTTGGGATCGTAAAACTCAGGATGCTCGGTCTCCAACTTTACAAGCTCATTCAGTTTCATGTCAAACTCGTAGTCAGAGATGACAGGCTGATCCAAGACGTAGTACCTGTAATTGTGTTCCCGAAGTTCTTTCCTCAGCTCAATGATTTTCTTCTGATCTGATGACATAATGGTTGAAAAAAATTGGATTTAAAAATACTCCTTTTTTCGATAGGTCTCTACTGAGAAAAACAGACATACAAAATTCCTAGAAAACATATGTCACATAAGTTACTGAAAATAGTGACGTTACACACAAAAGCATGACTTTCGTCACGTTTTGATCTCTGAACCAACTTTATCTTTGTACTATAATTTTAACATAGTTATCGAAAAGGATTTTTTATCCTGATAGACATAACTTCTAACAATAATATCATGAAAAAATTAGTGATTCTAGGTGCCGGAACTGCAGGCACGATGATGCTCAACAAATTGCATCATGAATTGGATAAGGAAGAATGGGAAATCACTATTGTAGATCAATACAAAACCCATTATTATCAACCCGGGTTCTTGTTCATTCCTTTTGGAATTTACAGCAAGAAAGACGTGGTCAAACCCAAGTATGATTTCTTCCCTCCCGGCGTGAACGTAATTTTCAGCCCTATAGACAAGATTGTAGGTGAAGAAAACAAAGTTCTCCTCGACGACGGTCAAGTGTTGAATTATGATTTTCTGATCATCGCAACGGGTACCGAAACCCGTCCTTCTGAAACCGAAGGACTTCAAGACAAGCTTTGGTACAAGGACATCTTCGACTTTTACACGGTTGAAGGTGCAGTGGCCCTTCATAAAAGATTTAAAGACTGGGAAGGTGGAAAACTGGTTATGGCCATCCCTGAGCTGCCTTACAAATGCCCCGTTGCTCCAATCGAGTTCGTTTGCCTCGCAGAAGCCTATTTTGCTGAGAGGGGAATGAGGGACAAAGTAGAGATATCATACGTCACGCTAATGTCTGGAGCCTTTACCAAACCAGTGGCATCAAAAGTTTTGGGAGACTTGCTTGAGGAAAAGAATATAGAGGTCGTTTCAGACTTTTACATGAGTCACGTAGACAATGAGAACAAGAAAATTGTGTCTTATGATGAGCGCGAAGTGGATTTTGACATTTTGACCATCGTACCCGTGAACATGGGATCCGACATGATCGAAAGAAGCGGACTGGGAGATGACATGAATTACGTTCCAACAGACAAGCACACTTTGCAGTCCAAGCAGTTTGAGAATATTTTTGTCATTGGTGATGCCTCCAACATCCCGACTTCCAAAGCAGGATCTGTAGCACACTTCGCAGCAGAGATCCTTACCGAAAACATTTTAGCGGCTATAGAGGGCAGAGAAATGCCGGCCAAGTTTGACGGTCATGCGAACTGTTATATCGAAACCGGGTATGGAAAAGGTGCTCTGATCGATTTCAATTATGAGACTGAGCCGCTACCGGGAACCTTCCCTCTACCGGGCATAGGACCCTTCGGATTGCTCAAGAACACAAAAATGAATCACTACGGAAAGATTCTGTTCCGTTGGATCTACTGGCATATTCTTCTCAAGGGAAGGGAATTGCCTGTTGAAGCCGACATGACAATGGCAGGAAAAATCAGAGTTTAAATCGAGAATTATGGAAGCAGTAGCAGACAAGAACCTCGAGCAGCGTATTGACGCACTTGACAAGAAGATGGATCTGATCCTCGAATATGTGCATCGTCAGAAGATGAATTCGAACATGGTCGAGGACCTGGTGAGTGATCTTAGCATCGTCGGAAAGGATGCGTATGACTCTACCGTAAAGGAGCTCGACATGAGACAGGTTGTCCTGGAACCTTCGGAGCTGACAGACCTCGCCGTTTCCTTGTTGAGAAACATCGGCAACATCAAAACCGTACTTGAGACCCTGGAGATGGCCGTTGACCTGGGTAAAGATGTAGGTCCGATAGCCAATGAGATGATCATTGACTTCACCAAGCAGATGAACGAATATGAGCAGAAAGGCTATTTCAAATTCTTCAAAGAATTCGGGCCTATCATTGACAACATTGTAACCGGCTTCAGCCCAGAAGATTTGAAAGGACTGGCGGACAATATCGTTTCGATACTGACTACGTTCAAAGAAATGACCCAACCCGAAGTTCTGGACACCATGCAGAATGCCATCAAGGCCTTCAACAGCATGGAAACCGAGACCGTTCCTTCTTACTCCGTCTGGAAGCTCATGCGTGAGATGAACAGCCCGGAAATGAAAAAGGCGCTCGGTTACGGAATCACCTTCATGAAAAACGTCTCAAAAGACGTCAGAGTTGAAGGATAAGGATAACAAACTTTAAAGTTTACAATCAAAGAATTCAATAATAATATCAAATAATAAACTAAATACTACTATTATGGCTGTTAAAACAATCGCAGGCGCACAGGTAAATGTTTCAGAAGAAGGATATCTTGAAGATATGGATCAATGGAACGAAAACATTGCAAAGGAAATCGCAAGTGAAATAGGAATCGAGCTTACCGACAAGCATTTTGAAGTTCTCAATTATCTCAGAGAAAAAACAGAAGCTGGTGAGGCACTGACCATCCGAAAGGTGGGTAAATCAGGAATTACCGACATCAAAGGGCTTTACAAGCTGTTTCCAAAGGGACCCCTGAAGTATTCATCTAAGATTGCAGGAATTCCTAAACCCGCAAGTTGCGTGTAATGCTTCCAGCGAATTAAATTTTCACATAATTTAAAAAGAAAGACATGAGTACAGAAGAAAAAAAGCCCTTAGAAAAAGTGTGTATCATCTGCGCGAAAGGATCGCTGGAAGATGTTTATGCTTCCCTGGTAATGGCCAATGGTGCCGTTATGGAGGGGATTGAGTGCAAGGTGTTCTTTACCTTCTTCGGCCTTGACGGGATCACCAAAGAACATATGAACAGTTTGCATACTGCAACAACCGGTAACCCGGCCATGAGAATGCCCGGAGGTATTCCCTTCCCAACCATGTTGGGTGGATTGCCTGGTGTTGAAGCCGGAGTATCAAAAATGATGAGACATCAGATGGAAGAGCTCGACATGCCTCCAGTTGATGAATTTCTTGAAATGATCACGGCCGGTGGCGGAGAAATCTACGCCTGTAAATTGGCTGTTGACATGTTCAAGCTCGAAAAAGATGACCTTCATGAAGAAGTAAGTGACATCATCACCATCGGAGACTTTTACGGTCTTTGTGACGGTGACAGAACCCAAATCATCTTTACATAAGATGAGTTATCGAATGTTAATTGTTTTGGAATACTAGTATTTCAATTGAAAAAGGGAGTCGTTCGGCTCCCTTTTTTTTATTTGGTCGGTTGGTCTTACTTGGCTGCCTGACGTGCGGCCTTCCGCATCTCACGCTCTTTGCGATTGAGCTCCTTGCGCTGCTCTTTTCGTTCCTTCTCCTGTTCCGGGGTGAGGTAGTAATCGACGAGTTGACCCGCATAATAAAGGCTGTCCCGATCGATTTCGGATTCGTCGACATTCATCTCATCGGCCAGCTGCAAGGCGTATTTCTCGAGCTCTGCCTCGGTCACCCAACCCCCTCCCAGGGATTTGTAGAGGGCGATATAAGCACTTAAGAGAGCCTGATAATTCTCTGAGTAGCTCAGACGGGCCTCGAATTCCTGGCGTTGGTTTTCAATGACTTCCAGGTAACTCGTAACACCCTGATAGTATCTCTGCCTTGACAAATAGCTTGCATTGGCTGCAGCTCTCAATTTGTATTCGTTGGCAGCGAGCTCATCACGAAGCGTTTGCAACGCAATCAGGGAATTATCCACTTCAAGTAGGGCGGTTAAAACCGTATTTTCGTAGGCAAACAGAGATTGTCTGGCCAGTTCTCGCTCTATGTCAACGCGACGGACATTCTTGCCCCATTCGAACAGAGGCCCCAACAAGGAGGCTCCTGCACTCCATCCCAAACCATTGTCCAGGAGTGTAGATAAATCATTGGATCCTGCTCCGACAAACCCAGTCAGACTGATAGCCGGAAAACGAGCGGCCTGGGCTACCCCAATCCGGGCATTTTGAGCGCGGTACAGTTGAGCCGACTCCATGACATCTGGCCGCCTCGCCAAAAGTTCCGATGGAATTCCGTAAGGTATCGAATCTGGAACCTCATAGTCGATAAGCGTCTTTGGTGATATGATTTCTCTGGGATTTCTTCCCAAAAGGATGCTCAGGTTATTCTCTGCGAATCCTATCTCACGCTGGAATGCTGGCACTGAGACCTGGGTGATTGCCTTCTGAATCTCCGCCTGGTTTACGTCTATAATATGGGTGTATCCTTCATCAAAGCGCGCCTGAATGATCTGCAAGGTAGTATCCCGGGACGCCAGGGTTTGCTCCGAAATATCCAATCGCGTTTTGAAATCCAGAAGCTGAAAATAACTGATCGCTACCTCGCTGATCAATGCGATCTCTATGGCGCGTTTGCCATAGAAGGAAGCCATCAGCTCTGCCTGGGCCGCTTCATTGCCCCGCCTGAATTTTCCCCAAAAGTCGAGCTCCCAGTTGAAAGTTCCCTGGACATTGTAGAGTTCCAGGTTCTGATCCAGGTTCTGACCAAAGAACTGGTTCTGAACGCCTGCATCCGCCTGGATACCAAATTTCGGACCCATATCGGCCTTGTTGAATTTGTAGTTCGCCCGGGCCTGCTCGATGCGACTCGCAGCAATTAATAAATTCCTGTTCTCGCGGAGCGCGATATGAATCAAGGTGTCAAGCGTTGGGTCATTGAAGATCTCCCACCATTTAAGGTTTATGATACTATCCGTTTTTTCTGCGGCAGAACGAAACTCCATCGGGGTCGTGTCGTCCGGTTCAACGTAGTTCGGTCCAACTTTGCAGGAAACGGCAAACAAAATAGCCATCACTCCCAGCGTACCGTATGTAATCAGCTTCTTAGTCATTTTTTTCTGCAGATTTTTGTTCCAGGGCCATCGCCTTATCACGTTGTTTCTCGTATCCGAAGATCTTTCCGATGAACACAAAAAGCATGGGATATAGAAATACACCG